>NZ_CP111043.1:3527688-3880376 GCF_026250525.1 Chondrinema litorale
TCGAAGAGACTGCACTCCCAAGAGCCGAGTTAATCACCGAAAAGTCTGATTTACTTTACAGACAAGGTGAAATCGCTTATTACGAACATATAATGAATTTGGGAGAAGCTAATCGCATTAAGATGGATTATGCAGATGTATTGTACGAATACAACAGGGTAATGATCGAAATGAAATATTTTCTTGCTGACTAAATCATAAAAAAATTAAAGAAATCATCACTTTTCAAATATCAGAATACAATGAAATTGATTCAATTATTTTTAATCGCTGCTGCCGTTTTCGTTTTTTCTTCTTGCGAAAATGATAAGGCAGCCAATACAGAGTCGACTGAAGCTGCTACACAAGAGCAAAATGCAGAAAGCAACTCAAGTAGCAATGTGGTTAGCTTAAATGCAGACCAAGTGAAGATGGCAGGAATTAAAAGTGGAAAAATCGAAAAGAAAACAATTTCTGCAAAGGTAAAATGTAGCGGAATGATCGATGTTCCACCAGAAGGTATCGCCAGCATACATCCAGTAATGGAAGGTTTTGTAAAAGCAGTAAAAGTATTAGAAGGAGAAAAAGTAAGTAGAGGGCAAGTACTTGGTATATTAGAAGACCCTGCTTACATCACGCTTCAAGAAGAGTACTTGAAAGTAAACAGTAAATTAAAGTTTGCAGAAAAAGAATATGAGCGCCAGCAAAAACTAAGTGATGAAAATGCTACTGCGCTAAAAACTTTTCAGCAAGTAGAGTCAGATTTTGCGGTATTAAAATCAGAAGCTGCTGGATTAAAAGCTAGATTAAACATGCTTGGTTTAGATACCGAACAGATTAAAGCTGGCAAAATTCAGGAAGTAATCTATATTAAATCACCATTTAACGGAACTGTAGCAGGAGTTGAGCTAAATATTGGCCAGCATGTAGATGCACAAACAGAAGCTTTTAAGGTGGTAAACAAAGACCATATCCACGGAGAATTAAATGTGTTTACACGCGACATTCTTAAAATTAAAAAAGGGCAAAAAGTAAGGTTTACTGTGAATGGTTCTGACAAGCACTTCGAGGGAGAAGTATTTTTAATCGGCGAAACAGTTAACGAAGAAAACAACACTGTAAATGTGCATATCGATCCGATAGGAGATGTTTCTTTGTTAAAATTAGGAATGTTTATAAGTGCTGAAATTATGGTTTCTGATGCAGAACAAGACGCAGTGCCAGAACTTTCTGTAGTAAAAGACGAAGAAAATTCATTCATTTTTATTGATAGAGGTAATTATACCTACGAAAAATATCCTGTGAAAGCGGGAACTGTAATGGATGGATATTGTGCTGTAGATGGTATAGAAAATTTATCAGAAGGGGTTAATGTTGTAACACAAGGAGCCAATTATATCTGGGCATCATTGTAATCAGCTTTTCTATTTCTCAAAATCATTGTATTATTGAGTGATTTGAATTTAAAAATGAAAAGCATGATAAAACTTAAAGAGCTTAGAATAGGCTTATTTCTAGCTGTAATAATATCTATACTCAGTGCATGTGGAAAAACGGAAGTACCTCAGGGGACAACCTATGAGGTACTTGAGCCAGATGCTTTCTCCAAAAAAATGGAAGAAACGGCAGATTACCAACTGGTAGATGCACGAACTCCAGGAGAAGTGGCTTCTGGAAAACTATCGGGTGCAGTGGCGTATGATTACAAAGCTGATGAGATAGATAAAGCTGCAAATGAACTTGATAAAAACAAACCAGTGTTTATCTATTGTGGCAGTGGTATTAGAAGTGAGAAGTCTGCTGAAATTTTGATGAAGGCAGGTTTCACTGAAATTTACGACATGAAAGGCGGAATGAAAGCCTGGAAAGCTGCTGGTAAAGAAGTTGAAAAATAATGTAATTTTGCAGATATAGAACTTTATATAGGTTCAACTCTTTCTAAAATTAGATTAAAAAATTCTTGATTTATGCGGATAGATAAATTTTTGTGGTCGGTAAGAATTTTTAAAACCAGAAACGTTGCTGCAGAAGCTTGTAAGTCTGGCAGGGTTACTATGAGCGGACAGTTTGTGAAATCTTCCAGAGCAGTGAAAGAAGGCGATGTGATCGAGGTAAAAAAGACTCCGATTTGGCGTAAATTCAAAGTAAAAAAACTACTTAAGAGTAGAGTAGGAGCCAAATTGGTAGATGAGTATGTACAAGATCTCACACCGGCAGAAGAACTGGAAAAACTGGAAATAATTCGCAAGTCGGGTATCCTTTCGAGGCCACGTGGTTTGGGTAGACCAACCAAAAAGGAAAGAAGGGATATAGACAAGCTATTGAATGAAGACGATGGCTGGCCACTCGATTTCGATGATGATGGCGATGAATAAAATTCCAACTTTATAAGACAAAGGGAACAGAATTTAAACTCTGTTCCCTTTTTTTGTGACTATGAGAACAATCGAATTATGCTTATTCTTCTGTTTAATACTTATTATTCCAGTTAAGGCACAATAATTAGGGTATATAAATGATCCAGATGGTTATACAAATTTAAGGCTTAGTCCTTCTGGCAAATCGGATATTATTGGTGTTATTTTAAGTGGGCAGACTTTTAATTTTTATCCAGATATTAATTCTGATTGGTGGAAAGTGGACTTCGAGTTTCGGACTGGATATGTGCATAAATCAAGGATAAAGTATTTTGATGAGGTAGAATCTGAGATAAGTAAATTGTTTCTGAGTTATGTCGAGAGTAATCCTGCAAATGTTGAATTCAGTGAGATGAATAGTGAGCTTTTATTTGAGTATGCTCAAAACTTCCCTTTAGCTACACTCACAGCATTTTGTAAACAGCCAGATAATGTTAAGTCATTTTTAATTTCCAAATATCAAACTCCAATAAATGATGGCATCGATTTGCAGTTAATTTATTCACGTTTAGTGAATGTAAAATCATTGTGTTTTGGTGATCATAAAATTACTGATGCATTGAAGGTAGCAGCCAAAAATTCTGATATTGAATTAAAAAACCTCAAAAGCTTTGTTAAAGATATTCATGATTTAAATAGGCCAGATAAATATTCGACATTGACTAATCACATGTTCGTGTCGGAATTAGAGGGAAAACCAATAACATATTATTTGAATCATGCTGATATTGATGTATATGCTAAGATGTTTTACCAAGGTCAGTTTGCTCTTTCGGATGATGATTTGACCTTTAGTTTTCTAGATAGTCTTTTAACTACAAATCCAGATACCAAACCTTTCTACTTTCATATTTTTAATTGTATTGTAAGAGTTAGCGATGGTGCATTATCAGAAATTGTATCTGGTTATTGTAATACCTATTTTGAAAAGTATCCTTGTGATTTTATTGCTATTAAAGCAAGAGATAATTATTCTGAGCTTTATACTAAATGGATAAATTTTACAGCATATGAGTATTATTTTGAATTTGGGTCAATAGATGAGTTCAACAATAAAATTGATGAAATAGAGAAAAAAGTAAAAATAGATTGTGAGGGTGATTTAGACGAAATAGGAAATATTAGAGTGAAAATCACAACATTTCTTCAGAAAGAATAGTAGATGCCCAAAGCAGAAATTAAGTGTTGGTGTTAATTTTCACACCAACACTTTTAATTACATATGCTTCTTAATACATCCCTTTCTTAGTGATTTTTTTAATCATCTTATGAAGCTGTTTGTCTTTGGCTTTCTTCTCCAAAAAAGCTTTCTGATCTGTTCGGGTTTTCATGTATGCATCTTCCCGTTGCAGTTTTAAGAAATTCTCATACTGAGATTCAGAAATATCTCCTTCTTCTAAAGCTTCTAAAACAGCACAGCCCTTTTCTACTGTATGGGTGCAATCTCGGTAACGACATGAATCAGCTAATTCAGTAATATCAGCAAAAGTACTTTCTAAGCCTTGGCTAGCTGAATAAAGCTGAAATTCTCGCATACCCGGCGTATCAATCAAAATACCACCTTCTGGCAAAAGAAACATTTCTCGTCGAGTAGTTGTATGCTTACCTCTATCATCTTGCGACCTAACAGCTCCGGTTAAAGCCATATTTGTTTCAGAAAGTGCATTAATAAGTGTAGATTTTCCGGCTCCCGAAGAACCCATAAAAACAATGCTTTCTCCTTCTTTAATATAGCTTTTGAGTTGCTCTATCCCTGTTTTTTGTAAAGCACTCAGCATAATTACAGGTACATCTTTAAGCTGATCTTGTACCAGTTTTAATTTAGCATCAGCATCATTTGCAATATCTGCTTTGTTGAGCACAATTACAGGTTGTATAGAGGCTTCTTGTACCATCACCACAGTTCTAAAAAGGCGATTTATATTAAAGTTGTTATCGAGCCCTTGTACAAGAAACACAATGTCTATGTTTGTTGCGATAATCTGTTCTTCTGTGCGTTTTCCAGCTACTTTTCTGCCAAGCGAAGTCTTTCTTTCATAAACGAAATGAATCACTCCTTTAAGCTCATCGTGAAATAACTGAACTGAAACCCAGTCTCCTGTTTTGGGTAACTCGGTGGCATTATCAACACTAAACATTAGCTTGCCTGTGCATTCTGCGGTAATTTCTCCAAGCTTTGGAACTAGCAACAGATAGTTGTTTTTATTTTCTGCTGAAACTCTAGCATCAGTAAAAATGCCGTATTCAGATTGATTTTTTTGTTCTTCAAAAAAGGTATTCCAGCCCAAAGTTTCCTTTGAATAAATTTTCATTGTAGTAAAAAGTAAATTTTTGAAAATATAATTTAAGGCTCCTTGTGTAAAAGGAGTAAATGGGGTTTGCCAAGATTTAACTTAAGAGTAAGTAAATCTGTGGCTTAGCGCACTTCTGGCAGTATGTGGGAATATGATGAAGAAATATGCAAAAAATAAATTTTGTTTACAGCAGCCAAGATGCTGCTTTTTTATCAGAAAGTCAAGTACTTTTAAGCTGCCATTATAAAATTTTTGCCTTCTACATAACCTTTCTGTATTAGAAAGTTTCTTATTTTTTCTCTTGCCCCTCTGTTACCTACATAAGAAATAATAAAAATTTTGCCAGGTGGAGGAATGTTTTCAAAGTGGTAATAAGTCTCTGAAATTTCAGGAGCATTAATTACATCAATATATGCGGTTATATTGATGTTATATTTTTCGAGTAACGAAGCCCTTTGTTTAGATTTTTTACCCATTCCCCAAATGGCTATATGCGGGTAAAATGGATTGTTTTTCTTTAACCATTTGGAAAGATAAAAAGCTTTGGTTTTATAAAAAGCAGCTATACTATATCTTTTGTCAGTACGGCTTAATCTGCTAGCTGAATCGTTCCACTGTAGCAATGGTTCAGGTATTTTGGCGATTTGATAATCGGCTTCTAATACTCTTAAAAACCAATCGTAGTCTTCTGGAAAGTTACCATGTTTGTAAGATCCAACAGTCTCAAATACTTCCTTTCTGCACATTATACTGGGGTTTACCACAGGCTGCTCTACAAATCTGTTAAGTGCGATTTGCTCAGGGGAAATGAGCTTGTTAGACCAGTTTACAAAATGTTGAAAACCTCTATTTTTGTTTGTTGGCAAAAGCTGTACTTGAGAAGCAACGATGGAGATTTGCCTATTATCTTTCAGTAATTGTATTTGCTTTTCTAGTCTTTTGGGAGTGGATGTGTCGTCTGCATCCATACGAGCTATAAATTTGCCATTAGCTAATTGAAGCCCTTTGTTAAAAGCATTCGCAACTCCGGGAGCATTTTCTTGTATTAGGCGTATTTTCTGGTGTTTTGAGGCAAGATTTTTTGCAACTTGATAAGAATTGTCGGTTGAGCAATTATTGATTAAAACGAGCTCAAAACTTTCAAATTTTTGTTTAAGTATGCTATCAATAGCTGAGTGAAGAGTGGCTTCGGCATTGAAATAGGGGAGGATGACTGATATTTCGGGGTCATCATCATTCATACATCACTCTTCTGGCAATACTTCTGCCGAGTGTTACCTCGTCTGTGTATTCCAATTCGCCACCTACCGGAACACCTCTGGCAATAGCGGTAATTTTAATGTTTCTTTCTTTGAGCTTTTTCATAATATAGAAAGCAGTTGTATCTGCTTCCATCGTAGAGTTAAGTGCAAGAATAATCTCCTTAACTTCTTCATTTTGAGCTCTTTCGAATAGAGATGATAGATTTAAATCTGCGGGTGAAATACCTTCTATTGGAGAGATAACTCCACCGAGTACATGGTACATGCCAAAGTACTGAGCTGTATTTTCTATTGCCATTACATCTGAAGTGTTTTCTACTACGCAGATAGTACCTTTATCTCTAGAATTATTGTTACAGATATTGCAAATTACATCGTCGGAAATACTATGGCAGCTACTGCAATACTTTATTTCTGAGCGAAGTTTTAAAATAGCATTAGACAAATTTTGAGAAACGTCTTCCTCTTGTTTTAATAGAAATAATGCGAGCCTAAGCGCTGTCTTTTTTCCAATACCCGGTAGTTTGGAAATTTCGTTGATAGCATCATCTAGTAAACGGGAAGGGTAGTTCATCTTGTTATAATATTAAGCCATTCAAACCCGAAAAATAGAGAATGGATGGCCGTTTGATAAATTTAGTTTCTAAAAATAAGTACAGCGAAAGAAATAAAAAAGGGCTTTTTTTAAATATTTATGAGCCACAGTTACAGAATATGAGATAAGACTAGCTGATAACTGTTGTAATCAGTTATTAGTGAAGGATTAAGCAACTTCAGCACTGATTCCTCTATCGCAAATTGCGGTACACATTGGAGCCAATTTTTCATAAGAACCGTTTTTAACTACACATTTTCCTTTGTAATGTATAATTAGAGTACATTGTTCGGCCTGTTCTTTTGTGTGCTCGCAAATGTCAATTAATGCCTGAATTACGTGGTCAAAAGTATTTACATCATCATTAAATACAACTAGATTTCTTTCTTTTTCAGAATCTGTGTCCACTTCATCCAGTTCAAGTACTTCAACATCCACTTCAGGTTTTGCGCCAAGATGAAATTTAATATTATAGAGCATTTTGATTCTGGTTAAAATATTCTTTTTATTAATTAAATACTTTTAGAGTTAAAGCATTTAATTGTAAAATGTTTTACTACTAAATTAAAATGCAAATTTACAATATATTCCGTATTAATGCATAACAGGTTCTCACCTGTATTTTAGTATAATCTTTTTTTACATAAAAAGTTCATCTAATCTTTCAGAACCAAGCATCGCAATTATCTTTTTCCCATCCGGACTATAGTTGGGATTAGAAGAAGCAAAAAGTTGCTCTATTAATGCTTGTCTTTCATCACTGTGTAATCGGTCGCCCTCCTTTAAAGAAGCTTTTTTAGCCATAATTTTAGCCATTTTGCTTTTCTTTTCATCTTCCAATGATGTCTGATTCATTTTAATTTGCTCCAGAAAACTCTCTATAATACTATCTGCTGCAGATTCTTTAATTTCTGCTGGAATCCCTCTTAAAATAAATGCTTGTTGGCCAAAAGGCTCCAATTCAAAACCGATTTGGTGAAGTTCTGGTAATACACCAATTAAAGTAGCACAATCTGCAGGAGGTAACTCAATGGTTTGTGGGAAAACCAATTTTTGAGAAATGCCTTTTCCGCTTTCGAGTCTGTTAATAAACTGATCGTACAAAATTCGCTCATGAGCGGCTTGCTGGTTAATTACCATTAAGCCCGATTTTACCTGAGCAACAATGTATTTATATTTTATTTGAAGTGTTTTTTGAACCCTAGCTTGGTGCTCGTTTAGCTTTTCTTCTTGCTCTGCCTGCTCGTTAATTTCATTTGCTGCACTACTGAAAGTGATTTCAAGTGGTTTGCCAGATTTTTCTGGTACATCTGATCGGCTTTTTAATTCCATAAATTCATTTTCCCACTTGCGTGTTTTATCAGGATCGGGATATAGCTTTTGCCAGTTTTTAACCTGATTATTATTAAAAGTACCTGTAGGCACAGTAAACTTATTGTTGCTTCCACTGCTAATATTACTGTTATTGGCAGAAGAGGGCAAAGTAGAAGCGGCTCTCTGTGTGGCATAGTTTACATCCAAGTCAAAATCGATGGAAGGAGTAATTCCATTTGAAGCAAGTGCTTGTTTAATTGTAGCACTTACTACGGCATATATGGTTCTTTCATCGTCAAATTTGACTTCTGTTTTGGTTGGATGCACATTAATATCTACATGAACAGGGTCTAGGTCTATTTTTAATGCATAAAAAGGGAATGTTCCTTCTGGCAGTAATTCCTCGTAAGCATTCATAATGGCATGGTGCAAGTATGGATGCTTTACATAGCGGCCATTCACAAAGAAAAACTGCTCACCTCTAGTTTTCTTGGCAGATTCTGGTTTGCCAATGTATCCTTCGATGAGCACATGTTGTACTTCTTCTCTACAAGGGATGAGTTGATCTTGATATTGCTTACCAAAAATACTTACAATTCGTTTTGCCAGCTTGCCAGATTTTAAGTTGAGTGTTTCTAGATCATCCTGATATAAAGACATATTTATTTCAGGATTAGAAAGTGCCACTCTTTGAAATTCTTCAATAATGTGGCGCATTTCAACCGGATTGGATTTTAAAAAATTTCTTCTGGCTGGTACATTAAAAAACAGGTTTTTTACAGATACAGTAGTACCTGTTTGACTCATTACGGGTTCCTGTCTTTTAATCTCAGATCCTTCAATTTCAATCAAAACACCAGTTTCATCACTTTCTTGGCAGGTTTTTAACTCAACTTGAGCAACTGCAGCAATAGAAGCCAAGGCTTCTCCTCTGAAACCAAAAGTTAGTATCTTAAACAGATCTTCTGTGTCAGCAATTTTTGACGTAGCATGGCGCTCAAAGCACATCCTTGCATCGGTTTCTGACATCCCTTTACCGTCGTCTACTACCTGTATAAGTGATTTTCCAGCGTTTTTGATTATTAAAGTAATCTGAGAACTTCCTGCATCAATAGAGTTTTCAAGCAGTTCTTTTACTACAGAAGAAGGCCTTTGTACCACTTCTCCAGCCGCGATCTGATTAGCTAGTGATTCAGGAAGTAAATGTATAACATCCCTCATGAATGTAAATTAATTTGAATTAAGCTATGCTTACAAAGTACAAAAAACAAAATGTTTTATTTTTGTTACTTTAAATTTATTAATTATTGAAATTAATAAAAAAAGAAAAATATTTATTAATAATTTGTTTTTATTTCAATTTTTTATACTTAAATCTTTGTCTGGTTGTATTACCAGTTAATTCTTTCCTTTTTTCTTCATATTCTGTAAAGTTACCTTCGAAGAAACGCACTTTTGCATCACCTTCAAAAGCCAGAATATGGGTAGCAATTCTATCAAGAAACCATCTGTCGTGACTGATAATTACAGCACAACCTGCAAAGTTATCCAATGCTTCTTCTAATGCTCTTAATGTGTTTACATCCAAGTCGTTGGTAGGCTCATCGAGTAATAGTAGGTTAGCCCCTTGTTTCAAAGTCATAGCCAGATGTACACGATTTCTTTCACCACCAGAAAGCACACCAACTTTTTTCTGTTGATCGCTACCAGAGAAATTGAATTTACTTACATATGCTCTAGAGTTAATTTCTCTAGTACCTACTGTAAGCAGTTCATTTCCATCTGAAATGGTTTCCCAAACTGTTTTTTCTGGGTCTAGGTGGGTATGTTCTTGGTCTACATAAGCGATATCTACAGTAGAACCAATGGTAATATTACCTTTATCTGGATTTGCTTTATTGGTAATTAAATTGAAAAGCGTGGTTTTACCTGCACCATTAGGACCAATAACACCTACAATACCACCTTGTGGAAGTGAGAATGTAAGGTCTTCGTAAAGCACTTTATCGCCAAAGGTTTTGGTTATTCCTTCTGCATTAATAACCACATTACCTAACCTCGGACCATCTGGTATGTATAATTCCAGTTTCTCTTCTTTTGCTTTTCCTTCTTCAGAAAGCATTTTTTCATAAGAATTAATTCTGGCTTTTTGCTTGGCTTGTCTAGCTTTTGGCGACATATTGATCCATTCCAACTCACGTTGTAAGGTTTTTTGGCGCTTAGACTGAGATTTTTCTTCTTGTGCTAATCTGTTTTGTTTTTGAGATAACCAAGAAGAATAATTGCCTTTCCATGGAATACCTTCTCCTCTGTCTAGTTCAAGAATCCACCCGGCTACATTATCTAAAAAGTATCTATCGTGAGTTACTGCTATTACAGTACCTTTATATTGCTGTAAGTGTTGCTCAAGCCAATGTACAGATTCTGCATCTAAGTGGTTGGTAGGTTCGTCGAGTAGGAGTACATCTGGCTCTTTTAGTAATAATCTACAAAGTGCTACTCTTCTTTTTTCACCACCAGAGAGTACGCCAATTTTTGCGTCTTCAGGTGGGCAGTTAAGGGCATCCATTGCCTTAGCCAATCTGTTGTCTAACTCCCAAGCATTGTGATGATCAAGTTTTTCTTGAACTTCTCCCTGTCTTTCAATGAGTTTATTCATTTCGTCGTCAGACATAGGGTTGGCAAATGCCATATTTATTTCGTCGAATTCTTTAAGAAGATCAACAATTTCTTTTACACCTTCCTGTACTACTTCTTTTACAGTTTTTTCAGGGTCGAGCTGAGGTTCTTGTTCCAGATAACCAACTGTGTATCCTGGAGAAAAAACTACATGGCCATTGTAAGACTTATCTACACCTGCAATAATTTTTAAAAGTGAAGACTTACCTGAGCCATTTAAACCGAGAATACCAATTTTAGCTCCGTAGAAAAAAGAAAGATAAATATTTTTTAGTACCTGTTTATTGGGGGGATGAATCTTACTTACCCCTTCCATCGAAAAAATGATAGTTTCGTTACTCATGGGAGTTAGTTAATTGAATTAATTTTTTAATTTTATTGAAAATTCTTGCTAATTTAAATCATTCAGAAAAAAAAATAATTGAATGAGGTTAGTCATATTTTTTTGGATATTTTCAATTGAAAATGATATTTTTAAGCAATATTAGTGATATCAACTGTTGTTACGCGCAAATGCAGCCTTTTTATTGAAAAATTGATATTTATTAATGTGTTTTAATAATTATCGCTGTAATTTTTTTAACTTTTTGCCAAAACAAACGAAAATTAGAAACCAATGTCAGAATCAACAATTAAAGAATATCCCGAAATCTCAGAGTTCGGGTATATTAAAGATGGAAAAGTTTATCTGAAAGGCTATTTTGAATTCAAAGATAGAGAATTAGGTGTAGTAAGAGAAAGTGATGAAGAAAGTATGCGCTATTTCGTGAATCGTTACGAAATGGTGAAAAAGAAACTCGAGGACGTAAAAAATTCTGTAGTTGAAGCAGAGAATAAGGGCTCCTATTTAATGAAATTAATCCACATGCGTACATATTTAGCGCAGTATAATGGATTAGGAGATTTTATCGTGCTTTTCAATGAAATTAACGAGCTCGAGGATGAGATAAACGCCTATATTGAGAAGAATAGGGAGAAGAATTACGAAATTAAAACAGCTTTACTAGAGGAAGCAAACAGCTTAAAAGGAAGCACCGACTGGAAAAATGCTTCTAACAAATTTAAGGAGCTCAAACTAAAATGGATTAAAACCGGTAGCGCTCACAAAGAGGTAGATGACCGCCTTACCGATGATTTTAATAATGCATTAGACTATTTCTTCCAAAGAAGAAAGTCATTCTTTGATGAGCAGACCAAAATTCAGAATGAACGCTTTATGCGTTACAGAAAGCTGGTTTACCAGATTGAAAACATTAATAAGGCAGGGTCTGATCCAGAGAAAAAGCAATTTGTTAAAAATCTTCAGCGTGAATGGAAAAACGTTGGAAATCTTCCTATTAAGAAGATTAAAAGGCTACAAATTACTTTTAAGAAGGAGCTCGATAAATATTTTAATAGCCTCAAATACAGTGTATCTATTCGAGATAAATCGGCTATTGAGATTAAAAGAGATTTACTTAATGGTGTATCTGACATGCTAAAAATGGATGGTAGTAAAGTAAATATCAACGAGATTAAGCAAGTTCAGGACAACTGGAAAAAACTTGGAAAACAAACTAATCATCAGGAAGATAAAGAGCTTAATCTTAGATTCCGAATTGTTTGTAACGAGTTGTTTGAAACTTATTTTCTTGAGAAATCGACTAAGTATTTCCACCCTGATATTTATAAGAGATCACTACCAGATCAGGCAAGACTAAGAATTGTAGTGCTTAAAGAATCTATTAAGAAAGATGAGCAAGAGCTGGAAGACTTCCAGAAGAAACATGCATTTGTGCTTGCTCAAGGTATGCGCTCGTCTTCAAATATGAATATCTTTCAGCAAAGAAATAATTTTGTAAATAAGCTAAAAACGAAAGGGCGTATTCTTGAAAAGCTAGAACAAGTAATACAATCTTAATTTTTATAGATTTAGATCATAAAAAAACCGAAGAATGCCTTCGGTTTTTTTGTGCTTTCTATTTTATATATTCTTTCCTACTCAACCACTACACCCATATCTGAGTATTTAGCGATTCTTTTTTCTATTCTCTTGTCTACACTAAGTTTTTCTAACTTGGCAGTTTCTTTAAGAATTGTGTCTTTTACAGCCTGCGTAATAATCTTGTAGTCTGTATGTGCTCCACCAAGAGGCTCTTCTATAATACCATCTACTAACTTGGCTTTTTTCATATCCTCGGCAGTTAGTTTCATCGCTTCAGCGGCTTGTTCTTTGTAATCCCAACTTCTCCAAAGAATGGTAGAACAGTTTTCAGGCGAAATTACAGAGTACCATGTGTTTTCAAGCATAAATACTTTATCACCTATCGCAATGCCTAATGCGCCTCCAGAAGCTCCTTCACCAATTACTATACAAATAATTGGCACTTTAAGCATAAACATTTCTTTGAGGTTACGTGCAATTGCTTCTGCTTGTCCTCTTTCTTCTGCTTCTATTCCAGGAAATGCACCAGGAGTATCTATAAAGCAGATTATAGGCTTATTAAATTTTTCAGCAATTTTCATGAGACGAAGCGCCTTTCTATAGCCAGAAGGGTTAGGCATACCGAAGTTACGCATTTGTCTTTGTTTGGTGTTTCTGCCCTTTTGCTGACCTATGAGCATAAAGGTTTTACCATCAATGGTACCTAATCCACCAACCATTGCCTTATCGTCTTTTACATTTCTATCACCATGAATCTCGATAAAATCCGAAGTGATTTCATAAATGTAATCGAGGGTGTAAGGTCTCTCTGGGTGACGAGACAGTTGTACCTTTTGCCAGCGGGTAAGATTCTTAAAGGTATTCACTTTAAGTTCGTTTATTTTTTGCTCTAGTGAATCGATTGCCTCTTTAATGTCAACGTCGTTATTCTCAGCCATTGCTTCCATTTCTTGAAGTTTTGCTTCCAGCTCTGCAATTGGCTTTTCAAAATCTAACAAATTGCTCATAGATATTTGCTTAATTTATTATAAATAGCCTTTATTAGCTATTGGTTTCACTTACTCTCATAATATTGAGAGCTGTTTCAGCTTAATACGAGTCGCTAATATAATTGATTTCGGATAAAAGGCAGAAAGGACAGTGATTTTATTACCAGTAAGTATTTCTTACTGGTAATAAATCCTGCTTGAAAAGGTGAATTTACTGAAGCATTGAGATTAATAAGACCAGTAGTATACTTACTACCAAGCCTAACATAATTTTTGCAAGGTCTCTTAATACTAATTGGAAAACACTTGCAAAGCTTTGTATATTTAATTGGTAAGATATGGCAAACTCTCTACCTGCTAATAAACCAACAAAAACCCATGTAGTACTCATTGGTATATTACTCATCTCTTTAAAAATTAATAAGATGATACCATAAATAAAGTCGATAATAGTAGCTGATCTTATATCAGTAGTATTGGTTTTGGAGGTTACTATTTTCTGTATTGAGCCACCCTTGTTATAGAAAATATAGCAGATTAATGATAAGATGAGTACCAGTGAAAAGATAAGGTAAGCAAGTGGTAACTCTCTGGGTAAAAACACATAGATATTAGCAAGGTCTTGAATTAACCATTGGCTCCACAAAAAACCAGTAGAAAACCATTGCATTACAACCCATTTATTATCAGCTTTAAGATATTTGTGGTCTAGAAAATATTTTTCAACCTTTTTAGCTATTAAAAAATATAATACTATTGCTGCACCAAATGCAACTATGTAGCCTAAAATTGATTTGCTAAGCATTTTTCCGATAGTAGATTTACCAGAGAATATGCTTATTAAAATATCAACGGCATTACCTTGAATGCTTTCGTCGCTGCTAATAGAGAAGATACTTAGAATAAGGAAGGTAGTACTTACTGGTATGCCGTAACGAGTAATGATTAACAAAACAAGTGGAGGTAGCATATACCACCAGTAAAATGGAGAAGGTAATTCACCTAATCCTTTTGAGCTTAATCTTCCGTAGGAAACGTCTCCATTGTAATGTAACCAGCCATAAACTAGAACAACAGATAGAATGCCGCCGGTATAAATTGAAAGAATCCACCAGGGTCTTTCCCTGTTTGAACTTAAAAATGTGCCGAGTGTTTGAATAACATCGTTAGCTACTACAGAGTAAGCAGCAAACATAAAACCGGCGACCATGAAAACTAACTCCATTGTTTGATTTATTTAGCTATGCTTGTATGCTTTAAAAAAAGCTTTGTCTTAATTTGCAAAGGGCAGCAAAATACTGTGTTGAAAAAGGCAATTGCAAATTAAAACTGGGCAAATAAACCATATCAGTAAAAATTTAATATTTAGTTATTATTGCGTTTATGTTAACAAATACTCAAGACAAAAAAGATATAAGAAAGCTCGATCTAAATGCGCTGGCAGATTTCCTTAAAAACAATGGGGAGCAAGCATTTAGAGCCAAGCAGATATATGAATGGTTATGGAAGAAATCGGCTCACAGCTTTGATGACATGACTAACCTTTCTATTAAAACTAGAGAATTATTGAGTGAAAACTTTATAATTAATCCTGTTGTGGTTGATCATTCTCAAATTAGTAATGATGGTACCATAAAATCTGGTTTTAGGTTACACGATAAACATTTAGTAGAGGGAGTGCTCATTCCGGCAGATGATAGAATGACTGCTTGTGTTTCTTCGCAAGTAGGTTGTTCGCTTACCTGTAAATTTTGTGCAACAGGTTATATGGATAGAAAAAGAAACTTGGATGCTGCTGAAATTTATGATCAGGTTGTAGCTATTTCTAGACAGGCGGAAGAGCGTTACCAAACTCCACTTACAAACATTGTTTATATGGGCATGGGTGAGCCATTGTTAAACTATAAGAATGTTTTGGAGTCGGTAGAATATATAACTTCTCCTAAAGGGCTTGGAATGTCGCCTAAGAGAATTACTGTTTCTACAGCGGGCATAGCTAAAATGATTAAGAAACTAGGTGACGATGAGGTGAAATTTAGATTGGCTTTATCTCTGCATGCAGCAAATGATGAAAAAAGAGCGCAGATAATGCCGATTAACGACCAAAATAATTTGGATGTGTTGAGGGATGCCTTGAAGTATTATTTCCATAAAACTAAAAATGCTGTTACTTATGAATATATCGTGTTTCATAATTTTAATGACAGTATTAAAGATGCAGAAGAGCTTTACAGATTTACCAAACACTTGCCAAGTAAAGTAAATATTATAGAATATAACCCAATAAGTGAGGCGGGTTACCAAAATACGAAAGAAGATAGGCTAGAAATGTTTGGCGAATATCTTACAAGAAAGGGTGTAAATGTGAATATTAGAAGAAGTAGGGGTAAAGATATTGATGCAGCGTGTGGGCAATTGGCAAATAAGAACTAAAATTTATTTGATTAAAAAAGAACCCCTTCACTGTTTTGAGTGAAGGGGTTTATATTTTTTAGCCGTTTAACTACTTGGTTGGGAATTTCATTTTATAGTCATGCTCAACTTTTCCTTTGCTAATGCCATTGAGTTTTCCTTTAAGTAGGCGTTTTTTGAATGAGCTTAAATGGTCTGTAAACAAAATGCCTTCTATGTGGTCGTATTCGTGCTGAACAACTCTGGCAACTAATCCATCGAAGGTTTCTGTATGCTCTTCCCAGTTTTCATCAAAGTAGTTAATAGTTACTTTTTCTTGTCTTGTAACTTCTTCTCTAATTTTTGGAATGCTTAAACAACCTTCTTCAAATGGCCACTCTTCACCTTCTTCTTCAATTATTTCTGGATTTATAAACACCTTTTTATAGCCTTCCAGGTTTTCTGGATCCATGGCATCTGCGTCTATAACAAAAATTCTAAGTGATTTGCCAATCTGTGGTCCGGCAAGTCCTACACCATTAGCTGCATACATGGTTTCAAACATGTCTTCAGTCAACTTTTTCACGTCAATGTCACCATCTTTATCTATATCTTCAGCTTTTTTTCTTAATACCGGGAAACCGTAAGAATAAATTGGATAAATCATTTTGCTATCTGTATTAATTATGATTATTGATTTTGGAGAAAATCTTTGCTATCCATAAATGACTGTAAAATAATTACAGCACTTATTTTATCAATGTTAGATTTATTTTTTCTGTCTTTTTTCTTCATGCCTCCAGCTACCATTGCATTTACGGCCATACGGGAAGTAAATCGCTCATCTACAGTGAAAATCTTTTTCTCAGGGAAAAGTTTGGTAAGCTGTTCTTTGAATTTTAGAACTAGTGGAGTGGCATGAGTTTCTGACTGATCTAGGTTTTTAGGCATTCCTAAAACAATACTTTCAACATTCTGTGTCTTAAAATATTCTGTAAGAAACTTGATAAGGTTTTCGGTAGGTACTGTGTCTAGTGCATTTGCAATAATCTGAAGTTCGTCAGTTACTGCGATGCCTGTTCGCTTTTTGCCATAATCTATTGCCAGAATTCTTGCCATCCTGCAAAAGTAAAGTTAATAAGGCAAAAGCACACAGGTTCGGCATAAGTATTTATTGAACAAATGTAATTTCCGGAGCTTTTCGAAAATTTTGCCGAACCTGTGAATAGTTTTTTATAAGATGTATTGGCTATAATCTTTGTTTGCTACAAGACCAGAAAGTCTTTCATGAACCATTTCTTTTGTAACAGAAAGTCTTGAGTTTGGAGTAATTACATCTGGTACATCAAATAAGAAGTCGTTGAGTAATTTACTCATTACAGTATGTAATCTTCTAGCACCAATGTTTTCGATCTCGCTGTTAATTGTAAATGCGATTTCTGCAATTTCTTCTAATGCATCTTCCTGAAATTCTAATGAAACTGACTCAGCTTCAAAAAGTGCTGAGTACTGTTTAGTAAGGGCATTTTTTGGTGTTTTTAGAATATTGAAAAAGTCTTGTTTAGTTAGACTATCTAATTCTACACGAATTGGGAAACGCCCTTGTAACTCAGGAATGAGGTCAGAAGGTTTTGACACGTGGAATGCACCTGCTGAGATAAATAAAATATGATCTGTTTTAATTACACCATATTTTGTATTTACAGCACTTCCTTCTACAATTGGGAGTAAATCTCTTTGTACACCCTCACGGCTTACATCAGGTCCTTTACCACCACCAGAACCTACTGCAATTTTATCTATCTCGTCTATAAAGATAATTCCAGCATTTTCGCATTTAAAAACGGCTTCTTCTTTCACCTCATCCATATCGATGAGTTTAGCACTTTCTTGCTCCATTAAGATTTTGCGAGCTTCACTAATAGTTACTTTGCGTTTCTTTTGCTTTTTAGGCATCATTCCAGAGATCATTTCCTGAATGTTCATCATAGAAACTTCATCAACACCACCACCTACAAGACCAACACCAGGATTGCTATTGTTATCCACAACAATCTCGATTTTGCGATCTTCTAACTCTTTGTTCTTAATTTTTTCTCTGAAACGTTCGCGGGTTTTTTCATTCAATTCCTGATCTGAAGATTGGAATCCAACGTTATTTCCGCTGTTCGATGTATTGCTAGATTTTAGAGGTGGGATTAATGCATTTAAAAGAAGATCTTCAACAATCTGCTCAGCTTTTTCATTTACTTCTTTCTTCTTTTGAGTCTTTACCATTTGTACAGACTGCTCCGAAAGGTCTCTTACCATGCTTTCTACATCTCTACCCACATAACCAACTTCGGTAAATTTAGAAGCTTCTACTTTAATAAATGGTGCATCTGCGATGTTTGCCAACCTTCTGGCGATTTCAGTTTTACCTACACCGGTAGCTCCGATCATCAGTATGTTGTTTGGCATAATTTCTTTCTGAATTTCCGGTTTGGAATTCATTCTTCGCCAACGGTTTCTGAGAGCAATGGCTACATTCCTTTTCGCTTCGTTTTGTCCGATAATATATTTATCGAGTTCCGCAACAATTTCTTTTGGTGTGTAATATTTATTATTGTCAAGCATATTAAAACTTTTATAAATTTTACTCAATAACTCGCCGACGCTTAATTAGGCTCTTAGTATCTATAGCCAGAGAAAAGATGTTGGTGCCTCCTGAAATGTGTTGTACAGCTCTTGAGTATGACAGTTCGAATCTCTTTAATCTGATCATCAGTCCATAAGAAAAACCAGCAAGCCCTTTTCTTTGTTCAACCTGTAACTCTCTTCTTTGTAAAAAGTTATAAGCTAACCGAAGGTTTAAATTTTTAGAAAATACAAATTCACCTCCAAACACAAAGTGCCTTGACAATTTGTCAGCAAAGCTTATTTTATTATCAATTTCTTCCCCAAAAGCATCAACCTCAGATTTAGTATTAGGATCGTCATAAGCAATATTAAGAAATTCTGTCAGGTGATGTGCTGTTACAGAAAATCGTAAAGGCATCATTTTCGGTTTAAAAGTAGCTCCTAAAATGGCATCAAATGGCATTTCAAAGCTTTGTTCGTCTGTGTATTGCGAAAAGGCAAAACCAAAGTTTTGTAGCACGAGTCCTACTTTTAAGTCTTGTTCAGGATGAATAAAAGCACCTCCGATAGTGAAGAGCATGCCACTAGCTTGATAAGTTTCTATAGTAGATTGCACAAATTTTACTGTACCACCTATTGAAAAGGGCCCACTCATGCGTGCATGGCTAATGCCAACAGAAAAATCGTTGGCATTGAATGTACCTTGGTATAATCCGGTAAGATCGTAGGAGTCAAACTCTCCATAGCTGAGTTGTTGTATAGCGATGCCCCACATACCTTTTGCTGATAGCTTTCGGGCATAATTTAGTTGATTGTTTTTTACACCAGCATTATAGCTGTAATGGTTTAGTGCTAAATACTGGTCTATAGAATCGGTTAGTAATGCTGGGTTTGCAGAAAACATACTGGCATCTAACTGTT
The DNA here is from genome assembly GCF_026250525.1 of Chondrinema litorale. Taxonomy (GTDB): domain Bacteria; phylum Bacteroidota; class Bacteroidia; order Cytophagales; family Flammeovirgaceae; genus Chondrinema; species Chondrinema litorale. The sequence continues at coordinate 3,547,073 of NZ_CP111043.1, forward strand.
GTGAGCTTACATTTACTCCACCCAAACCTACCATGCGGGTATTTACTGGTAGGTTTACAAATTCAAAAGTAGATATACCACCCACCTGTGCAAAAACAGGAACCTGAATGAGTAAAGTAAAAATGAAAGCTGGGAAATATTTGCTAATAAATAAAGCAGTCTTTAACCGCATGCGAAACACTAGTTGTAAGAAAAAATGAATCAAAGCTAAATTTAAGTAATACCTTATAGCAAATGTAAAGTTTCTTATTTCTTGTGCTGTATTTACATTTAAAAAATTGAGCAGATTGTTTAGTTATTTGCAAATAACTGCTTTAAACATGATTGGAAATAAATAAAAAAGCCTTGTTGTAATTTTACAACAAGGCTTTTTTTAAAGTATTTATGGAGTTTTATATGCTTAATTTAAAGTTTAATGGAACTACTACCCATCTTTCTACTGTATTTCCTGAAGCATCTCTGGCAGGTTCGAATTTAAAAGCGTTTATTTTCTCTATGCAAGCTTCAGTTAGGGCTTTGTCTGCACTTTTAACAATCTCATATTTCATTGGAGAACCGTCTTTACCAACATAGATTTTTGTAAGCACTTTGCCTTCAATTCCTTGTTTACGGCAAGAAATAGGGTATTCAATGCTGTTTCTTACCTCCGAATAATTGACTGGCCTTGGTGGAACTACAAAAGTTTCTTCTGTATTTACAGCAGTAAAATCTGTATTTGTACTAGAAACCAAAGTTTGTGCATTTGCTGCAAAACCGAATAAGAAAAAAGCTGTAAGTGCTGAAAGCGATAGTTTTATATATTTTAACATGTTTCTAAAGTTTTATGTTGACTCTCTATTAATCCTTTACGCAAATATAAATACAATGTTAACTATATGTTACATAATGATGATTTATTTTAATTAAACATTAACAGGTGTTATTCGAAAAGTAACATTTTTGTGATATTTAGGATAAAACAGCTATTTAGGCTTGTAGAGACTTTTTGGTAGGAACTTATCAGAATTTAAGACTGTAATAGTTTCGAAATTTCGATACTTAACAATATTTTTTATCTACGTCTGAACCTTCATGAAATTAATTAAAACTACGGGGCTTATACTGTTTATTACAGGCTTTATAACCTTTAATTACACCTTCTTTTTGTCTAATTATGAGCTTACAAGAAACATTGTAAGCGAGCAAATTCCCGATGGCTTACAAGAGTCTTTTACTCAAGAAGCATCAAGCATTATTGATAATACCATTTCTTCATCTTTTAAATTTATTGCTGAGTTAGACAAAGCATTTGAGACTATAAATGCGCAAGTACTAGATGCTTATGCAGTGAGCGATAATGAGTTGGATGAGCTGCTAAACGCTGCCCAAAAAGATGGGCAATATGTATTAACAGAAGATGTGGTAAAATCGGTTTTTAATGGTAACGATGAAGCAACTGCATTTAAACAAAAAGCAATTATCGATTATGGGAGCTGGCTTTTTGGAACTACATATTCTACAAAAGATGAGTTGAATAATAACCTGTCAGGTGTGGTAGATAACATACGAAAATATGGCATTATTAATCAAAAAGGATTTGATAGATACAAGATAAAAGACATCAAAACTTCTATTACAAAAGCTGCTACTAAAAGTCCAGTAAAGGATAATCCGTGGTTATTTATATTACTTACTTATGGTTTGTGCATCGTTGGGGCGAGTATGTACATTTTGCCAAAGTTAAATGAAGGAAAGCCGGGAATTAAGAATAATGGCATATTTAAGAGTGCCATGCATAATAAAGGCTGGTTAGGGATTTTAACAGGTACTTACCTTATACTTTTCTATATATTTTTATACTACTATCCAGAATATATGCTCAACTGGATAATAATGGTAGATCCGATTAGTATTTTGCTAAAAGGGAGTAATGGTGGCAGATTTTTCCTTTACGGGTTTATATATACGCTTAGTATATTGGTAATGGGTGTGCGAATGATTATCAAATACAGACATAGTAAGTATCAGATTGTCCGTACTTTTTCAGTTATGTTTTTTCAAACTGCATTTGCCTTTCTTATTCCTGAAATACTCTTAAGATTAAACCAACCTTATTACGATTTTAAAAATATCTGGCCGCTAGACTACGATTTTTTCTTTGATAATGAATTGAGTACGCTGGTATCTAATGGAAGTATTGGCATTTTTATGTTGGGTTGGGGCATTACACTTATAGTAATTGGTGTACCGGTGTTTGTGTATTTTTTCGGAAAACGCTGGTATTGCTCTTGGGTTTGTGGTTGTGGTGGTCTAGCAGAAACTCTTGGCGATCCATACAGGCAATTATCTGACAAGTCTCTCAAAGCTTGGAAGATTGAAAGATATTCTATTCATGGTGTATTGGTATTTGCTGTTTTAATGACGATAGGTGTATTATACACTTACTTTAGTGGATTGGGTAGTTTGTTGGGTGTAAATACTTATATAATTAGAGAAACTTATGGTGCTTGGATAGGCGCAGGCTTTGCCGGAGTAGTAGGAACAGGCTTTTATCCTTTAATGGGCAACAGAGTTTGGTGTAGGTTTGGTTGCCCTTTAGCTGCTTATTTAGGAATCGTTCAGCGATTTAAATCAAGGTTTAGAATTACAACCAATGGTGGGCAATGCATTTCATGTGGTAATTGTTCTACTTATTGCGAAATGGGCATAGATGTGCGTTGGTATGCACAAAGAGGTCAAAATATTGTACGCTCATCTTGTGTGGGTTGTGGAGTGTGTTCAGCTGTGTGCCCGAGAGGAGTGCTAAATTTAGAAAATGCTTCTGAAGGAAACAGAACAACTACCCCAATTGTTATTACAGGCAGAGAAGTTAAAGCCGTAAACAGCTAATTTTTAAATGAACGATCTAAATTTTTAAAAAAAAGTGTAGATTACGGTGTGATTTTGACAAAAAAACGGTTCTAATAAATGTAAAATGATGGATTATATCCATAAATTCTGACTATATGTCAGCTTTTTACATCTAGCAACACTTTTGAAACAGGATTTTGTGTAAATTCAAAATGAACATTTTAAGATGATATTAAAAGACGAGTTTAGAAATTTTGCTGTAAAAGGAATGGGTATCAACAGCATGGTACTTGATCATTACGTAGGTAATGTTGAAAACATGACCAGAACGGTAATAGAGGAAAGAGAAAGACGATTTGCAGAAATTGATGTGTTTTCAAGACTTATAGCAGATCGAATAATATTTCTTGGTGCTCCTATTGATGATTATCTTTCTAATATAATTGTCGCTCAGCTGCTTTTCCTCGAATCATTAGATTCTAAAAAAGACATATTAGTATATATCAACAGTCCGGGAGGTTCTGTTTATGCAGGTCTGGGAATTTACGATACAATGAATTATGTAAGACCTGATGTTGCTACTATATGTACTAGCATGGCTGCTTCTATGGGAGCTGTATTATTATGTGCTGGTGCAGAAGGCAAACGTACTGCTTTACCTCATGCAAGAGTAATGATTCACCAACCATTTGGTGGTGCTCAAGGTCAGGCTTCTGATATTGAGATTACTGCAAGAGAAATTCAGAAAGTTAAGAAAGAACTTTATGAGATAATTGCTACCCATAGTAAACAGCCATACGAGAAGGTTTGGGAAGATTCTGACAGAGATTATTGGATGTCAGCAAAAGAGGCAAAAGAGTATGGAATAATAGATGAAGTACTATCTCATCATAACGAAAAGTGATTTTTCGTATTTATCTATTATTTTTACACTATGGAACAGGCCTGAAAATTGAATTTTCAGGCTTCGTTGTAACCGGAAAACAATAAAAAACCGGTCTAATATTAATAAAATACGGAATATCAAATTTTATGAAAGATATTGTTTGCTCATTTTGCGGGGCCAGAAAAGAACAAGTTGAATTGATGGTATCAGGTTTAAATGCACATATTTGTAATAAGTGTATTGAACAAACCTGGCGTATTCTTAATGAAGAAAGAAAGCCCAAAAGCTCAGGTAAACCAGTGTTTAAATTGGTAAAACCTGCAGACATGAAAACACATCTTGACGAATACATTATTGGACAGGATAAAGCTAAAAAGGTGTTATCTGTTGCTGTGTATAATCACTATAAGAGATTAATGCAGAAAGAGTCTAATGATGAAGTGAATATTGAGAAGTCTAATATTATAATGGTGGGAGAGACTGGTACAGGAAAAACCTTACTGGCTAAAACCATGGCAAAAGCACTACAGGTTCCATTCTGTATTGCAGATGCAACTGTTATAACCGAAGCAGGTTATGTTGGTGAAGATGTTGAAACAATTCTTACTAGACTTTTACAGGCTGCAGATTACGATCAGGAATCTGCTGAAATGGGAATCGTTTATATTGATGAGATTGACAAAATTGCCAGAAAGTCTGATAACCCATCAATTACTAGAGATGTTAGTGGAGAAGGAGTGCAGCAAGCATTATTAAAATTATTAGAAGGATCAATAGTAAATGTTCCTCCACAGGGTGGTAGAAAACACCCAGAGCAAAAAATGATTGCAGTAAATACTGAAAACATATTATTTATTTGTGGTGGTGCTTTTGATGGAATCCAGAAAAGAATTGCATCAAGATTAAATACAAGACCAGTTGGTTTTGTAGGTGAAAGCGAAAAAGATAAAGAAGTAGATGCTGACAATCTATTGCAGTATGTTTCTAGCCAAGATTTAAAAGCATTTGGTTTAATACCTGAATTAATTGGTAGACTACCAGTAGTAGCACACCTTAATCCATTAGATAAAACAGCTTTAAGATCAATTCTTACCGAGCCTAAAAACTCTATTGTTAAACAGTATGTTAAGTTGTTTGAAATGGAGGATATCAAAATAACTTTTTCTGATGATGCACTCGATTTCATTGTAGATAAAGCGGTAGAATTTGGATTAGGTGCTAGAGGGTTAAGATCGATTTGTGAAGCTATTATGTTGGAACCTATGTACGATTTACCTTCTAATGACAGTGTGAAAGAGATGGAGATTAATCTAGAATTTGTAAAAAAACAGATTGATAATGCTGTAGATTCTAGAAAACTGAGGGTAGCCTAATTAAAGAAACCGATTGTATTTATAAGCTCATAATTAATAGGAAAGCATTATAAAATAAAAATATTTTAGTTATGGATATGATGAAAATGTTCGGCAAAATGAAGGAGGTACAGGCTAAACTTCAAGAAGCTCAAGAAGGTTTAGCAGATATTACCGAAACTGCCGAAGCTGGTGGTGGAATGGTTAAAGTTACCATAAACGGTAAGAAGCAAATCGTTAATCTAGATATAGATGACGACCTTGTAAAACCAGAAGACAAAGAAATGCTTCAAGATTTGGTAGTTGCTGCAGTTAATAAGGCAATGGAAAGTATTGAAGTAAGAGTAAAAGAAGAATTAAAAAAATCTACTGAAGGATTTATGCCTAATATTCCAGGAATGGATTTCGGTATGTAATTCAGTAAAACATATAGCTTCAGTTATCAAAAAATCAGCATAATTAATATTGGAAAGCAGGAGTAAAGTAGCAGTTGTTATATTAAATTATAATACAAGAGATTTACTGGAGCAGTTTCTTCCATTAGTAAAAACATATAGTGGCGATGCTCAAATAATTGTAGCAGATAATGCGTCTCCCGACGACTCTGTAAGTTATTTAGAGCAAAATCACCCAGATGTAAAAATTATAAAGCTATCACAAAACCTTGGGTTTTGTGGTGGCTACAATGAATCACTCAAGCAAGTAGATGCAGACTATTTAGTATTACTTAATACTGACATAGAAGTTACTCCCGGTTGGCTCGATCCCCTTGTTGCCGTTCTAGATTCCAATTTGCAGATTGCATGTTGCCAACCAAAAATTAAATCTTACAATAATAAAAATGTATTTGAACATGCAGGTGCTGCAGGAGGCTTTATTGACTATTTAGGTTATCCATTCTGCAGAGGAAGAATATTTAATACTGTTGAAGAAGACCACGGCCAGTACAATGATAGTAGCCAGATTTTTTGGGCAAGTGGAGCTTGTATGTGCATTCGAACTGAACTATTTAAATCTTTTGGTGGGTTTGATGAGAGCTTTTTTGCTCACATGGAAGAAATTGATTTGTGTTGGCGTATGCAGCGTGCAGGTTACAAAGTTTTTTATACTCCACAAAGCGAAGTTTATCATATTGGAGGAGGTACATTAGATTATGAAAATCCTAGGAAAGTTTATCTGAATTTTAGAAACGGCTTATTCATGATTTATAAAAACTTGCCATCTCAAAATCTGCTACCATTAATATTTATGCGATTGGTTTTAGATGGAGTTGCCGCTTGTTCTTTTTTAGTGCAGGGTAAATTTAAATCTATTTTGGCTGTACTAAACGCACACTTTTCCTTCTATACAAACCTGAAATCTTTAAATTTAAAAAGAAACGAACTACAGCCATCTCATAAATTTAAAGTAAATCTGCCTATATATAATAAAAGTATAGTGTTTAGTTATTTTGTAAAAAAACAGCAAACGTTTAATAGTTTAGAAAAAATAAACTATTAGATAGCTCTTCCTTTAAAGTAGTCTTTTCTTAAATATTTTTTAAGGTTCATCCAAAAGGCTAAAGCCAGATATATTATAATAGGTGAGCCAAATGCTATAAAAGAAGCATAAATAAAGTAAAGACGAATTACATTAGTAGAAATTCCAAGAATATCTCCTAACCAAGTGCATACACCAAACGCTTTTTTTTCAAAGAAGTACAGTATCCTTTTCATAGCCTTCTGATTTGTTATTTCAAACAACAATAATCTTTAAGCATTTTTTGAAATAAATTACAAAGCAATTTAAACAGTTATGGAACTGCATTGTTATAATACAGTAAAGTGATTTATATCAAATTTAGTGAAAAATATTACTTGTATGTTTATGTGAGTAAGTTTTTTTATTTTCTTAGATTTGCCTTTAAAATCACTATATATTTATATAAAATCTAATTTTTTATTGGAATAGTTAATTTATAAAAATAATTTTGTAATCGATAGAGTACTAAACTTAGAGAAATTTGTTATGAATATGTACAAACGGGCGTTATCAGCTTCTTTACTTTCAGGTTTGCTGTTTATGGCAAGCTGTAACTCACTTACACCACTTATTGAGTCAGCTAAGAATGGACAGTCAACTATTGAACCATCTCCACTTGAATTACATGGAGATTCTGTTTCATTTGTAGCTTCAGTTACAGTTCCTGAAAATGTACTGAAGCCGAAAATAATGTATGAACTACAAGTATATTACGATACTGAAACTACTGATCCAGTTTTATTGGGTACAATGGAATATGATGGTGATCAGTTAGCAGAGAATCCATCTCCAACAGTAGAAAAATACTTTGGATTTATCTACGAAGACCAATACAAAGAAGGTCAAGTTCAATTCAAAGGAAAAGCTTACAAAAAGAAAAAACCAGAGAAATTTAAAGAGTCTGAGTTCTATACTCTAGATGAATTAGGTAAAGGTGTTATTACTACTTCTCAATTAGTACAAGCTCCTTACGTAGCTAACTACGTACCTCACGGTTACGACAACTCTGAGAAATATGTACCACAAAACATCGACTTCTACTTCTTACAAGGAAGATCAAACTTGAGATATAGTGAGAAAAGAGGCGATATGGGTAAACAACTTGATACTTATGTAAAAGAGAACTTACCTACAAGAAGAGTAAACATTACTGGTATGCACTCTCCTGAAGGTCCTACTGATGTAAACAGCAAGTTAGCTAACGAAAGAGCTGCAGTTGTTGAAGAGTTCTATAAGTCTCTTGGTGAGAAATATGACTACGAAAGCACTATGGACAGCATCGAGTTTGTTCAAAAGCCTGTAGTTGAAGACTGGACTGCATTTAAAGATGCTGTTTCTGGTACTGACAGACTTTCTGATGCTCAGAAAAGTGAAGTAATGGATATCGTTAACGGTTCTGGTGATTTCGTATCTAAAGAATTAAAATTACAAACTCTTTCTTTCTACAGAACTCTTTTCAGAGAAATCTACCCTCCATTAAGAGCTGGTAAAGCTGAAGTTCTTCAAATTAAAGACGAGCCTACAGATGCTGAGATCATGGTTATGTCTCAACAAGCTGCTAACGGTGAAGAAGTTGACGGATTAAACTCTAAGATGGTTGCTTATGCTGCTTCTATGTCTCCAGATCTTCAAGAGAAAGAAAAAATGTACCAAGCTGCTATCAAAATGGATGATAGCTACTCTGCTTACAACAACTTAGGTGCTACTTATATGGAAATGGCTGTTCAAGCTGGTTCTGCAAGTGATAAAGAAAGCTTTGTTGAAAAAGCTATCTCTAACTTCAAGTTAAGTATTCAAAAACAACAGTCTACTGAAGCTAAAGTAAACCTTGCAAGTGCTCAGTTACTAACTGGTGATGTTGAAGGTGCTAAGGCAAGCTTAAGCGGTGCTAGCGGTTCTGGTGAATTAGGTCAAACTATCAGCGCTCTTAAAGGTTACTTTGCAATCACAACTGCAGACTACTCAACTGCTATCAGCGAATTAGAGCGTGCTGGAAACGATCCAATGTCTATTTACAATAAGGCATTAGCTATCTTATTAAAAGATTCTAAAGAATTATCAGACGATTTCAGCAAAGCAAAATCTGCTTTTGGTGAAGCAATCTCTGCTGATTCTAAAAATGCTTATGCATTTTATGGTGCTGCTATTGCTGCTGCAAGAATGGGCAACAGTAGTGATGTAACTAGCAACCTTAAAAAAGCAATTGAACTTAACAGCGATCTTCAAGAAAGAGCTGTAAAAGACCTTGAGTTCATGAGCGTTCAGGATGCTGTAACTGCTGCGACCAGATAATCAATATTATATATATAAATTTTAAGCCTGCTTTTTTGCGAAAGCAGGCTTTCTTTTTTTATAATAGGTTTTTGTCATGTATTTTTGCTGCGCTTTAAAAATAGATTTCGTTTACCCAAGTATTAAAATATAGTTAAATATAGCAATGAGAGAAATACAATTTAGAGAGGCATTACGAGAGGCTATGTCTGAAGAAATGAGAAGGGACGAAAAAGTGTTACTAATGGGAGAAGAGGTAGCAGAGTACAATGGTGCTTATAAAGTATCACAGGGAATGCTAGATGAATTTGGTCCTGAAAGAATAATAGACACCCCAATTGCTGAACTTGGTTTTGCCGGTATTGGTATTGGTGCTGCAATGAATGGCTTAAGGCCAATTATTGAATTTATGACATTTAATTTCTCATTGGTTGCTATAGATCAGGTGATAAACGGCGCTGCTAAAATGAGATCAATGTCTGGTGGACAATACAATATTCCTGCAGTATTTAGAGGTCCTACTGGTAATGCAGGTATGTTGAGCTCTCAGCACTCTCAAAACTTCGAAAACTGGTATGCAAACACACCAGGTTTAAAAGTAGTAGTTTGCTCTAATCCTTATAATGCAAAAGGATTATTAAAATCTGCAATCAGAGACGACGATCCAGTTATTTTTATGGAGTCTGAGTTGATGTATGGTGATAAAGGTGAAGTTCCTGAAAGTGAATACCTTATTCCACTTGGTGTTGCAGATGTTGTAAAAGAAGGTTCTGATGTAACCTTAGTTTCTTTTGGTAAAATGATGAAAGTAGCTCACGAAGCTGCCGAAATTATGGAGAAAGAAGGTAAGTCTGTTGAAGTAATCGACTTAATGTCTGTAAGACCAATTGATTACAAAACTATTGTTGAATCTGTGAAGAAAACAAATAGATTGGTAGTTGTAGAAGAGGCTTGGCCAATTGGTTCTATCGCTTCAGAATTGAGCTACCATGTGCAAAAATATGCCTTTGACTATCTTGATGCACCAGTTTATAAGGTAAACAGTTTAGATGTGCCATTACCATATGCGCCAACTTTAATAGAAACTGCATTACCAACTGCAGAGAAAACTGTTGATGCGATTAAGGCAGTATTATATATGAAATAATTAATCTAGAAAGATTAAAATAAAAAAAAGCCTTTAAGGGAGTTTTCCTTTAAAGGCTTTTTTTTATCTATCAATTTTCTTTTGGGTAAAAAATTGATTTAAGCTCTTTGGCATCTTCTGGATTCATTCTGCCAGCTAAAACCAATCTTAATTGCCTTCTTCTTAGCGCTCCATTAAATAATTCTTTTTCTGCTTCGGTTTCGGGTACTAGTTCAGGTACAGAAATAGGGTTCCCCGATTGATCAACAGCAACAAAAGTGAAGAAAGCCTTGTTTGTAGCCACCTTTCTTCCAGAAGGAATATTTTCTGCTGTCACTGAAATGTGTACTTCCATAGAAGAATTAAAAGCTCTGGTTACCTGAGCTTTAAGTGTCACTACATCACCCAATGCTATAGGTTCAGAAAATGACACATTATCTACAGAAGCAGTTACAACTACTCTGTTAGAGTGTCGCTGAGCAGATATTGCCGCAACAATATCCATCAGGTGCATTAAACGGCCACCCATTAAGTTATTTAAGGTATTGGTATCATTTGGTAATACCATTTCCGTCATGGTAGCTAGTGATTCTTTAGCTGTTTTATGTTTTACAGGCATATTTATTATAATAGATGTGTATAGTTATTTTACCAACCAGATTCGCCCAACAATTTCACAAAACTAAAGTTACCAAACTCTCTTTTTTCGAACTTGTCTTCTTCAATTTTAGTAATACGTAGCATCTTCTGATGTTTTTTGTCTCCTACAGGAATTACCAGTTTACCCCCAACTTTTAATTGTTTTAATAAAGGTACTGGAATATCTGGTGCACCAGCAGTAACTAATATTTTATCGTAAGGAGCAGCAGACAACAATCCCTTAGTGCCATCACCACATATAAAATGGGCTTTGTAACCCATTCTATTTAATAGTCTTTTTGCTTTCTCAAATAATACTTTATTATATTCTATTGTATATAAGTTGCAACCTATTTCCATTAGTATAGAGCTTTGGTAACCTGAGCCAGTACCAATCTCTAGAATTTTTTCACCTGGAGTTACATCGAGCAATTCTGTTTGAAAAGCAACCGTATAAGGTTGAGAAATTGTTTGGCCTTCTCCAATAGCAAAAGCTTTGTCTTCGTAAGCATGTTCAACAAAAGCTGTATCCATAAAAATATGTCTAGGCACTTTAAGAACTGCTCTTAAAACCTGCTTTTGAGAAATACCTTTATTAATAAGTGTATCAACTAGTCTTTTTCTCAATCCCTTGTGTCTGTACGTATCCTCTAGTCGCATCATAATTTTAAAAATGTTTTATAAATTTAATTACAAAGGCATAAAAAATTTAGAAATATGAAATGAGAAGGATGAATCTATAGGAAATTTTTTTTTTATAGAAATATTCCATGATTCTATTTGTTAGTTTGGTTATTATTAATAATTTTGTGGCTCTAAAATACTAGGTCGCGTGGCCGAGCGGCTAGGCAGAGCTCTGCAAAAGCTCGTACAGCGGTTCGAATCCGCTCGCGACCTCAGGAAGATAAAAACTAACGCATTCTTTATAGAGTGCGTTTTTTTTTGTTTTTATGCAAAAAAACGTCAAACTATTTTTTTGTAATTTAGAAAAATTCTAAATAAAATTATTTAATGCGTTTTAAATATATAAATAACTGGTTTTCAGTTGTTTAATGAAGTAGTGTTATTGTTGTTTTACTAAAAGAAGTAGGGAAGTTTAAGTGCTTATTCGGTGTTTCGAATATCTTATTTGTTTAGAAGCCTTTGCATATTAAATTTGACCTCGATTAAAGAGAGAAGTGATTATTTATACAATACGTGGAAGTCAGATCATGAATAAACCATTCTTCGGAACGAAAGCATTACTGCTTTCAACTTTTTTGATTTTCTCATTCTGTTTCACAACCATAGCTAAGCAGGCAGATAGTACGCAAGCTTCAGCTGATGCTTCGGCAGCAGCTGATAATAGCGGTATACCTAGCAGTGCAGATGCAATTTCTCAAGGAGAGGAACTCTTCAAGGGAAACTGTCAGCAATGTCATGCCGTGCATGAGAAGGTTGTTGGACCTGCATTGCAGAACGTTTGGGAAAGGCAACCAGTTCCATGGTTGCTTAATTTTATTAAGTACCCTCAAAAGACTATTGATAGTGGGGATGAGTATGCGCAGAAATTGTACGCTCAGTACAATCAGTATATGCCTAACCACGATTTCTTTTCAGATGAGGAAATTCTTTCAATTCTAGCTTATGTAAAAGACCAGACTGAGAATCCTCCAGTTACTGCAAAAACAGGTGATGGTGGTACTGGTGGTGATGTTACTGGAGATGGTGGAACTGCTGTTAATTCAGATTTACTATTAGCTATTATAGTAGGTTTACTAATAATACTAGTAATACTTGCTATTGTAATGGTTTTATTGGCTTCAGTTTTAACCAAGTACATTAAGCAAGAGAAAGACTTAAGTGATGTAGATAAAGAGTATCTAGATCAGAAGTTTAAGCCTATGTCGGTTATTAAGAGCCCGGCATTTGCAGGTATTGTTACTTTTATTTTCGTAGCAGTTGTAGCTAAAGCTACTATAGACGGATTATTTACGATTGGTGTGCAGCAGGGCTATGCTCCGGATCAACCAATTAAGTTCTCACATAAACTGCATGCAGGTTATTATGAGATCGACTGTAAATATTGTCATACAGGTGTAGAGAAGAGTAAAAATGCGAATATTCCATCTGCGAATATTTGTATGAATTGTCATAATACTATTCGTACAAACTCTGAAGAAATTAAGAAAATATACACAGCGATTGAAAACGACGAGCCAATTAAGTGGGTAAGAATACACAACCTACCAGACTTGGCTTATTTTAATCACTCCCAGCACGTAAAAGTTGGTGGCCTAGAATGTGAGCAGTGTCATGGAAATATTAAGGAGATGGAAGTGGTTCAGCAATATTCATTATTGACGATGGGTTGGTGTATAGACTGTCATAGAAAGACAGATATTAATTCTAGAGGTAATGAGTATTATGAGAAGCTGGTTCAGATGCATAACTCAACAAGCAAAGAGCCGATGAAAGTGGAAGATATTGGTGGGCTTGAGTGTGCAAAATGCCATTATTAATACACTAATACACTTACAAAAAATTAATTTGATATTCGTCTCAATCTACATTTTGATTGTATGAAAAATAATAAAAAGACTTATTGGCAGGGATTAGAGCAGTTGAAAAACGATCCGGATTTTGTCAAGCATAATGAAAAAGAGTTTCCGGAAGAGTTACCTATAAAGGATGCTTATGGAGATAATACCGGTGGTTCTCAAGGTACTGGTAGGAGAGACTTTCTAAAAATGATGGGATTTAGTGTAGCAGCAGTTTCGCTAGCTGCATGTGAAGCTCCTGTAAGAAATGCAATTCCATATCTAAATAAACCTGAAACAGTAGATCCGGGTATTCCAAACTACTACGCTTCTACCTACGCTCAAGGTGGCGAATACTGTTCAGTAGTAGTAAAAACCAGAGAGGGGAGACCAATATTTGTTGAGGGAAATACTTTTTCTAAAGTTAGTAAAGGTGGTACAAGTGCAAGAGTAAATGCATCTGTACTTTCTTTGTATGATATAGAAAAACTTCAAGGACCAACTAAAGGCGGTGCTTCAACAGATTGGGCAACAGTAGATAAAGAAGTTTCTGCTTTTTTATCTAAAAATAGTGCTCCTTTCTATATAGTAGCAAATACAATTCTTAGCCCAACAACTAAGAAAATTATAAATGAATTTACTGCAAAATACCCTTCTGCAAAATTAGTTACTTACGATCCTGAGTCTGCTTATGGTATCTTAGAAGCTAATAAAAGACAGTTTGGTAAAGCTGTAGTTCCTAACTACGATTTCTCTAAAGCTAATACTATAGTAAGTATTGGTGCAGATTTCCTTACAAACTGGATATCTGGCGTAGAATACACACACGGTTATACTCAAAACAGAAAGGTGAGTCCAAAAGACTCTGATATGTCTAATCACTTTCAGTTTGAGTCTATTCTAAGTGTAACAGGAGCAGGAGCAGATTATAGAACTCCTATTAAACCATCTCAAAGTGGTTTAGTTGCTGCACAATTATATAACAAGATAGCAAGAGCTACTGGTGGAACTACAATAAGTGGTGTTGATGGTGCTGAGTTTGCTCACCTAGATCTTGCTGCAAAGAAATTATTAGCTGACAGAGGTACTTCATTAGTAGTTTCTGGCTCTAACAGTGTTTCTGAGCAAATCATAGTTAATGCAATTAACGAACTGTTGGGTAACTATGGCAAAACAATCGATATAAATACCCCTTCATTCCAAAAGCAAGGTAATGATGCAGAAATGCAAGCATTTGTAAAAGCTTTAGCTGGTGGAAAAGTTGGTGGTGTGTTATTCTATAACTGTAACCCAGTTTACGATTACCCACAAGGTAAACTAATTGAAGAGTCAATTTCAAAAGCTAAGTTAAGTATTTCTACTGCAGACAGAGCTGATGAAACTGCAAGTAAATGTGGTTATGTGCTTCCAGATTCTCATTATTTAGAGTCTTGGAGCGATGCTGAGCCTAAGAAAGGTTTCTTTAGCTTATGTCAGCCAACTATCAATAAAATTTTTGACACTCGTCAAGTTGAAGAATCATTATTGAAATGGGCTGGAAATAACACTTCAATTTACCAGTATCTTCAAGATCACTGGAAAGAGTCTATTTTCACTACTCAAACAGAAGTTGGTGAGTTTACTAAGTTCTGGCAAAGAGTATTACACAATGGTGTTTACGATATGGCTGAAACTTCAGCGTATACAAGTGTTCACGAAGGTGTAGTAGCAAGTGAAGGTGAAGAAGTTGTTGTTGCTGGAGTTGATATTAACTCTGCTGCATCTGCAATTAAGAGCAAAGCTACAGGAGAAGGATTAGAACTAGTAGTTTATACAAACCCTACAATAGGAACAGGAGCTTATGCCAACAATCCAATGTTGCAAGAAACTCCTGAACCAATCTCAAGAGTATGTTGGGGTAACTTCGTTTCAGTTTCTCAATCTTATGCTAGAGAAAAAGGAGTAGCAGGTGATTTTGAAACTAAAAAGCCGGTTGCTAAAGTAAAAGTAGGTGATGTTGAAATGTCTTTACCTGTAATTGTTCAGCCTGGTCAAGAGAAGAACACAATTGCAATTGCTCTTGGTTATGGTAGAGGAAAAGACTTTGCTGGCAAAGTGGCTGCAGAAGCTGGTGGTGTAAATGCTTTCCCATTTGTTACATTTGATGGAAGCTTAACATATAGCACTGCTAATGTAGATATTTCTTTTACAGGCGAGATGGAGCATGTTGCTCAAACACAAACTCACCATACTATTATGGGTAGAGAGTCTATTATCCAAGAATCAACTCTTGCTACTTATAAAGAAAAACCTAAAGAAGTATTAGAAAGATTTACGGTATCTACTTACTCTGGAGCTACTAAACCAAGTAATATTTCTCTATGGGATATCGATAAAGATGGTTTCCAAGAAGACCACAGAGGAAAAGAGAAAACAGATGATCTGTTTATCGATAAATTAGATATCGAAGCTGACAGATTCAGATACAAGAATCACCACTGGGGTATGAGTATCGACTTGAATGCTTGTACAGGTTGTGCGGCTTGTGTTGTAGCTTGTCATATGGAAAACAACGTTCCAGTTGTTGGTAAGCAAGAGGTTATTAACAGAAGAGAAATGCATTGGTTAAGAATTGACCGCTACTACAGCAACCCTGCGGGAGCGGAAAGCAATGCAGAACTAGAAGAAGCTGCTGATAATCCAGAAGTTGTATTCCAACCGATGATGTGCCAGCACTGTAATAGCGCTCCTTGTGAGACTGTTTGTCCGGTTGCTGCAACTACACATAGTTCTGAAGGTCTAAACATGATGACCTATAACCGTTGTATTGGTACTAAATACTGCGCTAATAACTGTCCTTATAAAGTAAGAAGATTCAACTGGTTCAAATATCACGCTAACGATGAGTTTGATTACCATATGAATAACAAGCTTGGCAAAATGGTATTGAATCCAGATGTTACTGTAAGATCTAGAGGGGTAATGGAAAAATGCTCTATGTGTGTACAGAGACTTCAAGCTGGCAAATTAAAAGCTAAGATTGAAGGAAGAACAGTAGTTGATTCTGATGCTCAAACTGCTTGTGCTAGTGCTTGTACAGCTGGTGCTATTACTTTCGGTGACTTGAACAACAAGCAAAGTAAAGTAAGAGAAACAATGGATGAGCAATTAGAAGCTAGAGCATATAATGTTCTTGACGAACTGAATGTAAGTCCTAACGTTTGGTATCTGGCTAAAATCAGAAATAAAGAAGAAGGTCAGGCTTAATAATTATAAGAATTTTTCATCTAGGTATATATAGAGTATGCAAATTGTATCACAAGTAAGAGAACCACTGATTACAGGAGGCAAGACCTACAAAGACATCACTAATGATGTATGTAGGCCTGTAGAGCAAGACCCTCCGAAAAGCTGGTTTGCAGCACTTACCGTAGCCCTAATATTGTTGTTGGCAGGTGGCGCATTTATGGGAGATATGTTATGGAATGGTATAGGAAGATGGGGATTGAATAAATCTGTTCAGTGGGCATGGGATATCACTAACTTTGTATGGTGGGTAGGTATCGGTCACGCAGGTACACTTATCTCAGCCGTACTTTTATTGTTCAGACAAAAATGGAGATCATCTATTAACAGAGCAGCAGAAGCGATGACAATTTTCGCTGTAATCTGTGCTGCTATTTGGCCTGTAGTTCACATGGGTAGACCATGGCTTGGAGCTTACTGGGCATTACCTTTACCCAATACATTTGGTTCGCTTTGGGTAAACTTTAACTCACCACTATTGTGGGACGTATTTGCAATCTCAACTTATTTTACCGTATCGCTTTTATTCTGGTACATTGGTCTAGTTCCTGATTTTTCTACATTGAGAGACAGAGCTGTTACCAAATTCCAGCGTATATTCTACGGTTTATTATCTTTAGGTTTTGATGGTTCAGCAAAAACTTGGATGCACTACGAATCAGTTTCGTTAATCCTTGCTGGTCTTTCTACTCCACTTGTACTTTCAGTACACACAATTGTAAGTTTTGACTTTGCTACTTCGGTAATCCCGGGATGGCACACAACTATATTCCCTCCATACTTTGTTGCTGGAGCGATCTTCTCAGGATTCGCGATGGTATTAACACTAATGTTGATTACCAGAGTACTTTATGGTCTTGAAGATTACATTACTATGGAACACATCGAAATGATGAATATAGTAATTCTAGTAACCGGTTCTGTGGTAGGTATTGCATATGTAACAGAGTTCTTCATCGCTTGGTACTCAGGTGTTGAATACGAACAATATGCATTTGCAAACAGAATGGGAGGTCAATACTGGTGGGCATACTGGTCAATGATGACTTGTAATGTTATTTCTCCTCAGTTGTTCTATTTCAAGGCAATCAGAACCAACCTAATCACAACTTTCTTCTTATCTATTGTTGTGAACATTGGTATGTGGTTCGAGAGATTTGTAATTATTGTAACTTCATTACACAGAGATTACCTACCATCTAGTTGGGTATATTTTACACCAACAGCTTGGGATATCATGTGTTATGTATTCACCTTCGGTTTATTCTTTACACTATTCTTCATGTTTGCCAAATTCTTCCCAGTAATAAATATGGCAGAGGTGAAAGCAGTATTGAAAGATTCAGACTCAAAAGTATATAAAGGTAGAAGAACAATACCTAACTCGTTGGTTCCTGAAGCAGACAGAGTAAAAGAAACTGAAATTGCATAATTCTAAAGGCATTAAGTAAGAGATAATGGAGTCTAATAAACATTTTTTAGTAGGAATATTTAATGATCAAGATATCTTGATCAGCGGTATAAAAAAACTGAGATCTGAAGGTGTAAAAATTTACGAAGTTTTCACACCATATCCTGTCCATCATTTAGAAGATGCATTAGGTTATAAAAGATCTAAAATGCCTGTAGCAGCTTTTTTCTTTGGCATAACAGGAACAATCCTGGCTATTTTAATGCAAACATTAATGCTAGGAGTTGACTGGCCAATGATTATTGGTGGTAAACCTTATATAGCCTATCCCGATTTTGTACCAGTTACATTTGAGTTAACTGTACTTCTTTCTGCATATGGTATGGGATTTACTTTCTTTATTTCTAGAGGATTAGGCCCAGGTGCTGTACCAAGAATGTTTGACAGAAGAGCTACAGACGATAAACATGTAATGGCAATTGATTTATCAGAAAATAAAAAGTCTGAAGATGAAATTAAGACATTACTTGAAAGCGTAAGTGCTGAAGAAACTTATCGTAAGGACTTTACAGATGAAGAGAATAATCCAAATTTCTGGAAGTTTCTTGTTGATACAATGACTAATGGTGTAACAAGTTCTAGCAGACAGTTAAATTAAGATCGATAATGAAAATTTTGTATAACATAGCAGGGATAATTTTATCAACAGTTTTACTCTATTCCTGTGGAGCTGGAGGAAATGACCCAGGCATTGAATATGCACCTCAAATGTATCATTCAGTACCTTATGAGCCATTAACTCAGATTACTGAAGAAGGTATTCCAGATGGTCCAATTTCATCTAATTATTATGTTACTAACTCTACACCATATAATAATTACAATGGAAAGAAACCGATGAATGAAATGACACCGGTTGAAGGAACCATTAAAAGACAAAACTATTCAAGAGCAACAGGAAGTACAGCTGCTACTACAGATCAAGAATTATTAATTTATGATCTACCAAAAGATAGCATTGATCTAGCTTCAAGAATATTAAAAAACCCATTATCAGACAGCCCTGAGATATTGCAAAGAGGTCAAGAGCTTTATGTAAGTTATTGCTCTCCATGCCACGGACCGGGTGGTAAAGGTGATGGTAAAGTAGGTGCTGTTTATAAAGGGGTGCCAAATTATTCTGCTGGTAGATATGCAACACTTACAGAAGGGCACATCTTCCATACTATTACGCATGGTAGAAACAGAATGTGGTCACACAAATCACAATTAAACCCAGAAGAAAGATGGATGATTGTGAAATATGTTCAGAAACTGCAAAAAGGAGAATAATTTAATTTAAGATTTAAATACACAGAAAGAATTCAAGATGGCGTCAGAAATACATGATATTGATTTAAATGAGAAATTTCATTTCTCTGATAAAGCCAAAAAAACCTTGTTCATCATTCTTGGTTTGGGTGTAGTATCCTTAGTAATAGGAATACTGATTGAAATGTTAGGAGGCGGCGGTCATGGTGAACATGCATCTCTCTTAATGGGAAATGATGCTTTAGCCTCTTCAGAACCTGGTGCTGCTGCAGAAGGTCATGCATTCCACTGGTGGAATAGACTTTTTGTTGATATGTGGATAAACAATGTTTATTTCACAGGGCTATCACTAATAGGTATATTTTGGGTGGCTATACAATATGTGGCTAGTGCAGGTTGGTCTGCTGGATTTAAAAGAGTACCAGAAGCTTTTGGTTCTTTCTTGCCAGTAACTGGTGTATTAATGTTAGTGGTTTTTATTCTTGCTAGCCACGACATGTTCCACTGGACACACACTGATTTATATGATCACGCAAGTGCTCATTTTGATAAAATTATTAATGGTAAAAAAGGCTTTTTCTTTATCCCTGGATCTGAATCTACGCCTTCAATTCCATATTTTTATTATTTAAGAATGATATTCTTCTTTTTAGGTTGGATCTTGTTTTTCAATCTAATTAGAAAGCAATCTGTTCTAGAAGATGTAAATGCCGGATTAGTTCACTACAGAAAAATGGTAACTCTTTCAGGAGCATTTCTAGTGTTTTTTGGCTTGTCTTCTTCTATGTCTGCTTGGGATTGGGTTATGTCAATAGACACGCACTGGTTCAGTACAATGTTTGGCTGGTATGTTTTCGCTAGCTGGTTTGTTTCTGGTCTGGCTGCAATAACACTCTTCTTAGTTTTTATGAAAGAGGCAGGTTACCTATCAATTATAAATGAGAACCATTTACATGACATGGGTAAATTTGTTTTTGGATTCAGTATTTTCTGGACTTATATCTGGTTCTCGCAATACTTGCTTATTTATTATGCAAACATGCCAGAAGAAACAATATACTTCTACGAAAGATTAAATTCAGATATATATAGTAAATATATTTTCTTCAACCTGATCATGAATTTCTTCTTCCCATTCCTTGCTTTAATGACAAGAGATGCAAAAAGAAAAATGACATTCCTAAAAATAGTTTGTACTGTAGTTTTAGTTGGTCACTGGTTCGATTTCTTCTTGATGATCACTCCAGGTACACTAAAACAAAACGGTGGATTCGGTTTTATGGAGCTAGGTGTTACCATGATCTACTTATTCGGATTTTTATGGGTAGTGCTAAGCAATTTAGCTAAACAAAAACTTATTGCTGTTAACCACCCAATGTTACAAGAATCAATTCATCATACAACTTAATTAAATTGAGAGGTAACAAGCTTAAGAAACTTTTAAATTTTTAACCAAGAGATATAAATTTTATGACCTCGGTTCTTCTAATAGTTGGAGTAGTTCTTTTACTAGTAATTCTGGCGCTTATATACAGAATATTTACTTTAGTAGGAATTGCTAAAGGGAATTCAAAGAAAAAGGTTAGTTTTAGTAATCAAGTTAATGCAATAATGTTTCCTATAGCCTTTTTTGTAGGTTTCGGTTCATTATTTTGGTACTCAGGCATAGCACAAAAATACTTTTTACCAGAAGCTGCATCTGAACACGGAGTAGAAATTGACTTTCTATTTTGGCTAACAATGGCGATTATTGGCTTTGCATTTTTTGCGACTCACGTTTTACTTTTCTGGTTTCCATTTAAATACCAGTATAAAGAAACAAGAGCTGCTTACTACTATCCACATAATGACAAACTAGAAATTGTTTGGACAATTATCCCTGCGATAGTTATGACACTCTTGGTAATTTCAGGTTATGTTGTTTGGAGCGATATCACATCACCTGCTCCTCAGGAAGCTGTAAACATAGAAATTATGGGTAAACAGTTTAACTGGGAAGTTAGATACGGAGGTTCTGACAAAGTTCTAGGTAGACATGACTATAAAAAAATTGATGGTACTAACTCTATGGGTATCGATTTTAGAGATCCTAACAGTATTGATGATTTTATAGCTAGAGATATTCATTTGCCTAAAGGTCAGCCAGTATTATTAAATATTAGATCTAGAGATGTAATTCACAGTGTATTTATGCCTCATTTCAGAATAAAAATGGATGCTGTTCCGGGTATGCCAACTAAGTTTTGGTTTACTCCTACAAAATCTACTGCTGAAATGAGAGAATTATTAAGTCAAGATCCTGCTTGGCAAGAAGTTAATCCTGATACTGGTGAACCAAGATACAAGAACTTTAACTATGAGTTAGCTTGTACTGAGGTTTGTGGAGGAAGCCACTTTGCAATGAAAAAAATAATTGTTGTAGATGAACCTGCTGATTTTGACAAATGGTACAAAGAGCAGGAGTCATGGGCTTCTAAAAATAAAGATTACTTGTCGAGCATTGGAGTTAACAATCTTGATTTGGCTATCTCTGAAGATTAAAACTATAAATGAATTTTCACGAATAAACAATAGTATATGTCAACTGTAGATATCGATATACATAGTACTACAGATGCTCATGATCACCACGACGATCATCATCATACTGAAAACTTCTTTACTAAGTACGTTTTTTCATTAGATCATAAAACAATTGCTAGACAATACCTGATTACAGGTTTGATCTGGGCATTTATTGGAGGCTCACTTTCAGGTATATTCAGGTTGCAACTTGGATTTCCTGATGCAGATTTAAGCTTTCTAAAACCTATATTAGGAGACTGGATAGATGCAAGTGGTAAAATGGATACAGAGTTTTACCTAGCTGCTGTAACTATGCACGGTACAATTATGGTATTCTTTGTACTTACTGCTGGTTTAAGTGGTACATTCAGTAACTTCCTTATACCATTACAAATTGGTGCCCGTGATATGGCATCAGGCTTTATGAATATGTTATCATACTGGTTCTTCTTCTTAGCTAGTGTGATCATGTTAATTTCCTTGTTCCTCGAAACTGGTCCTGCTAGTGGGGGATGGGTAGTTTATCCACCTCTGAGTGCATTACCTCAAGCAATGTCAGGCTCCGGCACCGGTATGACGATGTGGCTAGTGAGTATGACATTCTTTATCGTTTCTCAGCTTTTAGGTGGTATTAACTATATTGCTACTGTTATTAACTTGCGTACAGATGGTATGTCATTTGCAAAAATGCCATTAACTATTTGGGCATTCTTCTTAACTGCTGTTCTTGGGTTACTTTCTTTCCCAGTTCTTTTATCTGCAGCATTGTTATTAGTATTTGATAGAAGTTTTGGAACAAGTTTCTACTTATCAGAAATATATATAGGTGGTGAGGCATTGCCAAATGTTGGTGGTAGCCCAATTTTATACCAACACCTTTTCTGGTTCTTAGGTCACCCTGAGGTATATATAGTATTGTTACCTGCATTAGGTATTACTTCAGAAATTGTTGCAACTAATTCAAGAAAACCAATCTTCGGTTATAGAGCGATGATCGGTTCAATGTTAGGTATTGCATTCCTTTCATTTATAGTTTGGGCGCACCACATGTTTGTTTCGGGCTTAAATCCGTTCCTAGGTTCGGTATTTATGTTCTTAACCTTGATTATTGCAATTCCTTCAGCAGTAAAAGCATTTAACTATATCACTACTCTTTGGAGGGGTAATATCATATTTACACCAGCAATGTTATTCTCAATTGGTTTGGTATCATTGTTTATTTCTGGTGGTGTAACTGGTATTGTACTTGGTAATGCTGCAGTTGATATCCAACTACACGATACTTACTTTGTTGTTGCTCACTTCCACCTTGTAATGGGTAGTGCATCATTCTTTGGTATGATGGCGGGTACTTACCATTGGTTCCCTAAAATGTTTGGTAGAATGTTGAATGAGAAGTTGGGTTATGTACACTTCTGGGCAACATTTATTGGTGTATATCTTGTGTTTTTCCCAATGCACTTTATTGGTATCGCAGGATTCCCAAGAAGATATTACTCTTTCACCAATTTCGATGCATTCTCGACATTTACAGACTTAAATGCATTTATCAGTATTGCTGCTATTATTACTCTAACGGCACAGCTAATATTTGCCTTTAACTTCTTCTACAGCATATTTAAAGGTAAGCTGGCTAGCGCTAACCCTTGGAATGGAACAACTCTTGAGTGGACTACTCCAAGATTACCAGGTCACGGTAACTGGCCGGGAGCTATTCCTAAAGTTTACAGATGGCCTTATGATTACAGTAAGCCAGGTGCTAAAGAAGATTTTATTCCTCAAAACGTGCCTTTCTCAGAAACGCCAGAATCTAACTTAGAAATGGAAAAAGAACTTGCTAAGTTAGAGAAGGGTGGAGAAGCAGATAAAGTTGACTAAAAAATAAATTTATAATCCTTACTCTGTAAAGAGTAAGGATTTCTTTAATTTAACTATTTAAATTATTATTACTATGGAAGGTGTTACTCTACTTGGTTTTATGGCCTTTGTATTTATGGTTCCACCATTGATGATTGCACTAATAGTAGCAATTACAACGGCTAAGAAATAATAAGAGAAGAACTTATAAACAAAAAGAGGAAGTGATTATTTAATCACTTCCTCTTTTTATATTATCTAATTTTCAATCAGTAATTAAAATTTTATATTAAGTGCAGATCTGTAATTACCTGTTAAATCATCACCTATTATATCTAGTTTCACTATTCCTGAACCATAAACGGTAAAGTGCTTCTTTCTCCAACCACCATCTTTTTTCTCTAGAAATAATGTAAGATCAACTGTTTCGCCATTTGGAGTAAAAACTTCGCCTTCCATTAATTTAACATTGCCATCGTCTTCTTTAAGTCTTTTAGTAACTCTAAACTTAGGACTTTCACCTCTTTTGTTATGCATATGTTGTATGTCTTTATAAGTCACACTGTTTTTATTAGTCATATAATATGCAAGAGCGTGATAGTTTCCTGTAAAACGGCAATCTCCCATATTCATCGCAATTTCTCCTGAACCATTTCTGTGATAATACTTTTTCATCCAGTGGCCATTATATTGTTGAAGAAAAACGAGAACTTCTACTTGGGCATTATTAACAGCGCCTTTTACTAATCCCTTTTTTAAAAAAAGTCCTTTATAGTTGCATACTTCTGGTTTTTCAGTAAGAACCCTTACTTTTAAATTATCATAACCATCATCGGGAGTATGCGACGATAAAAAGATGAATGTGAATATCAATAAGATAACTGAACCTAATGTTTTCATTATTATTTAGTCTTTGAATTTTCACTATGAAAACGCAGCTATCTTCTCCTTCTTTTAATCTCTTTACAGCTATTTGCTATATAAAATATTAATTCATGTTAATAAAAGCACATTAGTAATTAACTAATAGCAAATGCCTTCATGTTTTTTTCGCTTGGTAAATGAAGCCCACATTCAGTTTTTGTAGATGATTTCCATCTTCCACTTCTTCCTTTACCTTTAGCAGTACAATGGAAACAGCCCACAGACTCGTACCCTTTATGGAATAGGGGATTAGTAGGTAGATCGTTCTTTTTTAAATAAGATTTTACTTCTTCAAGTTCGATATCGATAATTGGGTGGAATTTTATTATGTCACCATTTCTTTCGAATATATCTTTATCTTTTCTGCTATGGCTCTGTTTGCCAATTAAACCTGAAATCCAGAAATCTTTACCTTTTTTAATCTCTTCGAATGGTAAAACCTTATTTACACTGCAGCATAAGTTTGGGTCCTTTTCCCAAGTTCTATTTTGAGATGTATACTGGTGATGATGAAAATCTGGCTTTATTGTTTTAATATTTAGTCCAAGCCTTAGTGATAAATCATCGGCATAATCTAGGGTTTCTTTAAAGAGATATCCGGTATTTATTAGATGGATTTCTTGCTTTCTATTGCTTTTGCTAATTAGATCTAGCAGATAAGCAGAGGTAGTTCCGAATGATGAACTAACTAAAATGTTTTTGTCTCCAAAATCTTTGTAAAACTTAGCTAGTCTTTCCAATGGCGACAAATTAGCATAGGATGCATTCAGTTCTTCGATATTAATTTCTGAGCTAATTGTTTTCATTTATTTATTAATAAAGCTTTTTAACTGATTGAATGTTGATTTTTGTTTTACCTATTAGGCTGTTCGTCTTATTGTTATTTTAATCTCGTCGAGAAATTCAGGGTGTAGTCTAACAACTTCACCTATTATAATTGTAGCAGGGGTACCAAGTCCTTTCTCTTTAACCACCTCGCAAATATTTTTTATAGTACCTACAGCTACTCTTTCAGATTCTAAAGAACCATTATTTATAATCGCAATTGGCATATCTGCTTTACCAAAGCTTTCAAAAATTCTTGTAATTTCGTTTAGCTTGCCCATTCCCATTAGTATTACCAATGTTGCTGAGCTTTCTAAAGCATAATGAATGTCACGAGTAAGCTTGCCCGCGCTGTTAGTCGCAGTTGTTACCCAAAAGCTTTGTGTAATATGTCTTTTTGTTAAAGGGATTTGCTGTAATGTAGCAAGTGATGTTGCACTAGAAATTCCTGGTACAATATCACAAGGAATTCCATAGCGCTCAACAAATGTTTTTTCTTCGTGTCCGCGACCGAAGATAAAAGGATCACCACCTTTTAGTCTAACAACATGACCATGAGAAAAAGCATATTGAATAATTAGTTCATTAATTTCATCTTGTGAATAATGATGCTTTCCGGCTCTTTTTCCAACAAAAACTTTTAGTGCTTCTTCTGGTGCATAATCCAATAATTCTGGGCTAACCAAAGCATCGTAAAGAACAACATCCGCTTTCTTAAGCGTATTTATCCCCTTTACAGTAAAAAGCTCTGGATCACCTGGACCAGCACCAACAAGACTTAATTTAGCATTTATATTCATTGAGAAATTAATGTTTTAATTATGCTTTATAATAAGATCCAACAACTTGTTTTTCATTAGAATCCTTAGCTAACTGATTCGCTCTGTAAGCTTTAATCGTGTTAAAAAATTCTTTACCAAGTGATAGATATTTTTCAGCAAATTCTTTAGTTGGTTCATTTTGCTTTAATTGAAGCACAAAGTCTTCAAAATTTCCTTCTACAGGAAGGGCAACTTTACCAGTGCTTACATAATGTGTATCAAAATCTTTCATGATACTTATTTGTGTGTTGCACTTGTGATCATCACTAAGTAGCAATGCTTTTGCAGAAATTACCATTAAATTGTAATTGTGATAAATTGCATCTGCATATTGCTCTTGAGCAAAGCTTTCATTTGCAAGTAAGATTTTTTCTTCTGCTTCTTGAATAATTGAGCCGATCATATCGAAAATTACACCAGCACATTCACCTACTCCAACAGCTAATTCGAAGTTCTCAACACTTCCCCAATCGCTGTATTCTGCTTCTTGTAATGTTTTAAGATCTGCAAGGCTTTTCAATTCATCATAGAAATATCTTCTTCCTTGTCTTCTCACATATTCATTGAAATATTCACCCTCTTCGCTGTTTTCGAAGTAGTTGTTAAGAACAATTCTTAATGCTTCAGGAATTCTTTTAGTAGGAAGTTTGATGATTTTTTCTGCAACAAAACCAACACCTTCAGTATTTACTCCACCACCTAAAACAATCTGCATTGCTGGAATTACATGAGCACCATTTTTAATAGAGCTACCATGAAAACCAATACTTGCCGCCATATGCTGGCCACAAGAGTTCATACAACCACTAATTTTAATAGTGATGGTAGTATCTCTTACTAATTCAGGAAATTCATCTCTTACAACTTTTTCTAATTCAGTAGAAAGCGCAGTACTGTTAGATACACCCAAGTTACAAGTATCAGTTCCTGGGCAAGCAGTTATATCAGCAATAGAGTTATAACCACTATAGTGTAAGTCTAAATTGTATAATTCATTAAAGATGATTGTTAATGCATCTTGTTTTACGAATTTTAATAGAAGATTCTGGTTTACAGTTACTCTAATATCATCTGCAGCGTATTTTCTTACTAAATCAGCAAGTTTTCTAGAAGTGTCAGAAGAGATATTACCAAGAGGGCATACTAGATATACTCCGTAGAATCCTTTTTGCTTTTGTTCGAATACGTTTGTAGCTAACCACTCATTATAAGCTTCTTGATTTATTGGAGCTACAGTTTCTTTTATTTCGTATTGAGGTAAAGCAGGTATTTCAGAATCATTTACTACTAGTTTTTCTCTTGGAGCTTTTACTGCTTTAGTTTCTTCTTTAACTAGTTGAGCTAGCGTATCAATTCCTATTTTCTTAGCTAAGAATTTCATACGAGCTTTATTTCTACTAGCTCTTTCGCCATGCCTATCAAAAACTCTTACTAAAGCTTCTGCAAATGGTAGTAATTCTTCTTCTGGTAAAAATTCATGTACTGTATGAGCTACCATAGATAGTGCACCTAAACCACCAGCTATTACTACTTTAAATCCTTTTACAGTTTCACCATCAATAGTTTTTATTCTTGGAATTACACCAAGGTCGTGGAAATAAGTAAATGCTGAATCATCATCACTAGAAGAAAAAGCTATTTTAAACTTACGACCCATCTCCTGGCAGATAGGGTTTCTCAAGAAGAATTCAAATAATTGATGAGCGTAAGGAGAAACGTCGAATGCCTCGTTAGGATCGATACCAGCTGCTGCCGAACCAGTAATATTTCTTACAGTATTACCGCAAGCTTCTCTTAGCGTAATGTCTTCTTGCTCTAAATCTGCCCACAATGCTGGTGAATCGTTAACCTTTACATAGTGCAGCTGAATGTCTTGGCGAGTTGTTAAGTGTAAATTACCATTTGTATATTTATCGGATACAAATGCAATTTGCTCTAATTGCTTAGTAGTAACCTTACCATAAGGTATTTTGATTCTGATCATCTGTACACCAGGCTGTCTCTGACCATAAACCCCTCTGGTAAGTCTAAAGAGCTTGAATTTATCATCAGGAATATTACCTTTTTCGTACTCTTTAATTTTTATACCTAACTCTTCAATATCTTTTTGAGCAGCTTTACTAATAGTTAAATTTGATTCAGAATTCATTTCAAATTGATGGTTTATGATGGTAAAAAAAAGCCTTCGAAACTTTAGGTGTTAAGAAGGCTTTAATCAATTATTTAAATTACGCACAACTAATTTGACACCTCATGGAGATAAATTACAACAACAGCAAGTCATCATCATCATATAAATCATTGTAAATTTTTTCATGGCACATAAAAAAAAGCCTTTCCATTGGGAAAGGCTTTCGTTAAGTTTTTTTTATATCGTTATAACACTTTAAAATCCATATAAAAAAGACATACCCCTCCCGACATAGAAGAAGCACATACAACAGCTGTGGTGTGCGCCTGGACGGAGTGATATAGGATTGTTAAGTGTATTCATGCTTTCAATTTTTTTACAATACTAAAGGGTATTTTACAACTTGTCAAGCTTATGGGCTATATTTTTTTGAAATTAATAGTATTGTTATAATCTCATTAGTTATTCTGTAAACTAGATTATATTGACCTTAGTTCACATTAAAGAATTTATTTATCAATAATTTTTCTGTAGCAGTGAAAAACAGCTGCTTAAGCCTTTCTTCGTGCTATTTCCTTTTTTAATAAATTATACTCTCTACTACTTTGTCCAGATATGGCTGTGTTCTCTTCTGCTCGTCTAAATAAGTAGGGGAGTACAGCTTCAACGGGTCCATAAGGAACATACTTGGCAACATTAAACCCTGCATTGCTCAAGTTAAAGGAGATATGATCACTCATACCAAATAGCTGAGCAAAGAAAATATCTTTGTTAGCTGGGTTTTGGCCAAACTTTTCAATTAACTCTATTAAGTAATAGCTGCTAGTCTCATTATGAGTTCCGCAGCAAAAAGCAATTTGACCAACATGCTCCATGCAGTATAATATCGCATAGTTAAAATCTTCGTCTGTAGCTGCTTTATTTGGTTGTATCGGATCTTCGTAACCCATTTTTTGCGCTCTTTCTCTTTCTTTTTCCATGTATGCACCTCTCACCAGTTTCGCCCCTAGTTTATATCCTTTAGACAGCGCTCTTTGGTTTGCGTCTTTTAATTTGGCAAGCTTGTTTTTACAATATAGTTGATAGGTATTATAAACAATGGCATTTTCCTGATTATACATTTCCATCATCTTGTAAACAATCTCATCCAAAGGATCTTGAAACCAAGTTTCTTCTGCATCAATAAAAATTCTCACATTATTGTTAAAAGCAGTTTGGCAAATGTTTTTAAACCTATTGTACATGCGATCATAAGCTGCTTGTTCTTCGCTATTAAGAGCTTTGTTAATGTGTAACTTTTCGAGGACTTTGTTTGGCCCAAGACCAGTTGGCTTAAATACACAAAAAGGAATTTCTTTTGAGTCTTTAGCATTTAGAATATTCTCAATAGTTTCTTTTTCTGTAGTATCAAATCCTTTTTCTGTAGTAGCTCCTTCTACCGCATAGTCTAGAATTGTTCCCACGCCGGCATTTGCCAGATTACGCATAGTACTGTTACAGTCTACTATGTTTTCTCCACCACAAAATTGATTGAAGAGTGTTTTTTTGATGAGTTTCTTTACAGGCAGATGAATATTTAAGCTAAAAGTTATTAGAGAGGTGCCTAGCTTTACCAATGCTGGTTTATTCATCATAGAAAAAAGGAAAAAGGTTTTCCTTAAGGCCAAATTGTTTTTATGGGCAAAAGCAATACTTGTATCGTCAAAATTTGTTTTTGAAATTGATTTCAATGTTTCTCCTCCGTTTTCCATATTTATTATTCATAATATTGTAGTTCATGGTTCAAATATAAATCGTGATGCAGAATAAATATTTATATCGTGGTTAATATTATTTTATAGTTAGTCGCCGGTTTAAAATTACCACGAAACTGCTCTTTAAAGCTTTGTGTAGATGAAATCTTAAAAAAACTGTTTAAGCTAAATTGAATGTGTTTTTGAGATAAAGTTTTTCCATCTTAAGTTGATATCTATTCTGTTTTATCTTCTAATTCCCAGAAATTAATATAATCATTTTAATGAGCTAAATTTTCTATTTTACATTAATGGTTTGCTTCCATATCTTTGTGTTAAATTAAAAAGTAAAGAAATTGAATTATAACACAGAAGAAATAAACCAGCTTATAAAAAACAGACGATCTGTATTCCCTAAGCAATATACCGGAAATAAAGTTGACGATGATATTGTTAAGCAAATTCTAGAAAATGCGAACTGGGCTCCAACACATGGTAAAACTGAACCTTGGAGATTTTTTGTGTTTACTGGAGATGGTCTTAAGTCGTTTTCTAAATTCCAGTCTGACTTATATGCAGAAAAAACAAAAGCAGCAGGTACTTTTGATGAAAACAAATTTCAAAAGTTACTAACTCATCCTTTAAGCGCATCTCACATTGTAGCGATCGTTATGAGGAGACAGGAAACTGAACGTATTCCTGAAATTGAAGAAGTTGAGGCTGTAGCTTGTGCTGTACAAAATATGTATTTAACAGCAACGGCTTATGGTTTAGGAGCTTACTGGGCAAGTGGGGGAGTAACTTACTGGGAAGAAGCCAAAGAGTTTTTTGGTTTAGGGGACAAAGACAAATTACTTGGTTTCTTTTATATAGGTGAAAAAGCAATTGAAGTTCCTGAAGGTGTGAGAGGGCCAGTTGAAAACAAAACTACTTGGATTACAGAATAGTAATACTTCTGAGGTATTAAATACTTTTATTTATGTATAAATTTACCTTATCCCTTTAGTAGCACTTTATTGAACTTTTGATCTTTAAATACAAGTTAGATATTTGTCTAAAATAATTGACGGAATTAATAATTTTAAAATATACATATTCGATTAATTTAAATTTATAATAATGGGAAAAGCGATTGAAATAACAGATAACAACTTTGAAGAAGTTGTATTAAATTCAGACTCACCTGTATTGGTAGACTTTTGGGCAACTTGGTGTGGACCTTGTTTAATGATGGCTCCAGTAGTTGAGGAATTAGCTGGTGATTTTGATGGCAAAGCAGTTATTGGTAAACTAGATGTAGATGCTAACCCAAACATTGCTGCTAAATTTGGTATCAGAAGCATCCCTACAATGATGGTTTTTAAAGGTGGAGAAGTTGTAGACAAAGTAGTTGGAGCTTCATCAAAAGCTGATTTACAAAATAGAATTGAATCTCAATTGGTATAAATACATAAATTATATCAACAAAAAAGGAGCTCGTTTTGAGCTCCTTTTTTTATTATCTTTAAGTATGTTTGATTAATTATCCGAATAAGTTTCTGAGTTGACCTTTACCACTCATCTTATTTACTTTCTTAATCATCTTTTTCATTTCTTCGTATTGCTTTAACAGGTTATTTACCTGCTGTACAGAAGTTCCGCTACCATTTGCAATCCTCTTCTTTCTTTTTGCATCAATAATAGTAGGGCTTTCTCTCTCTTTTGGAGTCATAGAGAAAATAATTGCTTCTATAGGTTTAAAAGAATCGTCGTCAATATCAGCATCTTTAACCATTTTACCCATACCCGGTATCATACCCATTAGGTCTTTTAGGTTACCCATTTTTTTGATTTGCTGTATTTGAGACAACATATCATTTAGGTCGAACTGATTCTTTCTTAATTTCTTATTTAATCTCTTAGCTTCCTGCTCGTCAAAAACTTCTTGAGCTTTTTCAACAAGTGAAACCACATCACCCATACCCAAAATTCTGTTTGCCATCCTTTCTGGGTAGAAGGTATCTATTGTATCTGCTTTTTCACCAGTACTAATAAATTTGATTGGCTTAGAAACTACCGATCTAATTGAAAGTGCTGCACCACCACGAGTATCACCATCAAGCTTTGTTAAAACTACTCCATCAAAATCGAGCTTCTCATTGAAGGCTTGTGCTGTATTTACAGCATCCTGTCCTGTCATTGAGTCAACAACGAAAAGGGTTTCTTGTGGATTAAGCGCTGCTTTTACCTTGGTAATTTCCTCCATCATTTGCTCATCAACAGCCAAACGACCAGCGGTATCGACAATCACAATGTTTTTACCATTGGCTTTAGCATGCTTTAATGCATTCTGAGCAATTTCAACTGCATTCTTATTTTCAGGCTCTGCATAAACTTCAACACCGATTTGCTCACCAAGAGTTTTTAGCTGATCTATCGCAGCAGGACGGTAAATATCACAGGCAGCCATTAAAACCTGATTGCCTTGCTTTTTAAGTAAATTTGAAATTTTAGAAGTAAAGGTAGTTTTACCAGAACCTTGCAGACCCGCAATAAGTACAACCCCCGGATTTCCTTTCGGATTAAAAGGAGCCGCAGAACCTCCCATTAACTCACAAAGCTTGTCATTTACAATTTTGATAAGTAATTGACCAGGAGAAACAGCAGTAAGTACTTTTTGTCCAAGCGCTTCTTCTTTTATTTCGTTAGTAATATCTTTTGCGATACGATAATTAACGTCTGCTTCTAATAAGGCTCTTCTTATTTCTTTAACAGTGTTGGCTACGTTGATCTCAGTAATCCTTCCCTGTCCCTTTAACGTTTTCATCGCCTGATCGAGGCGATTGCTCAAATTTTCAAACATATCAGCTATGGTTCTATATTAATCTTAAAGATTTGTGCAAAACTACCATTTATTCACAATAATATCAATCAATGTGATAAACAGGAGTTTACATTCACTTTAAAAAAATGAAAGTGGCTCAATCTTGCTTTTATAAAGTTTATATTTGCGGCCTTTTATAACCAATTTACTATACATTCATGCAGTATTTTAAATTTTTCACAGGTGGAGTAATTTTTACTGTCTTATTCATTGTCTTTATGGCTTTTGTGATTTTTCCTGGAGATTACCATATAAGCCAAAGTATAGAGATTACTGCACCTCAAGCTAAAGTGTATAATACTATTGCAGATTTAAGTACTTGGAATAAATGGGTGTATAGCAAAGAAGAATTAAAAGATGCTAAATACAGTGTTTCTGATCAAAAAACAGGAGAAGGTGGTTATGTACTAATTGTATATGCTGAGAATTATGAGTTAAAAATGATAACAGTGCAAGCAACACCTTATAAAGAGATCAAACTAACTGCTTTGGTTAATAAAGGCGAGCAAGAATCTAATATTGAGTTTAATGTTGAGAGCATAGATAACTCACATACTAAAGTAACTTGGCAACAATCGGGTTCTTTTGGTTGGAGTATTGTAAACAGATTAACCGCTGGTTTACTGGATTTTAAAGGTAAAACTGAGGAGGTTTATAAAGATAAATTGACATTACTCAAAAATATCTGCGAAGATTAAGAAATAATGTATCTATATTAAATACATACCTTGTCAACTGATGCCTAGTTTCCTATTTTTGTAAATATAAATTTACAAATAATTAATATGGATTTTTTAAGAGGACTACTGGGCTTACTAGTTCTGTTGGGTATTGCCTGGGTTTTTTCTTCAAACAGAAAAAAAATTAACTGGAAACTAGTAGGTGTAGGAGTCGTCCTTCAAATTGTTTTTGGTTTCCTTATATCTAAGGTTCCATTAATAAAAACCATCTTTCTCGCTGTGAGTGAAGTTTTTGTGAAGTTCCTTGGTTATGCAGGAGATGGAGCAGCATTCCTCTTTGGTAATTTGGTAGATGTATCTTCTTTTGGTTTTATTTTCGCATTTCAGGTATTACCAACCGTAATTTTCTTTTCTACTGTAACTGCTGGTCTTTATTATTTAGGAGTTTTGCAAAAAATAGTTTTTGCAATTGCTTGGGTAATGGCCAGAACCATGAAACTATCTGGCGCCGAGAGTTTATCTGTAGCAGGTAATATTTTTCTAGGGCAAACAGAAGCGCCACTTCTAGTAAAACCATTCATCATGAACATGACTCGCTCAGAGTTAATGACTTTGATGACCGGTGGTATGGCTACCATTGCCGGAGGTGTATTGGCAGGTTATGTTACATTTCTAGGTGGAGACGATCCTGTCGAACAAGTAAAATATGCATCTTACTTATTGAGTGCTTCTATTATGAATGCACCGGCTGCCGTGGTAATTTCTAAAATATTGATTCCGGAAACTCAGCACGACGAGATAGATTCTAGTTTAAAAGTGAATACTGAAAAACTAGGTGTTAATTTGGTGGATGCACTCTCAAATGGAGCTGCAGACGGTTTAAAACTTGCCTTAAACATTGGAGGCATGCTACTGGCATTTATTGCAATTATTTATGCTATTAATGGCTTTTTGGTAGGGTTTGTAGGAGATATTACTGGTTTAAACGTATGGATTCAGCAATCTACTGACGGCCAATTTTCTGGTTTGTCTTTAGAGTATATTTTGGGTCAAGTGTTTAGGGTGTTGGCTTTTGTAATGGGTATCGATTGGTCTGAGTCTTTACAGATAGGTAGCCTATTAGGTCAAAAAACAGTAATTAACGAGTTTATTGCTTACAGTAGCTTAGCTGAAATGAAAGCCGCAAACGAACTTTCTGCGAAATCTATAGTAATTGCGACTTATGCTTTGTGCGGGTTCTCTAATTTTAGCTCAATTGCTATCCAAATTGGTGGAATTGGAGGGATGGCACCAAATAAACAAGGGGAATTGTCGAAGTTGGGTTTTAAAGCATTATTAGCAGCATCTATTGCATGTATGATGACAGCCACTGTAGCTGGTATGATGTCATTTACTTAGAATTATATTCTACAGATCAAATTTTATTTAATAATTCGATTTAGTGAGGCAAATAGCTTATTTTTTGATAAAAAAGCTTATTTGCCTCTTTTTTTATGCCTAAAACTTACATCTAACATCATTGTTTTAGAAAATGGTTAGTAATCTACCCTTATTATTTAAAAAGTATTCAAAAGCTGTGTATATAGATTAAATTTTTAACCAATAATCAAAAAAAATATTATTCTGTTAATTCTTTCCTTTGTAAAAGATATTTGGAATACTTTTACAAGTCTGTTTAGAAAATTACCTTACATGAGTGATTTTTTGTGATTTTTTTAATTTTCAAGAAGGTACTGATATTGATAGAAAAATTTCAATAATTTGTATAAATCGTTATGATTGTGCTATATTTATAATGTTTTTAATACAAAGACTATCAAAAAACGCAACATATACTGACCTTTTCAAGCCTTTATAAACACACATTAAAAGAATTAAAAAGTACTAAATAATTATAATCTGATTTAATCAGATCAATTAACATTTTACCCCTAATCTATTTTTAATTCTAAACAGTACAGTATGAATCACAATTTACGGTTTATTACCGTATTGCTGCTATCTATTTTATGTAGCTTTACGGTTTATGCACAAGACAAAACTGTAACAGGTAAGGTTATCTCAGGAACAGATCAAATGCCTCTCCCCGGTGTTTCTGTTCTTGTAAAAGGAACATCATCAGGAACAGTAACAAACATTGATGGTGAGTATACGATAACCGTTCCCGAAGCTTCAAACATTTTAGTCTACTCTTACATCGGCTTTAAATCAGTTGAAATGGAAATAGGAGATCAATCAGCAATTGATCTTACTATGGACGAAGACGCACAGCAACTAAGTGAAGTTGTAGTAACTGCTTTTGGTATTGAAAGAGAGAAAAAAGCTTTAGGTTATGCTGTTCAAGGTGTGGATGCGAAAGCAATTCAAAATGCACCATCTCCAAACGTAGTAAACTCGCTTTCTGGTAGAGTTTCTGGTATGCAAGTTACAAGTGCTGGTACACCCGGTGGTAGCCCAGAGTTTGTAATTAGAGGTTTTTCATCAGTTGCTGGTAATAACCAACCACTAATTGTAATTGATGGTGTGCCGATGCAGCAAACATCAAATGCTACATCTGGTGAGCGTTCAGACAACCAACAATATGGTGGTGGTCTTTCTGAAATTGACCCAAATAACATTGCAGATATAAGTGTTCTTAAAGGACCTAACGCTGCTGCACTTTATGGTTCTAGAGCTGCTAATGGTGTAATTCTTATTAAAACTAAAAATGGATCAGGTACAAAAGGTATTGGTGTAGAAATTAACTCTACAACTACTTTCGAAAGACCTGCTGTTAAACCTAATTTCCAAAATACATATGGTGGTGGTAATGGCTACCGTACTTGGTATGCTGATGGATTTAGTGGTACTGTAGATGGTTTCAAAGGTACTGCTGGTACAGATGAGAGCTGGGGTTCTCCAATGGACGGCAGAGAAGTAAGACAATGGTGGACTGGTACAGAAACTGCTCCTCTAGTTCCTAATCCAGATAACTGGGAAGAGTACTGGGAGACTGGTCATACTTTTAACAATAGTATTGCAATCTCAGGTGCTAACGATAAAGGTTCTTTCCGTCTTTCTATGGGTAGATTAGATCAGAAAGGTATTATGTACAACAATGGTTACTGGAAAAATAACTTCAGATTAAATGCATCTCAAAAATTCACAGACAAACTTACCATTAATGCAATGGCTGAGTATATCAAGTCTGGTTCAGATAACCGTGGTTATTTAAGTTCTTCTAACTTTATCTGGCATCACCGTCATGTTTCTTGGGATCAGTTAAAAGATTATGAAGCATACGAAGATGTACATATCTCTCCTGATGGCGATACAGAGCCACCAAACTGGCAGCATACTTATTTTACTAACCCATTCTTTTCAGAAGATGTATTAACTAACTCAAACGAAAAGGATAGAATTTTAGGTAACATCTCTCTTAACTACGAGTTTACAGATTGGTTAAGCTTAATGGTAAGAACTGGTACTGATGTTTGGTCTGATACTAGAATTAATGTAACTGGTTATGAGAGAATTAAGGCTGGAAACTATGCTGCAGGTAGCTATAACGAAGAAGTTTTAAGACGCCAAGAAACTAACTCAGATTTCATCTTTACAATTAATAAAGATATATCTAATACATTCTCTTTTAATGCTCAGTTAGGAGGTATTAACCGTACAAACTACTACAAAAGAAATTATACGAATGTAAGTCAGCTAACTATTGATGGTGTTTATACTACGTCAAACAATGCTAGTGCAAACACAGATCAAAGTAGTTATGAAGAATCAGAAGTAAACAGTGTATTTGGTGCTGCACAATTCGGCTTCAAGAACATGTTATTCCTAGATATTACTGGTAGAAATGACTGGTCTTCTACACTTCCAAAAGAAAATAACTCATTCTTCTATCCTTCAGTTTCTGTTAGTGCTGTAGTTTCAGATATGATTCCTGCTCTTTCAGGTGGTGTATTATCATTTGCTAAACTAAGAGCTAGCTGGGCAGAAGTGGGTAACGATGCAGACCCTTACATGCTACAACAAACATTCTCTTCTGACGGATTATGGGATGGAAGTATTCCAAAATATGCTGAAAGCAATGAGATTGCAAACTCTACTTTGAAGCCTGAAAAAACAACAGGTCTTGAGTTCGGTGCTGATTTGAGATTCTTAAATGGTAGAATCGGATTAGACGTAACTTACTACGATCAGTCTACTCAAGATCAAATTCTTGCAGTTGATATCTCAAGAGCTAGTGGTTACGAAACTAGAGTATTAAACGCTGGTGAGATCACTAACAAAGGTGTTGAAGCTATGATAAACGCTACAATACTTGAGTCTGCAGGTGGATTTAGCTGGAATATGGGCTTAAACTTCTCTAAAAATAAGAACGAAGTAGTAGAATTGGCTGATGGTCTTACTTCATTAACTCTTTGGTCAATAAGAGGTGCTTCACTAGAAGCTAGAGTAGGTGAGGCTTATGGTTCTCTATACGGTAACAAATTTGCAAGAACTGAAGACGGTCAATTAATCTTTGATGATGGATTACCATATAACATCGACGGTCAGCACGTAATTGGTAATATTATTCCAGATTGGATTGGTGGTGTATCTAATACATTCACATATAAAGGAATTACTTTAAGTGCACTTATCGATATCAAGAAAGGTGGTGACATCTACGATATGGGTACTAGTATCGCAAGAATTACTGGTGTACTTAACGAGACTTCTGTAGGTCGCGAAGAAGGTGTAATTGGTGTTGGTGTTAAAAACATTGGTACTGATGAAAACCCTGAGTATGTTGAAAACGATGTAATTGCTTCTGCTACTACTTTCTATGGTAGATACAGTGGTCGTCAGTATCACGAAGCTGCAGTAATGGATGGAAGTTACATAAAACTTAGAGAGGTATCTGTAGGATATCAAATTCCTGCAAGCTTACTTTCTAATATATTCTTACAATCTGCAAGAATCTCTGTAATAGGAAGAAACCTAGCAATTTTCCATAAAAACATTGAACACGTTGATCCAGAATTAAGTAGCTCAAGTCTTGGCTATAACTATGGTCAACTTCCAAGTTCAAGAAGTAT
This sequence comes from Chondrinema litorale, assembly GCF_026250525.1. Taxonomy (GTDB): domain Bacteria; phylum Bacteroidota; class Bacteroidia; order Cytophagales; family Flammeovirgaceae; genus Chondrinema; species Chondrinema litorale. Next base: position 3,585,694 of record NZ_CP111043.1, read on the forward strand.
TGGATTCAACTTAAATGTGAAATTCTAAACTTGATTTGAATGCACGGCGAATATTCTTCGCTGTGCTTACCTCCTAATCATTTCAACAAAAAGAAATTGCTTTTATGAAACATTTGAATAAATTATATACATATATTACTGTATTTGCACTTGTAGTATTTAGTGCTTGTACTGATGGGTTTGAGGAAATGAACGAAAACCCAAATGAACCAACAGAAGTAAGCCCACAATATATTCTTACCTTCGCTCTTGAGTCTACCATCAATAACTATTGGGGAAATAAAACTCGTAACCAACGTCTTAACTTCGACCACGCAATGTCTTGGGTTGGTTATTTAACAAGAAATATTTACGAGTCTGAAGGTGACAACTACAATGTACAACCTTCTGTAAACATATCTAACTGGGAAGTTTTCTATACCGATGGTTTGATCAACTTTGAGAAAATTGTTGAGTTTTCTGATGAAAATTCTGACGATCCAAATACAAATTACGAAGGTATTGGTATTGGTATGAAAGCTTGGACATACTCTTTAATGACAGACGTTTGGGGTGCAATACCTTACTCTCAAGGTCTTTCTGGTACAGCTGAAGAACCTATTTACTCTCCAGCGTACGATACTCAAGAAGCTATTTATGCAAGTATTATTGCTGACCTTGACTTAGCAAACAGCAAACTGAATGTAAATGGCCCATCAGTTAGTGGTGATATCCTATTCAATGGCGATATCTTATTATGGAAAAAATTCATTAACTCAACTCGTTTCAAGTTATTGAACAGACAAGCGCACATAGTTTCTTCATCAGGTGCTGAGATGCAAGCAATGTTGGATGATCCAACAACGTACCCAATGATTGAAAGTACGGATGATATTGCTCAATTAAACTATGGTGGTCTAGCTAGTAACAACCCATGGAACGATATTTTAATCCAACAAAGTAGAACTGACTGGAACATTAGTGAAGCGTTAGTTGATGCTATGTTAGAATTAGACGATCCAAGATTAGAAGTATATGCAACACCAGGTGGTCTTTCAGAAGGTGTTTATTCTGGACACCCTAACGGTTTACCAGGTGAAATTGCAACATTATACCTTGGATACAGTGCTACTATCAACCAAGATAACTTTGCGCAAACAAACTCTCCAGCAGTGTTGATGACTTACGCAGAGTTATTATTTATTAAAGCTGAAGCTGCATTAGACGGCGATATCTCTGGCGACCCACAAGAATTCTACGAAGCAGGTATAGAAGCTTCTTTCGATCAGTATGGATTAACTGTTCCTGCTGATTATGCTTCTGGCACTGCTGACAAAGAAAGCATCATGACTCAAAAATGGCTTGCATTGTTTGGCCAAGGAATCGAAGCCTGGACAGAACTTAGAAGAACTGGTTATCCTGAATTACCAGATCACGATCCAAGAGCGATTTTCATGAACGATGGTGTTTTACCAACTCGTATTGTTTATCCATCTACCGAGTACTCTCTTAATGCATCTAATGTTGCGGCTGGAGCTTCTCTAATCGGTGGTGATAACATGAAAGCAGAACTTTGGTGGGTAGAATAAAACTAAATTGATAGGCAAATAATATTAAAATTTAATTAGAGATAACATGATAAGAATTGCTAAATACATATTAGTCTTGTTTACAGCTGGTTTGATATTCGCTTCTTGCGATGATGTTTCAGATATGGCGATTGATAGAGTTGCGTCTCCAGTATTAATTATTAATGGAAGTCCTGCGGAAGATGAAACAACTTTTGAAATTACTTCTGTTATTTACGAATTAGATAAGTCTGGTATTCTTGATCAAAATGTGGGTATAGATTCTATTCCACTACCAGGTTTAGTTATTACTGTTACTGCTGTAGGAAGCTCTAGAACTGTAATTGATGAGCTTACTACTGACTCAAACGGTGAAATAATTCTTACTAAACCAATAGGAGATTTAGACGATATCTCTTCTTTAGAATGGACTGGTGAATACAAAGATCAAAGCTTCACTAAAATTCAAAATTTATAAGATAACTCTTTTCAATAGAAAATTAGTTGATTTATTGATTAAATAGAAGAGCCCGGCTTATGTCGGGCTTTTTGATTTTAGGGCTTTTATGTTGAAGTCTAAAGAAATATCTTCGTACTATCTTTTCGACTAAAAAAAATACTGATAGCTCGAGAAAACTATCAGCATTTGATATTAAATTTTTCTACAAAGACTTAGCTCTTCATTTGTCCCATCGCCTCCATTAGTGCATTTACTACTTTCGCTGTTTGATCAGGGTCAGGAGTTGTATCCCAGTTTCCTCTTATAGCATTTCCGCCTAGTATTATTCCATCTTTTCGAGGTATTGCATAACCATTAGGTGTACTTATTCTGTAATTAAACTCAGGTTGTGGAATCAAAAATGACAATTGGCCTGATATGGGCATCATATTATCATCATTAAAAAGTGCTTTGGAGCCCAATCCTGTGCAGTTTACAATACACATTTCAGGTAATGCATCTACATCTTCTAGAGTTTTAAATTCTTTGATTACTACTTCACCACCATAACTTAAGAAATCGTTGAGCTGTTTTGCTAAGTAAGATGGTATATTAAATACCATGGTAGTTTGCTTGTTTGCATGCGCAAAATGAAATGGATGGTTTTCTGGACTTATAGTTTCACTTTCGGGTAATAGCCCCGGAATAAGTAATCGACTTGAGTGGCTTCCATGTCCACTTTCTACTTCATTGCTCATTTTATAGTGATCTAACCAAGTTACTATTTGGTTTAAACCTAATAATTGTTGAAAAGTGTTGAAGGAAAAGTTGCAGGCTTTTGTCCATTTTTCTTCAAACTCTGGGGTAATGTTTTCTTCTTCTATTACTCTAGAAGACGGTGACCAAGTACCAGTAGCTACACTAGAAGTTATATTTGGATGCAAGTCTTTTGCGTAAATGGTTACATCGCATCCTTTTTTCTGCAACAGTCGTGCAGTTGCTATACCAACAGTACCACAACCCATTACAGCCACTTTTTTTTCACCGGTTGCTACGGCCAAGTCAGATGCTAAATTTCCTGTTCCCCACGAAAGTGACCAGCCGCTTCCTCCATGACCGTAATTATGTACAATTGTTTTTTTATCTAGCATTTCTTTTTCCACCCTGAATCCGGTTTTTCTAAAAGGTCTTAAACCTACTGTTTCTCTAATAATTCTGTCTGGTGATACTTTGAGTTTAGGAAATAAAAATGCCTGTTGATTAAAATTGAAGTTACGATCTCCGTATTTCAAAGACTGCTTACTGCAAGAGGCCAAACCTCCGGCTGCTGCCAGCGAAATAATTCCGGCTGATCTCATAAATTTTCTTCTGGTGCTCATAGTTGATAATTAGGGGTTTTATAAAATTTGCAATGTAGGTATCGATTAGCTGAATGCTTATCAATTTTGATTTGAATATGGAATTCTTTTATGCTTGATTTTAAGCAAGAGAAAATACTGATAGCAGATAAACCACTATCAGCTGTTGTTATAGAAAATAATTAGGAATGCGATTAGCTTTTCATTTGCCCTACAACTTCCATAAGTGCGCTTACTACTTTTTCTGTTTGGGCAGGGTCAGGAGTCATATCCCAATTGCCTTTTATGGTATTGCCACCTAGTATTATTCCGTCTTTTCTTGGAATTGCATAGCCACCTGGTGTACTTAGTCTGTAATTAAATTCTGGTTGTGGAATCAGAAAAGACAATTGCCCTGATACTGGCATCATATCATCATCATTAAAAAGGGCTTTAGAGCCTAAACCTGTACAGTTAACTATACACTTTTCTGGCAGTGCATCTACATCTTCCAATGTTTTAAATTCTTTTATTACTACTTCTCCACCAAAGCTTAAGAAATCATTCAGTTGTTTTTCCAAATAAGATGGAATATTGAATACGAGTGTAGTTTGTTTTTTTGCATAGGCAAAATTGAAGGGATGACTTTCTGGGCTAATAATTTCACTGTGTGGTAATTGACCGGGAATGCTTAATCTGCTAGAATGTCCACCATGTCCACTACCATCTTCGTTGCTCATACTATAATTATCTATCCAAGTAACTATCTTGTTTAAACCCAATAATTGCTGAAAAGCATTAAAAGAAAAGTTACAGGCTTTTGTCCATTTCTCTTCAAACTCTGGAGTAATATTTTCTTCTTCTATTAGTGTATATGAAGGAGACCAAGTTCCAGTGGCTTTACTAGAAGTTATATTGGGGTGCATATCTTTAGCATAGATGGTTACATCGCATCCTTTTTTCTGTAATAAACGTGCTGTAGCGATTCCAACAGTACCGCAACCCATTACAGCAACCTTTTTCTCACCTGTTTCTATAGCTAAGTCAGATGCAATATTACCTGTTCCCCACGAGAGTGACCAGCCACTTCCACCATGACCGTAATTATGTACAATTGTTTTCTGATCAAGCATTTCTTTTTCTAGCCTAAACCCTGTTTTTCTGAAAGGTCTTAAGCCAACAGTTTCTCTAATTACCCTATCGAGCGATATTTTGAGTTTAGGAAATAAAAATGCTTGCTGATTAAAATTGAAGTTTCTACTGGCGTATTTAACAGACTGTTTGCTACAAGATGCTAAACCTCCAGCGGCTGCCAGGGAGAGGATACCGGCAGACCTCATAAATTTTCTTCTGGTGTTCATAGTTGATAATTAGGGGTTTGTAAAAATTTCAATGAAAGTATTAAATTGTTAGCTAATTATCAATATAAATAAGGAGTAATTGAAGATGCTTTAATTAAGCGAGGCTATAGAAATCTTCTTTGTCAAAATCATGAAAAAGTAAAAACCCAGATTGTGTCATTTCTATAAGTATTCTACGGGCTCTTCTTTCTGAAAAGTTACACAATTTAGCATACTGTTTTACAGTAATTTTCTCAAATTCATCTAGATAGTTTTTTAGAGTTTGGTGTTGTGCATCTAGTTTTCCTAGTGTTTTTTTAACAACACCTTTCTCCATGCTTTTAATCAGCATTTCACCGGCTAAAACACTTTTGTCATTCATCCTAACATACACCTTTTTTTCCTTATTTGGTAGCAAAACATAGTGTGGTTTTTCTATGCTTTCGGGGATTTCAACTACCAGAATATTATTCCCATATGTATCTTCAACACATATATAATTAAGCTCTAAAGGTGGTTCGCAATGGTGCTTTGCAGCTTGGTTCATGGCAAAGCGTTCCTCTTCTGGGTCAACACCGATTATTTGCCTGTCGTCGTTAACACCAACCAGAATTCTACCTCCTTTGGTATTGGCAAAAGAAGCTATTGTTTTAGCAATTTTAGATGCTTGAGTTATTTTCCTTTTAAAGTCAAGGGTTTGAGATTCCCCTTTATCTATTAATCTTATGAGTTGGGAGTATTTCAAGAGTAGTGGAATTTTTTATTAGTTTAAAAAATGTTCCAATACAAAAAAAGAAACTAGCTTAAAAAAATTCCATTTCTCAAAAAATAGTGCTTGATGCTAAGTTTATGAAGATTTCTTTTGTTGAAAATTTGAATCTTCATTGTCATCAGTCATTGCCTTTATAAGTGCTTCTAGCACTTTAGCTTTTTCCTTATTATTTACATCGAGTGAAAAGGTAAGTTTCTTTGCCATAATAATTTTTTTGTTAAATATTTTAATGTTCGCTTTTTAACGATACTGTGCTAATGATGTTTAACCAATGTAATATTTCAGTAATTAAGTGTATATAAAATAATTTTTAACAGAAGATTTTATACATTTGGTCAAACTATATTTATTATGATAAAATCGATGACAGGTTTTGGTAGGGCAGTTCTAGATAACGATGAACTGAATGTGCAGGTGGAGGTAAAAACACTAAATTCCAAGTTTCTGGATACCAGTATTAAAATAAGCAGTTTGTATTTTGATAAGGAAATAGAAGTAAAAAAGCTGATTGGTGACAAGCTGGAAAGAGGGAAAATGAGTGTTTCTATCAATTATACAACTAAAAAGGCAGACAACAATGTTGTTACTGTAAACATGCCTTTGGTCACTTCCTACTTTAAAGAATTAAAAAAAGCAGCCCAAACTCTTGAAACTGGTGAGCAAGATATTTTTAGAATGGTAATGATGTTACCAGATGCTTATCTTAAGCAAACAGATGAAGATACTAAGGAAAAAGATTGGGAAGTAATAAAATCAGTAATTTTAGAAGCAATTGATAGATGTGATCAGTATCGTATAGACGAAGGAGCTGTATTGAAAGAAAAGCTGATTGATTATGTTGATAATATTGAGACTTTATTAGGTAAAGTTGAAGAAAGAGATCCGGAACGCCTTATAAAAATCAGAGAAAGACTCAATAAACAAGTTAGTGATTTTGTAAATAATGAAAATTTCGATCCTAATAGATTTGAGCAAGAGTTGATCTATTATATTGAGAAACTGGATATTAGCGAAGAAAAAGTTAGGTTAGCAAACCATTTACAACTTTTTAAAACAACATTAGAGTCTGATGCTTCAAGAGGTAAAAAGTTGACATTTATAAGTCAAGAAATAGGTAGAGAAATTAATACTATTGGTGCAAAGGCAAACGATGCCGATATACAGAAACTGGTAGTAAACATGAAAGACTATCTTGAAAAAATAAAAGAACAACTTTTTAATATCATTTAAATAGTGTTTTACTATTACAGGCTGGTAATACCATGATTGTAATTATAGGTGGAGGAATTTCAGGACTTGCAGTTGCCTGGTATTTACAAAAAAAAGGAATAGAATATGTTTTGCTCGAAAGTTCAGAAAGAGCTGGTGGAAATATTCTAACTGAAAAAACTGATAAGTACCTGATTGAGAAAGGGCCAAACTCTTTGCTTGCAGATAACGAAGTGCAGGAGATTATTGATGAAATAGGTCTTACAGATCGTATTTTATATCCTGAATCAGTAAGTAAAAACCGATATATTTTTAAAGATGGAAAATACAGAAAGCTACCGGCAGGTCCGGCTTTCTTATTTTCAGATTTCTTCTCTTTTAATGCCAAGCTTTCGGTTTTTAAGGAATACAGCAATAAATCTAAAGGTGATGAGAATGAGACTGTGGCTTCTTTTTTTGAAAGACGCTTTTCTAAAGAAATTGTAGATAATGCTGTTAATCCATTTGTTTCTGGCATTTATGCAGGTGATCCAGAGCAAATGCTAATAAGAAAAACCTTCCCTCAATTATTTGATTTTGAGAAAGAATATGGTTCAATTATTAAAGGTTTTTTGAAAACTAAAAGCAGCTCTGGAAGGAGAGTTTCTTATAGTTTCCATAATGGGATGCAAGAGATTCCAGACCAATTGGCCAAATCTGTTAATATTAAATATAACTCTGAGGTTCAATCTATTGAGAAGGGAGAGAAGTTTATAGTAAAGTCAAACTCTGGCGAATATCTGGCAGATAAGGTAATATTATCGCTTCCTGCTTTTAGTGCTTTCGAGATTCTTAGTACTTTAGCATCATCTGAAATATCACCTCTTAACAATGTGCACTACCCAGAATTGGCAGTGGTTCATACAGCTTTCAAAAAAGCAGATATGCAGGCAGTGCCAAATGGCTTTGGTGGATTGCATCCCAAAAAAGCAGGATTATATACAGCAGGTTGCATGTGGAGTAGCTGTTTGTTTCCCGTAAGGTGCCCAGAAGATGAGTTTTTATTAACTAGTTTTGTTGGTGGTAGTCAGTTTGAGCAAGAAATATCTTATGATAATGATACGGTAAGGCAAAATGTAACCAATGAATTAAAAAGGGTTTACGAAATTGATGGTGAGCCAGTATTTCAAAAAATTCATAGGTGGAAAAAATCTATACCTCAATATACACAAAAGATAGATGCAGCTCATGAAGTGTTGGAAAGCTTAGAAAAACAAGATATTTACCACACTATTAATTGGGAAGGAGGGGTCTCTATTGCAGATTGTTTGAAGAAAGGGAAGGCATTAGCAGAAAAAATTGAAAAAAATATGAATAAATAAAGAAATATCTGATCTAGGGTATTGCATAAAAATAAACAAATATATACTTTTGCCCTCCGATTGAGTAGCAGATACTCAAGGGCTCATAGCTCAGCTGGTTAGAGCACCTGACTCATAATCAGGGGGTCCGAGGTTCGAGCCCTCGTGGGCCCACAGGTAGCCACCCAAATTACTTTGGGCGGCTTTTTTTTTGTAAAAACATTAAAAAAGCCCAAATTTCAACGTTTTTTAACTCCTGATTTTAAGGTACTTACAAACCTTACTTAATTTTTGTAAACAGTTTGTGAACAGATATTTTCTGTTGTGAACAGTTACCTTACATCCGATCTGCCTAATGAAAATTAATTGATTAACGCTAAAATTCTAATTAAAAAAGAGGACAATAGCTTTGGGTGATAATTAAATTTTTAAAAATCAAAATGATTCACAATGAAAAAAAATTAAGTTATTCAGTCCAGTTTTATCCGAGAAAGTGTGCTAATAAGGGTTACGGAACTATCTATTGCCATATTTCTATCGATCGTAAGCGGACAACCACACCCTTTTCAACTAATATCAGAGTGTTGCTAAAAAACTGGGATAACAACGAGCAGACGTTAAAGAAAAACACACAAAACGAGGAGGCAATTGAATTGTCTAAGATCAAGTCAAAGATTTATGAGATATTTTTAAATTATTCAAATAGAGAAGAGGAAATAACTGCAGATTCTCTAAAATACCTTTATTTGACTGAAGATAAGAAAAAATACACTCTGTGTGAAGTATATGAGTTGTGGATGACTTATATGGAAAGTTTAATTGACTTAGAAATTAAGGAATCAACTTTTGAGTCTTATCAAAGTAAATATAGCAGATTAAGAGAATTTTTAGCAGAAGTAGGAAAAAAGGGCATATTAATTAAAAACGTAGATATGAATCTAGCTTATCAATTTGAAAATTGGTTAAAGCAAAATTCTCAAATAAACTCAAAGAGTTATCAAGCACGATGTTTATCTACTTTAAAAAGAGTCATGAAATGGGCAGTATCAGAAGATATATTAAAATTCAATCCTTTGCAATATTTAAAAGTTGAAAAAGGACAACCTTCGTCTCCAGAATATTTGTCTATGGATGAATTGGCGCTTTTCGAAAAATTTCGATTTAAGTCACCTACTTTACAAAAAGTGGCAGACTGTTTCGTTTTTCAGTGTTGGACATCTATGGATTATGCAGATATAGTTAGTTTTAATCATTTAGAGCATATCCAGAAAGTATCAGGTAAAAATTGGATAATAAAAAAAAGGGCGAAGGCACCATTGAAGTCTACACGTCAAGAGATGCAAATACCAATCTTTCCAAAGGCTAGAAGAATACTTGATAAATACAATTGGAAAGCTCCTATTTGGTCAGAAAAAAGAAATAGCTATATGAGTAGCGATAAGTATCGTAAATACTTAAAAGAATGTGCAGCTATTGTAGGTATAGATGATATAAATTTAGTATCAAAAACCGGCAGAAGAACTTTTATCAATATGATGAGTGAATGTGGAGTACCTAGTGATGATATAACTGCAATGGTAGGTCATAATCATACTAAAACAACACAAGATTTTTACTTGCGATTTTCCACAAGAAGGATTCAAATGAATATAGAGAAAGTATTTGGTGAGAACTACTTAGCTGGATAAAAAAAAGAAGCTGCTTTTTAGCAGCTTCTTTAGTTAACAAGTAATATGTTGAGTTAGAATGATTTCAAAAAACAAAAAAGACTAGTACGAACAAAAGAGCAACTTCTAATGTCATCAAAATAAGCATAGATGTTTTGAATAAATATTCATCTTGATGCTGTTTTTCTACCATTTCTTTTAATAAGAAAATGATACTATCAAGTTTGTTTTTTAGTTCATGCATGCAGCGAACTTATTTAAGACGATCCAAAAAAATAAGGACGGAAAATTAATAGTACTTTAAAAAGCTAAATGATCAAATTTGTCTATTTTAAGCCTTTTTTAGGCTTTAATATGCAGTATCTAAAGACAACCCTCTTCTAATATAGGATAGGGGGTTATCTGATTTAATAACTGTATGTTATGCAACTAGAATAACTCTGATAACTTCAGTTTTTTAAAGTTTTAATCGATTTTTAATTGTTGATTTGAATAGGATAGTATTTCTTAATAAAGATTAGTTGACGTTTTAGATTAGATCTTTAAGTTTCTAAGCAAAAAATCCTTCATCTCAGGTGAGACAAAGGATTAATTAATATGGATTTAAACTTTTAGATATTAAGCTTATCCTATAAAAGAGATAAATCTCCAAAAAATTATATATTCAATGTAAATGTTTTTTTAATAAGAAAAATCCCCATACTCATAAAATGTGAGGATTTTATTATTACTTGCTAATTTGGTAGTATTATTTGTAAATGCAGGAATCTTAAAAAAGTTATATTTTAACAAAGTGCAGGTTGATGATAGTTGCTAAACTGAGATAACAAAGTGATGAAAAAGAAAAATCCTTTCCCTCAAATGAGAAAAAGGATTCCAACAACAATCAAATTACATCCGGAGGACGGATTGTAATTATTAGAAAATGTATTAATTAGTGCAAATATTATACAATTTCTAAAATAAAGGTTTCTGATACAATTTTCAGGATTTTCTCCAAAGTTTTTCTAGAATTGGTCACATCGAGCTGGCCATCTTGATTGATATCATAGAGTGAATCACCAGGTAAGATGCAGCCTTGAATCTGATAATTGTAATTACCCACATGCATTAAAATCCAGTCTCTATTTACCACATTTAAAATGTGTAAGTGCTCATAATTAAACTTGCTAGCTGGATCCTTTCTTTTTTGCACCTGGTAAGTTCCTTTGGGAATGCAACTCACTTTATTCTCATTGTTTTTATAAGGAAGCTCCAAGGTGAAGCAGGAGAGGAGGAGCTGATGCTGGTTATAGATTCTAAATTCTCCGACTGTTTGTTTTCCATTGTCGGATAGTCTGATTAAAAGTGCTCTCATGTTAAGATTTGATTTGTTTGATTGAATTGATCGCCTCGAGTCCATATCCATAAAGTAGCCTACCATAAAGGTTTTTTAAACCACCATAAAGGATATGCGACCACCATTTTTTTCTTTTGTGGTTGCTGTCTGTCATTTTATGGAAGAAGATACCTAGTGCGATTCTTTGAATGGCTTTTTCATCATCCAGTCTGATAGCAGTTTGATCATAACCCGGTACCTGTTTGAAACTAGCTGTTCCCTGTCTTCTTACCCAGTCTTTTAAAGCTTCAATAAAAGCGGCTCCTTTGGTGGCATCTCCTGATCCAGAATAACTGATGTTTTTCATGTCGATGTACCTACCAGCATCAGCAAAGGCAAATCCCACCTCCTGTAGGTTTTGTTTGGCAGCCAGTACCACTGCATTTTGGATATTGAAAATCTCAGCTCTAGACACAGTGATTTTTTTCTGATTGGCCAGTTCTTTGGCTAATCGGTAGGAGATAAACTCCGCCCATTCTTTGGCTTCCCTAGCTGTGAAGGCTTCAATGGATTCTTTTGATTTTTCCATGGTGCTTATAAGATTCGATAACAGTCAATTTCTCCAGAAACAAAGCTTGATTTACCCACTTCCAGCCTGATTTCAGTAGGCATGTATTTTTGATGATTAATCAAGAAAGGTTTATTCTCATCAATAGAAAACACATCACCAATGTCAAATCCAGCAGGAAACATGATCTTGTTACTTTCTAGTCTAGTTCTTAAAAAATCAGCATAATAGTTTTCATAAAGCTGCTGGGAAGAAATACCATCTGCATCATTATCTGGATACCATTTTACTAAAATCAACTCATCAATCCTTCCAGCTTCTTCAGTACCATAAGCGAATAAATCTCCCTCATAGGTGAGCTTGGCTGTCTCCAGTAATTCACTAGAACTATCAGGAAGAGTAAGTGCTTGTTTAGAAAGGGATATCAAACCTGTATCAATGGTAAAAGCAGTGGCAGAGCTAGTATCAGTGACTAAGTAAGTATCATCACCAATAATAATTTCAAAGCCATCTTCTTCGATGTTGAACTTATCATGACTACCTTGATAATACCTGATTTTATTGGTGTAGTCTTTTCCATCACCTGCCATCATCTCCTCTTTTTTATAGATATAAAGCGTATTAAAATCCTCATCAAAATCTAAATGCAAACCAAAACCAGCTGCTATTTTCTTTAAGAAATCAGCCGCAGAGATATCTGGCAGAATATCACTCAAATTAAAAGCAAATTGGAAGTTGAGGTGCTGAGCTGGAAAGATGGCAGCCACAGGAGTTCTATATCTAGGAGAATTGGTTTCTGGATCATAGTAGTATTCGGCTTCATACTGGATATGTTCCAAACCTTCCACTTTAAAACCAATGGCATCAGCAAGTAGCCTTACAATAAACTTTAAATCAATGAGTGGAGCAAAGTAAGTTTGATTCAAGTTCAAAAAACGAAATTGCCTGAAGATTTCCCTGTCACCCATTGCAAGCATGTAGGAATCATCCCAACCCGTATCATGGGCATACATTTCAGGAAAATACAAAGCTTCATAGCGATCAATAAACTTGATCACACTTTGACTGTAGAAATGCGCTGTGAAAATAATACCTCCATAATCAGCCTCGAGCTCCATCACCAAAGGTTTACTAGGCTCTACCTCATCCCACCAAGAAATAAACATGCGAATAGTAGAGCTATCAGCAGCCAAGATTTGCGCAAAGCTGTTGAGGTTGCTAAAATGATCAGCTACTAAAAGTCCCAGATTATTAAGCAGATTGAGTAATGTATCACCTTCCTCTAAAGTAGCTGAAGCTTCAAAGGTTTCTTCATTACCTTCAAAACCTACCCTTAATGTATACTCCACACCAATATCTTGAGGGATATCCAATTCACTTCCACCACCTACATCTAAATGAGCTCTGGCTAAATACCAGTTATTACCTGAATCATACTCAGTAAAGTTGAAAGAGTAATCAAGCTCAGATAATTTAAAGTCTTTGAGTAGGGGAGCAGTAGAAGACAGCCCCCAGAAGAAAGTGCATTTAAAGCTTTTGTTCTCATAAGTGACTTTGAGTTTGCCAGTTTTGTATGGATTGCCAAATAGCCAGAGCTGACAGCTAAACTCTCCTTTGAGCATGGTTTCAGGTAAGTCAAAGAAACCAAAAGCTCTGCGATTCAGTGGACTGGCAGGAATGTCAAAAGGCAGACTTTTATTCCCTACACGCACTTCAAAGTCAAAGAAAGCATTGCGGTAATACAAAGTCATTTTGCTATCTTCATCCAGATCCAAAAAGGTGTCAGCTACTTTAAGAGCAATCATAGAAAATCATAGAGTTTATTGGAGAAAGCAAAATCATAAGAGAACTGCACAGCCAAAAGACCAGGTTCAGAGCTATCGGTTTTGTATGCTGCTTTCTTTAATATGATGGGTGTAAAGGAAATCTCTCCAGCTGCATTTTTTCTGATCTCATAGCGAAACCTACTTTTTAAAAACTCCCTGGCATGTAGCATTTCTATAGAAGAAAGGTAACCAGTAGATGTTTTAAAAGACAGCTGCTCGATCGATTCAAAGGTCTGAAATTGGCTAGCATTCGGCAGGTTACCCACAGGTACATTGATTTCAGCATTTTCATAAGTAAAACTGCTTTCCTCCTCGAAGTTGCCAAAACAATGTAGCACTGACCAACCACCGGCACTATTAGCAAATAAGAAAGACTTCCGGATCTTTTTGCTAGACAGATTAAAGTGAACGTTTTGGGTAGTAGTACCATCTACTGAAATTACTGGAGAAAAAGAATCAATGTTTTTGTCAGCCACTTCAGCATTAGTTGCCAAAGCTAGATCAACATAAGAACAAGGAATTATTTTTAAAGGAGAGCCAGCAACAAAATCAAACTCAGTTAAATTGTAAGAAAAAGTAGTTCCATCATCATAAGAGCCAGTCACAGAAAGTTGCGCAGTAACAGAAGAATTAGCTAGCCATAAAAAACTCAAATACTGCTGGGAGTTTTTAGTCACTTTCATTCCGTTGCTGGTAAAGCAGAGAAACTTATCAGCAAAATAACTATTAAAATCAAACTGCTGCAAGTTGTGACCAAGTCCAGCTTTTAGGCAAGCAAAGCTAAATGGACTATCACTTTGTTGTTCTCCTTCATCAAACCATTTCTCTCTCATGATGGCATTTAGCATGGTATAACTTTCAGCATCATTAGAAATAGCAGGTACACCTTCAGCAGGCAGACCATGAGCAAGCAAACTGTCTAATACCTGACTTAGCTCAAAGAAGGTTTTACCATCTGCATTGGGAGTTTGCGTAAGTACGATATCAGGCAACAAATCAGGCTGCTCAAAAACGATTTCCACCCGATATCTATCTAAAGCACTATAGCTAGTAGACTGTATTTCCCAGAGCTGGCGCTTACGAGCCAGTACTGGTTGAACTGGTTGAGAAACGATACTTACTGCCATGAATCTGGATTGTGTTGGATGGAAGACTGGATCATGATGTCAAATTCATAAGCCCAGCCAATAAGGTCATTGGGAGCAATGGGTTCAGAGATATTCGGACCATTCCCTTTAAAGTCAATGGCTTGCCTGATGGGAAAAACCTCCTCTTCCATATCGAAATGGAGTTTACCAATTAGCTCATTGATGATGGGTTCGAGCTCGGTTAATATGCTGTTTTTAGTAGATTTCCCTTCATCTTTTCCATAAGGCTTATACAGCGTGATCATAAAAGAAAGGATATCATATTTGAACTCTGCTTCATTTTCTTTGGATTGCCGAGTAAAGTAAGGCACAAATAGCAGCGGATATTCCTCTTCTTGTTTTGAAGGTAACTCATCGAGTAAGTCATCAATAGAGCCAAACATGACAGAGTTGACCTCTTTGTGATTGGAGTAGCCTTCAAAGTAGGATTTTATCGCTTCTAAATCAGCATTCATGAATTTTGTTTTTCAATGTTTAAGATGATGTCTTTGAGCATGGAAAGGGCATTGTACAGGTTTTCATCCTGCACTTTTTCTAAATCTCCCAAAGTGCCTTCTTTGGCTAGCAATTTTTGAGCAACTGCATAAGGGGAATCAGAATTAGATAATTCTGCTGAATCACTTTCTCCACCAGCTCCAAACACTTCAGGAAATTGCTCGGAGATATACTTTTTACATCCAGCAAAGAATAGGAAAACGACCTTTTTAAGGGCTTGATCAAGACCAGTAATCTCTTTGGCATAAATCTGAGACAAGTAGTAATTGTAAGGCCTTCTGATGTCTCCATTGTAATCATCCGCATTTAGTTGCTTTTTAGATTTGGCAGGTCTAAAGAGGGTGGCCACCAGTGCATCTAGATACTTTTCCTCTCCAGACAGAGCATATTGCTGAGCCATTTCATCTGCATGGATAAACTCAATAAATGAGCAATTAAACAAACAGGTATCAGGTGCATAAAAGGTTTTGCTATTCAAAGAGAAACTATCCAGTTTCTTTTCAGTAAAACTACATTCCTCAAACACCCATAAAGATAGCTCTCGCAGTCTATTCAAACTTTCTGGATCTATCCGAAGCAGAAACCGATGACTGATATTGAGCAGAATAGCTACCACCTTTAACTGAGTGACATAATCAGGCTGATCAATGAGCCAGTAAGCAGAGAGTTTTTTGAGCTGCTCCAAAGAGCACTCCCCAGTATGTTGGGGGAGTAGGAGCAGTTTATCTTTTACCCAGAGTAAACCCATTACCCGATAGCTAAGCTTTACTTTCTCCATCGATTGAGTTTTCTATCAAAGGAGTTTCACTTTCTGTTGTCCCAGCCAAATGATCAGCAATTTCAGTGAGCCAGTTTTTGAACATGGTTCTTTTCTGAGCATCTTTGACTCTAGCATCTACTTCTTCCAAAGCTTCTTTTAAACCCCAGTTGACTAAATCAGGTCGGGCTTCTTGCCAGATGGCAACTAACTGTTCTTTATCATTCTTGTCCTTGTCAGTTAAAGCTTTGGGTACTTTTTCAAGGTGGCCAGTAAGTTCTACCAAACGATCGCTCAAGTATTCATCAGAGACTTCTTCCTTGAATAATT
Organism: Chondrinema litorale; assembly: GCF_026250525.1. Classification (GTDB taxonomy): domain Bacteria; phylum Bacteroidota; class Bacteroidia; order Cytophagales; family Flammeovirgaceae; genus Chondrinema; species Chondrinema litorale. Next base: position 3,601,787 of record NZ_CP111043.1, read on the forward strand.
CAGTGATAATGGCAAAGGCTAGATTAATTATAAGTTTTTTCATCGCTTTTTTGAAAGCGAAGTAATAGGTTATTAATGAAGATTAATAGGACGGAAATTAACTAACTAATGGATGTTATTTGTTGTTTTTAGAGTACTATAAAGTATTTATAAATGTATATTTATTGTCGTTACTTATTTAAATATTTAAAAAATGGCATTTGTAAAAGGAGATATTATTTGGGTTAATTCTAATAACAGGGACTCTGAAAGGCTAAAACATCCTGCAGTTGTCTGGGAAGATACTGAGGATGAGTCAGATTTTTATGGTATTATGCTTACTCATGCAGGACCTGATAAAGGGTATGATAATATATTAATGCAAGTGGAGCATTTTGAAGCTGGAAATGAAATTGTTTTTTCAAATACACATTTTGTAAATCAACTTTTCATCAAATTTCATGAATGGGGACCGTTTTACAGATGTGGTAAGCTAACAGAAAGCGGAATTGAATTTATTACAGATCGATTAACAGAAAATGATCCAATAACCTTTAATAATTATAGCTAGGTAATGCTAAAGGATGTTCTTGATACAAATCTTGATGTAGTTTTTTGTGGTACAGCAAAAGGTAAAGCATCTGCTCTGAAAGGATTCTATTATGCTGGTCCAGGAAATAAATTCTATAGTATTTTATGTCAAACTGGTTTTACTCCGCATAAACTAGACCCAAAAGAATGTTATGAAATTAACAAATATAATATTGGATTAACTGATTTGGTACACACTGAGTTTGGAAATGATAAAGAAATTTCAAATGGTAGTTATGAAGTGGAAAGTTTTATCATAAAAATGGAGAAATACCAACCTAAATATATTGCATTTAATAGTAAAAAAGCGGCATCATTTGTCTTAGGGTATCAAGGAAAAACTACACAGATAAAATATGGACTTCAAGAGAAAAATATTGGTGAATCAAAACTTTTTGTTCTTCCATCTACTTCTGGTAATGCAAGACGGTTTTGGAATGAGAACTACTGGCTTGAATTGAAACAATTAATTGCTCAAGCTTAATTATGATAAAAATGGCTTTTATGGATGAAGTTGTAAGTTTAAATCATTAATGGTTTTATATCTTTGCGTTATGATTTTAGAGAACGCAACATTGAAAGAGAGAGATAAAGTGTCTTCTACTTTTGTAGATAATATGAAATTACCTATTCATGGATGGTTTAGATATACAGCAGGTTTTTCAGCGGAGTGGGTAACATCAGTTTTTAATAAATTTCCTAATGCTAAAAATATTTTAGATCCATTTGTTGGTTCAGGGACAGTATTATTAGAAGGATTATTTAATGGTAAAAAAACTTATGGAGTAGAAGCACATACCCTAGTACATAAAATAGCAGAAGCGAAGCTACTTTGGAATACTGATATTGAACGTTTACAAAATGAGGCAATAGGGTTGTTAAAGAAAGCAGCTGCTATAAAGCTAGAAAAAAGAGATTATCCAAAATTATTATCAAAATGTTATCCTCCAGGCACTTTAGAAGATTTATTTAAATTAAAACAAGCTTGGCTTGAAACAAAAATGTCAGATGAGTCAAGAAAACTCACGTGGTTCATAATAACCTCAATATTGAGGGTCTCATCACCAGTTGGCACTGCTCAATGGCAATATATTTTGCCAAATAAATCAAAATCTAAAGTACTTGAACCTTATATTGCGTTTGAAAACAAGTTAAATGCAATTACTTCGGATATGGAACTTGTTCAAAGGAAAAAGTTGCCATTAGGAACCGCAAAATTATTTAAAGGGGATAGTCGAAATCTCTCAGAAATTCAATCGAATTCAATTGATTTGGTGATTACATCCCCACCTTATGCAAATAATTACGATTATGCTGATGCTACAAGGTTAGAATTAACTTTTTGGGAAGAAATCGACAATTGGGGAGAATTACAAAATTTAGTAAAAAATGATATAATAAGAGCATGTACTCAACATGTAGCTCATATTAGAAATGACGTTGATGAGTATTTCAGTTCTAGTTGTCTCAAGCCAATTAGAGATGAGTTAAAGGTTAAATTTGATTTACTTGCTGAAACAAGATTACATCATGGAGGTAAGAAAAACTATCACTTAATGGCATTAGCTTATTTTAAAGATTTAGCAGAAACATTTATTGCTTTGAGAAGAGTTTGTAAAGATGATTCAAATTTATGTTTTGTAATTGGTGATTCTGCACCGTATGGTATATATCTTCCTGTTGATCAATGGTTAGGAAAGCTTGCTGTTGGTGCAGGTTTTAATTCTTATTCTTTTGAGAAAACTAGAGATAGAAATGTAAAATGGAAAAATAGAAAACATCAAGTTCCATTACAAGAAGGTAGACTATGGATAAATTAAATATAATAAAAAAACGAATATATGGCTAAATCCCCATCACATAAGTTTGGACAGATAATCGGTGAGATTCTTGAAACAACTATGAAAATTTACTTTCAAGATTTTGCTACTAAATTTGATTTATATCTTGACAAAAAAGGAAAACGAAAGGCTCGCAAAGGTAAAAAAGTAACATGGTATGATAGTTATGAAAATAAACATGATTTAGACTTTGTTTTAGAACGTGGTGGTTCTGATGCAGAAATAGGTCTACCTGTAGCATTCATTGAAATTGCATGGCGTAGATATACAAAACATTCACGGAATAAAGCTCAAGAAATTCAAGGTGCAATTCTCCCATTAGCATTTACTCATAGTTTTTCCGCGCCATTTTTGGGTGTAGTGTTAGCCGGTGTATTTACTGAAGGTGCTTTAAATCAACTTAGGTCAAGGAATTTCAATGTATTGTACTTTGAGTATGATACAGTAGTTTCAGCTTTTAAGACATATGGAATAGATGCTTCATATGAAGAAGATACTTCTGATGAAGATTTTACCAAAAAAATTGAACAATGGGAGGCATTTAATGACAAAGAAAAAATCATTCAAAAACTTGTTGAATTAAATCAAGATAAATTTGATATATTCTTTAAAGTATTGGAAGAAAGTGTGTCAAGATATATAACAGAAATTAGAATATTACCATTACTTGGAACATCATCTGTCTTTCAGTCTGCAACCGAAGCAATTAACTTTCTAAATGAATTTACAGTAATTGACTATGAAACGAAAGATCTAATTCGGTTTGAGATTAAAATAATATATAGTAATGGAGATACAATAGAAGCAAGTTTTGCAAATAAAAATAGTGCAAATAGCTTTTTGAAAGCTTATGAGATTCCTGACTTAAATGTCAATTGAATTAATAATTAGTATTATTTCTAATTAATTAGATAGTTTGCTCTTGATTTAATTAGAAGTTTAATCAAATAATGTTTGTAAGCATAGTATCGTCCAATTTTGTTAAAAAAAACATAATTTCATTATCGATAAGTAATAATAGATTTCATATCATCGGATTTTCTGTCCTTTAAATTTAAATGATATTTTGTAATAAATGATGCTATTTTGGTACTAACCAATTAGGTCTGAAATTTCAGGCTGTTAATAAAAAACTGAATGAAATGGAGGAAAACTTAGATAGCTCTCAAGAACAATCAATAAAAGCTGAAGAATCAAATTTAAGGGGTATTTTTTCTGGTAATTTTTTATTTGAAATTCCTATATATCAAAGAGCATATGCTTGGCAAGAAGAACATGTAATGCAATTATTGGATGATTTAATTTCAGCTGCATTTGAACAAGATGATCAAGAACCATATTTTTTAGGCAGTCTGGTTATTATAAAAAAGAATAACACAATTATATCAGATGTAATTGATGGACAGCAAAGACTGACAACTCTTACAATATTATTATCTGTATTGAGAAATTTAATTGACAATACTCAAGCTAGAAAATCTTTGTCTAAGTTGATTAAACAGGAAGAAGATATACTTACGAGAACAACTACAGAATATCGGTTTAAGACAAAAAAGGCAGATCAAAATTTTTTTTGTAACTTGATACAAGAAGATGGTGGATTAGACTCCATTATTGATATAAATGCTGAAGATTTATCAGAAAGTCAACAAAATATATACAAAAATACTATTCTAATAAATAAAGTCTTATCAGAAAGTAAATATACTGAGGATGAATTGATAGAATTTGCTCAGTTTATTATTTCGAAGTGCATGCTTATAATTGTAACAGCATTTAGTAAAGAAAAGGCTTTTAGGATATTTAAAGTATTAAATGGACGTGGCATGCCATTAACGATGGCTGATATGTTGAAAGCAGAATTGTTAGAAAAAATACCTCCTGACCAAATAGAAGAATATGGGCATAAATGGGAAGAAACAGAGGAATATTTAGGTCAAGACGAATTTGAGAAATTATTTAATTATATCAGAACAATAAAGCTTAATAGAAAGCAGCAGGTGTCTATTTTTGAAGATATAAAAAATAATTTGAAACCTCATGAAAATCCTATTGATTTTATAGATAATCAACTTTTGACTTTTGGTAAATCGTTAAGCATCATAATTAATGAAAATTATTATTGTAAGGATAACGAGATACAAGATTCTATTAATAATGAGCTATATTGGCTTAAGCAATTAACTTTTGAAAGTTGGATACCTCCTACAATTTTATTTCTTACTAAGAAAAAAGACTCTCCGTCAGAAATCAATGCATTTTTAAAACAATTAAACATTTTGTCTCTAGGTATTGGGATTTCATGTATTTATGGCAACGATAGAGCAGCAATATTTTATAAATTAATTGAAGAAATTCAGCAGAAAGATAAGTTGTCAGAAATTTCTAGGATTAAATTTTTATCTAAAGAAAAAAAACTTATTAAATCAAAAATAAGTAGTAAGAAATTTTTTAATAAAAATCAAAGGTTTACTAAGTTATTACTATTAAAAATTGAGGAGAAAGAAAAAGGCATAAATCGTAAACATAAATATAATTCTATATCAGTTGAGCATGTTTTACCTCAAAATCCTAAACAAAATTCAAATTGGGAAAAAGATTTTAATTTTAAACAACGATCAGAATTAACAAATCAAATTGGTAATTTAGTATTGCTTTCTATTCAAAAAAATAGAAATGCAGCAAATAAAGAGTTTAGTGAAAAAAAGTCTGATTATTTAGATAAAGGTAACAAACCTCCATTCAAAATAACACAAGATGTACTTGAAGAAGCTGAATGGAAGCCAGAACAAATTATTAATAGATCAAAAAAACTGAAAGATATAGCTTATGATATTCTTAACTTAAATTAATGAATTGTCAAAAAACTCTAAAAAATAAACTGACTACTCTCAGGTCTATTTGGAAACTCACCTCTACCTTGTGTGTTATTGATCGGCAGTATGGGGTAATCAGTTTGGTTTTTCCTTAAAAAATCAATCAAGGCTTTTTGGTGTGTTTCTGCTGTTGCTTGTAAATCCTCATCTTTTTTGTGTTTGCCTAAAGCGTAGTTGGCTAATGTTCGCTGGATTTTTTCTACTACTGGGAGATGAACTGCTTTGAGGTTATCAGCTTGATATTCTGCTTTGATAACATTGTATAAGTCATCTCCCAATTCTGGTTTAATGAGTTCATCTTCTCCCTGCAAAATGAGGTGTCGGAGTTTCATGAAGATGATTCTGCTTCGCTCGATATAACAGAATCTATCAAACTCATCTACACTGGAGATAAATAGCTCTTTTCTAATGGTGTAAGCTGAGCTATTTTTCCAAGCTTCAAAATCATCAGCATTCTTTTCCAGATATTTCAAAGCCAGTTCCATAAACTGGTGGCTGCTTTTTAGTTTATCTGCAATAATACCTTCTAGTTTGGCATCAGAAACAGGTGCTGTTCGATCTGTTCTTACTACTGCAATTCCAGAGTTAGAATTTTGTACCGCATGCATCCTTGCCCAAAGGGAGTAGGCATAATCTGCCACTGACTGTCTTAATAGCTCTAACAGTTTTACTTCTTTTCCTTCAGGAGTTTCTATAGCATCCAGCTCTGCATAAAACTCATCTCCAATACCAAAAAGAGGATCGAGCAAAAGGAGTTGGTCTGCTTTTTTCAAATCCTTTTTTATGGAGTCAAATTTTAAATCTCCATTTACTTCCAAGTACTCTTGGAGCATTTCTTTGTCTTTAATCAGCATGGTTTTCTTCTTGGTTTTATGTTGTTTGTCCAGAACTATCCTTTCCAGGCCCAGCCTGATTAGGTTTCATTTCAGTTTGCACGCCCTCCTTTTTTTCATCTGTAGTCACTAGCTCAAAGCCGATAAAATCTACAAAGATGTTTTTCTTTTCTGGCCAGTTGTATTTGATGGCCTCATTAATGGGCTGTAATAGCAGCATGCGATTGATTTTAGTCTTGGTTTTAGAAAGCACATTGTAGCTTTCTCTCACTGCACTTCCTGTGTCACTTCCGAGTTTTCCAGAGATAATTAAATCTGCCAGTCCAGGATTGGTGTTGGTAGCCATTGCCAGCATGGCCACAGCCTGATCTCTACTTTTTAAGTACACATCAGCATTGCCTTTTCCTTCTTCCACAGGTTTGATGATGATACCTGATTTGGGTTCTCCACTTCTTTGATCAAATATAAAATCTGACCATATGGCTTTGCCAGCATTTTCTGGTTTGGTGAGGTTATCATGTACAGACTGCACCAGCTCTTCTTTCTTTTTCTGCCTGAAATCCTCATTGTGTTCCGGTTCAGGATACTTCTGTTTGAAGTAATCTTGCCAGATTAAGATATGATACTTGGCTCTGATTTCATTTTTTAAACTACCTTTCTGGAGCTTAAACATGTCTGTGGTACTTTCCATCACCAGTTTGGTTTCCTCACTCCACCAGACAGGCATGCCATAATATTTTCTACCGGCTTTTTTCCTTCGGATGTGAAACATGCAGCGATCATGGCTGTATTTTTCCTTGCCTCTTTTAAAGTTTTCGATCCTTTCAGTTAGCTGAGTTACGGTGGAGACATTCTCAATTTGCCTTCTACCGAAAGTATTGGAGATATAGGTATTATCAATCTGACCTTTGGTCATAATTTCCAGTCTGCAATCGGTGCAATCTGTATGGGCAAAACGAGTGATTTGCTTTTTGGCATTTTTGCTACCTTGAGAAAAAAGTGCCTGGACAAAACCATTTCCAGTGCTTAAAAAATCAGGCAGCGTGTTTAATATGTATTCATGAGCCAGCGAAGTTTCGAGCCAGTTCTGGATATCTTCATCCCAGATTTGATTGATAACTACCTGCTTTTTCTTTTCATCCCAAGAAGTCTGGAAAACACCCAATCCATTCCCAAAAAGGACTCCTTCCCAAAATTCAATGAGTCCAGGCATGATGGCAGAACGCTCAACTACCTCGATTAGCTGGTTGGGCAAATCATCGGTGGATCCCCAAGGCGCATATTCTTTATTTCTGCCATCTTCTCTTGTAACTGGAGCTATTTGCCCAGAGCTTTCTTGCTGCTTGTCTCCCGCAAATCCAGATTGAAAAACTACTTCAATAGTACTATTTTCCATATTTAGATAAAGGTTTTTAATCCATTGATTTTAGTGATAAAAAGCTTTTTTGGGGTCAAGATTTGACCAGCTGGATACTTCTGGCTAGCAAGTACTCGAATGGCAATCACTCCAGAATCTTTATGGTTGTAAGTGGCTTTACTTTTAGATTCAGGATTCTGGAGTTTTTCAATGGTTTTGCCCTTAGAAAAGTGATTGACCACAGCTTTATCAATGAACCTAAGCTGACCTTTTTTTTCACCTTGAGCCACCACAAACTCGATAGAAAACTCTGGCTGTTTGCCATCTTGTCCAGGAACTTTGAGCTGATCGAGGGCATGGTATAAATGAATCATGAGTTGAAATCATTGATGATGAGCTCCTTACAGAGTTTAAAGAATTTGGGTTTGATTTTTTCCTTTTCAAATAAAGATGCTTGGAGCTCCGGAACTTGCAGTTTGATTTTTTCTTCCATGACTGCTTTTAAAGCTTCTTCAAATTTGGGATAGTTAGGAGAGGAGAACTGAATAGAAATGTGACCCTCTTTGGTTTTTTCTCCAAACTTTTGATAGATTTTTCCTTTTTCAGCTTCCACTCTTTTAATGACTTGGCTGACATTGCTAGCCAGATTGCCGATTCTAAAAGAGAGTTTAAAGTTTTCAAATTCGTGGTCAATGACCATGTTTAAGCCTTCATTGAGGGCTTCAATTTCTGCGATTGTAAATTCTTTTTCTTGCATGATTAACTTCTTTGGATGTAAACAAAATCTTGTAGTTCAGGGAATGAGGCAGCATATTTCTGTACCAGTTTCCTTTTAATGGCATTGGTGATGGCTTCTTGCAAAGAGATTCTAGGAGTGTTGTAATAGAATTCATCTAGCCACATATCCCACTCTCCAATTGTTTTCTGGATTTGAACTGGATTGTCTTCAGCTACTTCTTTAGACTCATCAAAGTCAGGATTATCCACCATCACAGGTTCAAGGGAAGTATTCACTACTGGCACTTGCATGGAGTTAGTGACCATTAAATCTTCCTGTTTATCTGTAGTGAGTTTTTCTCCATCTACAGTGACAACCATAGTACAGCGAAAAGTAACATTGACAGCAGCTGGGTTGATGACCATCATGTCTTTTCTAGTCACACCCCATTCCATTGTTTTTACAGTGCCTCCACTGTTGTAAAATTCAATTGATAAAAGACTCATATTATATTAAAATTTAGGTTGCAGCAACAAAGCCAAGACTTCTTAATCCATCTAAAAGTGCTTGTAAAACAGTTGTATTATTAGTGCCATTGGCATCATCGATAGCAGAGAGTTGATAGAGTTTGATGATTTTATTGTCTTCGGTTTTGGTATGAAAGCAAGCATTATCGCCAGTTTCATCGTAATCTTGTGACCAGACTTGGATGGTATTATTATCAATGTAATTGGGTTCTAAAGAGGTTTGTAGAACCAATTGAGCTTTGTCATTTGCCCAATGATTGATAAAAATACCTGCTTGGTGATTTGAGTTTTCCCAACCTACATATAGATAAGCTCCATTTCTATTGACTACTACTCGACCTTTTGTAACAGAAGCATCACCCAAATAAGCAGTTTTAGCTAAGCTGACACCTTGAAATGAACCTGTATTTGTGACAGTTACCAAGTTGCTGTTTTCTCTACCCAAGCTAATAGTTCGAGAGTTCGTATGGGAGGCGACAAAAATTCCATTGGCATTTTCATACACAACAAAACTACCTGAAGGACTGTAACCAGTAGCAGAAGCGATTAGCGTATGATCCCCACTATTTGTATAATCATTTTGAATATACAAGGCTGCTTGCTCCAGTTGTCTTGAAGTGCCATAACTACTATCAGAATAAAAAATTTGTAAACCAGCTCTTCTAATGACATCAGTTCCCGAATGTCCAATAGAGAGGATTTGATCATTTGCATTGTAAAAGAGTGTTGTATCTTCAGAGAGTGTTCCATCTACATCAGCAAAAAGAAGAGAACCAGGAGTGAAGTTGTTGACGGATTCGTGCAAACTTCTAAGATCAAGAATTATCCCATCTTCAGTTCTAAAATAAGGGCTTGCTGATCCATCACTATCATGATCAGCTGTATAGAATAGAACTGTATCGGCATAGTTCGCTGCTTCAGGAGTTAAAAAAGTTCTGAAATAAGCACCATTTCTAGCAAGCTTATAAGCCATTGTTTCCCTTCCAATATTATCTAAAGTGTCAGTTGCTTCTGCAGTAGAAAAGTGAATTTCAAGGCCATTATCTGTTCTATGAAAATAACCGTCAACGTTATGAAATATCATCCCAAATTTATGAGCTTGTGAACCTGCAGTATTAAATGATTTCATGGAAGCAATTAGTGAATCACTCCAATATCTTTCAGGGTCAGTAGTGACAGTGCCATATCGACCAAATTTGATTTGACCTTGATTAAAGGAAATTCTAGACTCAATTCTAGGTTGTGTAACGAAAGGATTTGAAATATCTATTTCAGTAAATAGCCCAGTTTTATTAGCTGCATCGAAGGTGATTCCTTTATTTGGATATCCAGTAGTATACCAAGCACTCTCAACCCGATATTTACCAGGTTCAATATAGACAAAATTGACTTTGCTATTTTCAGTCATTTTCCCATCTACATCTGCATAAGGAATGACATTAGGAGAGTAGGATTTCTTAATGTAGTTATCTAATTCTCTTAAGTCAATTTCAATTCCATCCTCAGTTAAAAAACTTGGACTGGCTGTACCATCACCATCATAATCAGCAGCATAAAGTATAAATCCATTTTCTACCCCATTAGTAGGTGTATCGATAGCATAAATTTCATATCCAGTTTTACGTTTTATGCCAAATAGAGCTAGTCCATCAACATCATTATGGACTTTTTCTACAAAGCCTAATTTTTCTAAGTCTGCACCATTTTCAATGTTGGTTTCAAAAACAGGAGTATTATTATATTGATAAGAAGTTCTGGTAATAGCACCAGAATAGTATTGTCCTAGATAATTAAATTTTAATGCACACTGAACTGAAGTTCCACCTCCTAAAGAACCACTAGCAAATTCAAATAAAGAATCATCTATAAAAGTAGGAGCTCCTTTAACAGCAATTCTGTAAACACTATTTTCTGTAGGTAGGCCAAGTTTTTTAGCAACAGAAATATTGCCATTTAAACTACCAGTTCGACTAAAGGAATAGATTAAATCTGTATTAGAATAGATTTCTATTAAGTTCTTAGAATTACCTGCCGTACTCCCAGTAATAACTAATGCTTTCTTGCCATCTAATCCTCCTGCTTGATTAATATATAAATGTGCATCTTGATCTGTAGATGAATTGATAGAAATTGAATGATCATCTAAAACAAAAATATTTCCATCAATTAAACTACCATCAACATCCGCAAAGATGATTGAACCAGGAGAGAAAGTACGATTGGTAAAATCATAGATTTTTCTAAGATCAATTTCTACTAGATCTTCAGTGATGAACACCGGACTAGCTGATCCATCACCATCATAATCCTTAGAAATTAAATCAAAAGCATCTACAGGAGAGCCAGTTAAATAATCTGCATCAGTTCTTATTCTTACAGCTCCCAATACATCCAAAGCCTGCTCGGCAGCATTTACCTGATTGATTGAAATCTGATTGCCGATGTAGTTATTTTCTCCACCAGCTAGCCTGATTAACTCATTTTCATTTTGATCAAACAGCTCGATATATCCACCAGTAGCAAATGAAGAAAAGATTCTTACCTGTTGGGCATTAATAGGATCTCCATCAGTATCGATTCTGGTAATAACAATTCCATCATGATTGGTATCAACAATCACATCTAAGGTATAATCCGGATAGGATTTACCAATAGCTAACCTGCTTCTAAGATGATCGTAAGTAAGCTGTCCATCACCCATTGCTTTGCCATCAGCATAAGCAAAAATGACAGAGTTAGGAATGAAAGTACCCATGGTATCTTCCAGTTTGATGGCCACATAATCTTTCACCCATTGAACTGGAGCTACATAAGAACCCAGAATGAAAATGTCGAGTGGATCATGTCCATAAGGATGCGGATCATCATATTTTAAAGTGCCACCTGGACCAGTTTTAAACTCTAAAACTTGATCGTAAAAGTATAGGGCACTGGTTCCATGTGCATTGGTGGAGTACATATAAGCGCCATCATCTTTTACAATAAAACCTTCTCGGTGTTTTAGAGTAGGAGGCACATAACCTTCATTTCGATTAGAGATTTCAAAAGTGTATTCAGGCTGTACGTAGATGAAAGTGTTTTCGATGAGTGAGCCACCCAGTTTTCCAGTTTGGCTGTTGGTATCAAAGTACAAACCATTGCTTAATGGTAAGATGTCTCTTACAATGGGTTCACCAGTTCCTGGATCATAATTGATGGGATTGCCATCAGTATAAACCAATGCAGGCAGAGATGCATAACATTCAATGACAAAGTCAGAACCAGCACGATCAGACCTGTTTTTACCAGACTTGGTGGTACTTCTTACAATAGCAGGTCGAGTAGGAGAGCCAACCACCCGATATCTGCCAAGTGTATCTTTGCCAATAGCAATTACCCTTCTGTTGAGCATGCTCATCACATTGAGCAATACTTCAGGTTGATTGGAAGGAACAGTAAAAGCAATCCGGTTTTTAAATACCTGTCCACCTTGAGAGCCAGTGACCTCGCTTTCAACAATGCCTGTTTTAGAAGTATGATACCAGTCTCTATACCCACCATCCTCTTTAAAAGTGATCACTCCACTGAGTTGGATCCCGTCTACTTCAGGAAAGGAATCCACTTCTTCAGGTAAGACTATTTTAATGGAATTGACTAGTCCTCCCAAAAGGTTATCAGAGATTTTTAAAGACGATTTTGATAGATTAATAACAGGCTGGCTCATGGTAATTACTTGCCTAAGATTTTAAAAAGCTGATCTTTTTCAGCATACATTTCAAAAAGATCTTTCTGCTTTTTGATGGTTTTGCTTGATTGCTCTCCTAGAGTAGCTTTGAGTTTTTCCAGTGCTTTTTCAGCTCTGGATATTCTTCTTCTTAGATTATCCCACTCAGCTTTGGCAGCTAAAACTTCAGCCTGGTTACTACTATTTTCTATAGGTTGGCTATCTTCTGTAGCTTTTTTAAGTTCATGGGAGGTATCATCTGAAGCTTCAATAATATCATTATTTGCTTCTTCAGATAACTCTTCAGTATTTTGATTACCTGGTTCTGCTGATCGGTTAAATTCTTCTATTGGGTTTTGGTCATTTTTCCATTTACCATGTTTATCAAAATAATCAAGAGATAGCCAAAGCTGTCTATTCTCAGTAGCCAGTGAGTCAATTTGATCAATGATGGTAGCTCTTTCTTCATCAGTTTTTAAATCAGTAAGTGTGTTTCTGAGCTGAGCAAATTTGACAAACTGATCCTTGCGATATTTTTCAACAAGCTGATATTCTGAAAGGTGTTTATGAGATGGTCTTTCTGTTTTTTCTTGATGTTGAATAGCCTGTTTCTGCAGTGCTTTTTTTCTGGTCTGCCTTTTTGCTTCATATCGATTAGAAGTTTTGAGCAGTTTTTTGAGCTCAGTTTGCAGATATACTTTCATGTTGATGGCTCTGCCATTCATGAATTGCCTTAACATGACAGGGTTATGACCAAATTGCTCAAACAAAGCAACTCCTTCTTTATAATTCTGATTGCCATTGAACCAGTTACTAATTTGTGTATTCATAGACTTATCAAAGTGATCCAAAAGAAAAACTAGTGTGGTCACTAATTTCAGCAGAATCAAAGAATTGAAATAGGGCATAATCTAGCGTATCAGAAAAGTGGGAAGCATGTTCTGCCAGAATGTTTGGATCCCTTTCACTGGACTTGTCTTTCTGGATTCCCACATCTGTTTTTTTAGCTGGAGTAGCTTTAATGGAGATGACCAGCTCCTTGCAGTTATTGCCATTGATTTCTACTTGAGGAAGAAATCTATCTATTCCTGCAAACATTCTATTGACCATAATAAATCGCAATCCATGCTCAATGTTGTGGGCAGGAGCACAGAGTTCAGAAACCCACCTGTTTTTACCTAATCCATTGAGTACTTCATTGTAATAAGTATTTCTGGAATTATCCCTTTCAAAATAGCCATTTCTATCTCCCCATACTTTTACAAATTGGTTATTGTGGACAGCATAGTAATTACAAAAACGCTCCATGAGTTCTTCCAGCCCTTCTCCATCTTTGGCATAGAAGTTTTTTAGGATTCTCACCTTGTTGACAGATTTAAGGTATTGAAAAACAATCAAACTATAAATATCACTATTAAAGTCTAGGCTAATCTGGAGAGGCACACCATTGACTAAGTCTTCATCATTTCGACAGTCATTTTTAAAATCTTTGGTATTAAAGCCCAGACTATCTAAATGTTTGTAGGAGTAACTTTCAAAATAAACATGGACGCTTTCTTTAAATCGAGGATAAAAAGAATTGGGGATGATGGTTACTTTGTGATTTAATATTTCCACTTTATATACCAGTGGAGAGAGCGTTCTTCTTTGGGTATCAAAGTAATCTTCACCCAGAATATGCAGGTTTTCTCTAGCAGTAGCCTCCAGATACAAGACTTTTCTTTTTGCTTTTGCAGCCAATAATTTTCTTTTGACTCGAGCTACTATTTTATTCTGTGTTTGATTTCTGTTTGCTGGATTGACTTTTTTGATTTCTATGTAATCCTTGTACAAACCTTCACCCAGAATAGCAATGGTTTCAGATTCCTGTTCTACTTCGGCTTTAAATAGCCAATTACCAGCTTGGGTAAAAGGCATGGTACTGGTAAAAGTTAAAGACTTGCTGTACCTACTTTTTTTAAATGTGTAATGAGTAGGTCTAATAGCAGGGATCAATTCTTTATCTAATCTGGATTTGGGTAGGAGAGCTGCTTCAATACCTAAACCCCAGTCAAAGCTACCACCTCGAGAGCCAGTGTCTTTTCGGTCAAAACTGATGAGCTGGATAACAGAGCCATTATACCACCAGATGAGGTAATCATTTTTCTGAGGCATGTGCCAGGCAGTTGGCCATTTTTTGAGCCATTTCTGAGGAGGCTTTTTACCAATAAAATAATGTAGGTTTTGGTAATAACCTTGTCTTTCCCAGTGAGCAATCATAGGAGGTAACTCCAATGTTAAAATCTGAAGGTAATTGGCTCCCACAATAAAACCTCGAGAACGAGGCATCTCATGTACACAAGCTTCAGCAATATCAGCATTGACTGTAGACTTGCCTGTTCCCCGTCCCCAGATGAGTGTTTTCTCGGGACGGGAGCAGTACTTTACCGCCAATTGAGGCGGATTATAATATACAGGAGTTTTACGAGGCATTTGGGAGTTTTGCTTCAGTTACAGGAATGTCAATGATCTCATCATACTTGTTAAAAGCTTCAGGTGCCATGTTGATGATAAATACCTGAGTACGTTCCAGTTTAGTTGGATCCACAGTATCAGGATCATCTTCATGTAGACGATTTACTCTAGCAATTCTTTCATTGATGCGAGAGGCAGTTTCCACTTCAGCAGTAAAGTCTTGACCTGCTTTTCGTTTTCTGATGATTTCAGTTTCGATGAGCTGTAAAAGCCGAGACTGGTTTTCAGTATTTAAAAAACGGAGCGCTTCTTTTCTTGAAGTAATGGGATTGCCATACAATTCCATCGCAGCATCTATGTCATTATAGGCTGCAAAGCGGCTGATACCAAATTGCTCCTGTAGTTTCCTTGCTGCCACACTGATTTGTTTGTGGGTGTACACTAAATGAAAAGCCATGTCATATCGATCTCTGAGTGCGATTTGCTTTTCAGAGAGTTCAATCTTTCCTCCTAATTCATACTCTTTGATGGCTTCCAGTGTATCTACATTTCTTGAAGGCATAGTTGACTAGTTTGTTGATCTACTCTTCAACAAGCAAATAAAGGTCTATCTTATACCAAGAAATAGGACAGTTCTACCACTTACATAAAATTTCGTTTTATGTGTTTTTTATAGAAAATTTCGTTAATTGGCGGAATATAAAAATTATCAATGGGTTAGATTTTCAAAATAAAAAAGAGCGACTCAAGTGAAGCCGCTCTTTTGCAAAATCTATTTACATCCTATTCTAATTTTTACAATAGTAAGTTCTTTTTAACATAATAGGCAATTATAATATTAATTATCAGCTATATCTAATGTAATGTAGTTTTGAAAGGCTAAGTATAACAGCTTTCTAAATGGGAAATTAAATTCATTTACAATATCAATTTCCTTATGGTTAATGCCATCTATTATAGTAACATAACTATGGCCATTTCTAATTATATGATACTCTATTTTAATATTCAATTCAACATTCTGATATAAATGTTTAGGATGAAGACTAAAATTATGTCTCTTAATATCTACTAGTTCGACTAGATCACCATAGTTTTTGAAGTTTAAAGCATCTTCTGTTGTTTCATGTCGAATTTGATTTTTTGATGCTAAACTTTTTAATGCAATCTCTAAGTTTTTCTTTGAGCCATAAATAATAGAAAGAAAATCAAAAATAAATATCATTGAACACGTATAATTTTCAATTTTTTTATTATAATCTATTTTAATGAAATACCTATTGGGCATATAATCTTGGTCATGTATCTTCAATAAGGATCTTAAGTTTAATAAGTTATTATTAATCAACTCTTGTAGTATTTCTTTTAATAATGAATAATCTGATCTTCCTTTTTTTACGAAAGAAAAATAATTATCATAGTTATTTGGTAAGCTAATGGATTCTAAAATACTATCAATGGTATCATTTATGACTTTTTTGTTATCAAAATAAAAAATTTCTTTGCTAAAAAACTTATCTATATAACCTGAGAAATCTGTGCTTGTACCATATTTTGAATGAAAAATATTTCTAATATTTTCAATGTCACAAACTAGTATGATCTTATTGAAGCCAAACTTATTATTAGTTGAATCTCCTAAAGATAAATGACAAGCAAACACGTTTAAAATTCTAAAAATATGTTCAGGGTCAATTCTATCTAAATCATCAATGACTAAAACAATTTCCTTTTTAGGATCTTTTTTTAAGTTTGGGATTAAATCAGAAATCAACTCCGTTATTTCATTTTCTTCAAAGATACTTCCTTTTGTTAAGGTGATTTCTTTTAAGAAATCAATTATTTTTTTCTGTTCGTCTATTTGAAAATCATTATGAGCTTTTTCATATTCTTTTAAAATTTCTATTACGCTAGAAAGCCTTTTACCTATTTTCCCCCAGTTTTTAGCCAGTTTACCTACTATATCCTGAAAGTTATTAATTATGTAAACTTGGGAAGTTAAGGATTTTTTGAAATCTATTTTTTCAAAATCGATTAATTTTTCTAATAGATTAAAAGCTATATCATATTTTATGTATTCAATAATGTCTTCATTTTGAGATATAGAATAATGAATTGGCGATAAATAAAACAATTCATAATTATCTTTTTTTTCCTTAAAAAATTTACTTAAAAAATATGTTTTACCAATTCCAAAAATACCTGAAAAAATTATTTGATTGTTATCTTCTAGACTTAAATGCTCATCAAACCTTTTTACCTCTGAACTAATATCTAATTCAAAACTATCCTTATTCATAATAAATTTTTGTTAGTAAATATATTGAATTATTTAATATGAATTGAATTATAAGCACCTATGAATTTATCTTTTAAAAAGTCAGTTTAATTTTATTAGAAATTATGATTAAATATTTCAACATGAATCTCAGGCTCCAACCTCTTCATCCTATCCACAATCACTTGGCAAAATTCTGGGCTGAGTTCCATCCCATAACAACGTCTGTCCAGTTGGTGGGAAGCAACTATGGTGGTGCCTGATCCAAGAAAGCCATCGCAGATGAGTCCTCCTTTTTTTGATGAGTTTTTGATTTGATAGGCAATGAGAGGAACAGGTTTCATTGTTGGGTGATCTTCATTTCTCAATGGTTTGTCAAATTCTAGTACAGTGGATTGAGTCCGGTCAGAAAACCATTGATGTCCCATACCTTTCCATCCGTATAAACAAGGTTCATGTTTCCAGTGGTAATCTTGTCTGCCCAGTACAAAATTATCTTTTACCCATACCAGACATTGGGAGAGCTTTAAGCCTACATTTTTAAAAGTATTCCTGAAAACATCACCGTAATTATCAGAGTGCCATACATACCAAACTCCTCCCTTTTTGGTCACTGAATAAATGGCTTTAAAGGCAGCCAAGATAAACTCATTAAAAGCATTGATGTCCATGTTGTCATTTTGGATTTTGAGCTTTCTGGCTGTTTTTCCTTCATAATCTACATTGTAGGGTGGATCAATCAATACCATGTCAGCTTGTTCTCCTTGCATCAATTTCTTCCAGTTTTCTGGATTAGTGCTATCTCCACAAAGTAATCGATGTGGACCAATCTGGATCAGATCGCCTTCTTTAATATCGGTTTCAATCTTTTCTGGAATCTCAAAATTATCATCTTCTGCTTCAGTAGTATCCAACTCAAAATCATTTTCTTGAGCAAACTCCATCATAAGTTTGTCCATCTCCAAACCGACTGCATCAAAATCGATATCAGCATAATCTGATTCCAATATTTCGATATCCCATTCACCTTCGTGCAGGTTACTGGAGAGAACGATTTCTTTTCTTTCAGATAGTGTAATTGGCCTGTTTGGTACTCTCACATCGATGAGTTCCTGACCTTTTCCCAATGCCAAAAGGATTTTTAATCGCTGGTTAAAGTTGAGCAATTGGTTGTTTTCATCTACTGCAGGAATTTCAAATACACCCAGTTTTTCCAGTTTGTTTTTGAGTCTTTCTCTACCTTCAAGAGAGAGTTTTCTGGGGTTTGTTTCTGTTGGAATAAGGTCTGCAATCTTTCTTTTTTCAGTAGTCCAGTTGAGTGGTTTTTGCATTGATAAATAGTAATTAGGTTAAAAAAATACATTTAGTTAAACATGAGTCTTTCGCAGTTACCAGCACAGATTTTAATGAAAGCGATATCAGAATCTTCCAGCGGATTTTCTCGGTTAAAGGTGACTAACATAGTGTAAACCACATCGGCTTTGGTGTGCAAGAGTTTAGAGTAAAAAGCTCGAACTCCATAATGCTGCATAATTTCTTTAAAGTCTCCATTTGGCATTTTGTCTACATCAGGTACATAGACGCCAAAGTTGTTATTGATAATAGTTTGAGTGATTAAAAGGTCAATGCTTTGCTCAGCGATATTGATACCATCCCATTCTTGTTTGATGGGTTTAAAACCAGTGACAGTTTCATGTATGATCCAGCAGCGGTAATGTTGCCATGTGAGAGCAGTAGTGGAGATGCTTTTAGCCGCATTGTCTTTTTCTTCTTTCAGCTTTTTTAGTTCACTACTAACATATTTAAACTTCATGATATGTACCCGAACAGGAGTGAGTTTGAGTAACATATTCATGTAGGTATAGACAGAAGAAACTCTTTGCTCGATCTTGTTTCTATACCTCATATGGAAGGTAAGAGAGAACTCATTTAAGAATCTGGCAGAAGCAAAAAGGTTGGCAAAGAAAGCTTTGGTCAGCTTCTCCCGATGCACCACCATCTGGTAGGTAAACAGAATCACGATGACATAAAATGCCCCTATAATAATTCCATTCTTTTCAATAATCTGCCAAAACATTTCATCACTCATGGGATGAAATTATGAGGCTCCTCAAAGGGATAAAAGGACTGTTTTTAGAGATTGGGTTAGTTTGATATGCAATTTAATTACCTGATAGTAGGTATGTTTTGTTATGTTTTTTCTTAGTAAAATTATGTTTATAAAAAGTTATATTAAAATAGCGCGTCTATGTGTGTTAAGCATATGTTGTGAAACATTCATACCAAGTTTAAAAAAACATAATATCTCTTATGAAAATCATGAACCTAATTTTATTACTCTTAATGCTTGGATTAAGCTTACAAGCTGTTGCAAATATCAAGGATGTTAAAGTTACTAATGGCTCAAACGAAGAAATAAGTGTATATATTACTCAATCTAACAGGGAGGGTGACTTTGGAGCAGAAATTTCTTCACTTGTAAAAATTGCAGTTGGAGAATCTAAAATCATGACTCTGAGCAGTAAGCCGCCACTATTTGCGTATGTAAATTTAGTTGTTGTTCAGGGACAAGGTGTAAAGAAAAGGGAGATAATGGTAGACCAATACCTTAATGTCAAGAACTCTCCAAAAACAAAGCCTTTTAATTTTACAGGAATTAATAAGAGTACAATTGATGAAGATGAAATCAAACGACTCTATCAAATTATTGAGAACTCCAAAAAATCATTTAAGGATAAAAATCTAATTATAGATAGAGAATATGAAGCAGGAGTTGGGTTTGATGAATACTTAGGAGCTATAGTTATAGTTGAATTGGATGAAAGTGATGCACAAAATCATAAACTCAAAAGGGTTTATAGGGCTAGACAGTTAGGAATTAATTCACCCCCTATTTTTAGAGGCAAAGATTATAAGGAGTCAGTTAGATTATCAAAAACATTTGGTGTAAGTGGAGATGCCAAGTTTCCAGGAGCGTTTGACGTACAAGTTGATTTTAATAGTGCAAACTTATTCGAGTTTAATTACAAGCTATTTGGTCTAGGCCCAGTTGAGTCTCAAAGTTCTGAAAGCAGAACTGTTGTTGATATTCTGTTTGACTTAGATGAAAATAGTAGAAGCGAAATTATTCAGACCATTGTTCAAACCTTAGATGATTGTGAAAACTGTTCAGTGCGAAGAATTGATAGAGTTTTAGCTTTCAAAGGAGGTACGGCAACTGTTAAAAGATTCAGAGAAGCAAGTAAAGTTTGGTCTGGTTCTGCATTTAATGTCATTACAAATTCAGGTAATTTCTCATATATTAATGGACTTGATTATGACCAATATATTCCTGCGACGATTCTTTCTTTAGGTATAAGTCAGGAAAGTCTTGAGACAGAGATACTTTTATCTGCTAAAGCAGAAACTCAAAAAAAAATTAATTTAAAGCAAGCTGAGTTAGATAACTCTGAATTGGCAATCAAAAATCTGAAATCTGAACTTGAAGAATTGACAGATTTAAAAGAAGCCTTTGATGAATTAATAGATCGAACTAAAAATAATTAAAACGTTTCCCAACAATAGCTAAAAATTCATCGCTTTCCGTAGGGAGATTCAACAACCCACGCTTTTTAGCTAAATCGTAAGAAATTATTTGGAAAACCTGCCTTTAAATTTAGAAGTATTCTATCATATCTAAAACTTTAAATATGGCCAAATCAAATGATGCAAAACATATTAAAGAAAAAAAGAAAAAGGGTGAAAAATCAGGTATATTCACTAATATGATTGGAGTGATAAAAAACATTAAGGATTTTTTATCACATGTATTTGTAATCTTATTATTTATCTTATTTATTTTTTTTGTATTTAAAGATAGTAGAAAGACAACTTTTTACATTGAATCATTCAGTACGACCAAAGATTTTGATGATAAAGGTCTAAACGGTGAAAATTTAGCAAGTATTCTTAAGAATGAGATTAATAAAATTAGGTACATAGATGCGGCTTATGCAAAAAAATCTATTCACTTCATAGATTCTAAGAGAAAAGACTATGATGTTAAAGATCCAATCACAGGGTTTAACGTTTCTAAGCTAAAAGACTACATTCAGGATGTTGCTTTTGGCAATACTAAAGAAATTTCTGGGTTTATAACCACTCTTGAAAATGATGAAAAACAACTTTATGTGAGGTTAGAAGATAAATTCTTATCACTTTATAAATTTAAAGATGTTGAAGATGTTGATTCAATTATACAAATAGTAGCAGAGGATTTTATAAGACTACATGAAGACAAATATATTTTGGGAGTACATTACTTAACATTCGATAACAATATTGAAAAGTGTTTCAAGATTATTCATGAATTACTTAATGATAATGATGAATCAAATGACTATAAAGCTTATCAATTACGTGGTTCAATTTACTTAAAAAATTCGGCTAACTTAGATTTAGCTGAAAAGGACTTTAATGAAGTTGTAGAAAGAGCACCTAATCCAGCTCGCGCGATCAATAATTTAGGATTAATCTTTGAAAAAAGATCCAAGGAAGAAAAGAAAGATACTACGTTAATGGTAATGAATATAGATAAAGCAATTAATAATTATAAAAAGGTCACAATTATTGATACTACTTATAGTAAAGTATTTCTTCATTTAGGGAATTCATATATGCATAAATATACATTATCGAATAATAAATTATTAAGAGACACTGCTGAATTGTATTATCGTGAATTTATAAGCTTAAACAGGGATGAGATAATTGGCTATATATCTTTAGGCAATAGTTTGTATGAAGTTAATAAACAAGAAGCATTAAAAATTTATGATAAAGCAACTCAGATTGACCCATTTAATTCTTTGCCATATTTACAGTTGGCAATGCGTTATCATGCAGATGGAGCTAATAGAGATGCACTTGATTATATAAATAAAGCGATAGAAAACTATAAAAATGATTCTACAAAATACTTGGGTATTGGAAATTATATTAATGAGATAAGACGTAAAATTAATGCTGCACTTTCGGCAAATAAAAAATAAAATGCTGCTCATGTCAAACAAGTTTCACGGCTGGTACATGAGCTAAGATAGCATCAATGCAAACAATCAAATATATGAAACTTAGTAGGAAATTGCTTTAAATCCACAGTACCTTTATAAACTCCCCCTCATTTCATCCTCATCAATCCGTTTTTTAGCTTTCTCAAAATCGGTATAAACCAGTTTAGAAGTAATCTCCAGAGGAAACTTCTGATTTAAGATTTGAAGCTGGGTGAGTACTTGTCTTAATAACAAAGCATTGTCAGTGTTTGCTGTTTGGTTTATTGCACTTTCAGTATTAGCAATTGATAAATCGCTTGAGCTCGTAGGAGAGCTACTGGTAGTGGGTAATGTGCCTCCATTTTCAAAGGTAGCTTGAGAGATCGCTGTTCCCCCTTTATTCATGGAAGCATCTAATAATTTATCAATGATAGGTTTGTTGTTTAGATAAGTCATTTTAGAAAGAATCGGCTCACCTCCTTCAATTTCTCCCATTACCTGCATATTTGAAGGGTTGATTAACTGAATACCACCTTCTGAGTGTGATGGGCCATCAATAATTCCACCTGAAGCAAACTTTTGCTTGCTAACAGTACTAACAGCCATACCAGCTCTAGCAACAGCAATGGCAGATTTAATTGCTCCAGCTACGCCAAAAGTCATGGTACTATCAGGAGAGGCCATATAACCTGCAATTTCTTGCTGTAAATCCACTAAGATTTTAGCAATAGAAAAAGCCTTGATTTTATCTGCATTCTTTTTTCTTGCCACTTCATCTTTTCCAAGCAAGTCAATGCCCATTTGTAAGAAATCGGATGCTGCCTGGAAACTAGCTTGTTCAACTCCTTTTTTTAATTCAGCAGTTTTCTTTTCGTTCTCGATTGTTTTATCAGCATGTTCCCTTTCAATTTTAGCCAGATTCACTTTAGCCACCATCACTTCCGCACTTTCTTGTCCATGATAGGATTCCAGCAGCTTGATCCTTTCTTCCATCGCTGCTTTTTGCAGCTCATAAAGCGCATCTTGATAAGCTTGTTCATCCAGCAAGCTTCTTTCAAACTGTTCTTCGAGCCTGAGCTTTTTAATTTCTTCAGATTCGATGGATAGCTCTAAATCTTTATCTCTTTGAGCTTGTTCCACTTCTTCTTGCAATAAACCTAGCTCATTTTTAAGGGATTCTTTTAGCAGGAGTGTTTGCTCAGCAATCTGCTCTGGAGTGCCGACTAAAGCTTCAATTTTTCGCTTAGTATTCAGCTTTAATTGGGCAATTTCTTTTTCTGCTCCCTCTTGCATCAACTGGATGCGAAGATCCTCTAAACTCTTTTGTGCTGCAAGCTCTTTTTTCTTAGCTTCTTCTCTAGCTTTAGAGAGTTTTTCTGATACTTTTTTATCTTCTTCACTTAAGCGATCATTGTATTTTTTTCTTGTTTCAAGGCTAGCTTGACCGATATCTTCCTGCACTTTTTTAGCCTCACTGGCTATTTGATCACTATTAATAGTAATCTTACCATTTAAGGTTTCATCCATCGCCTCTTTAAAACTAGTAGCCACATCCTTTCCCAGCTCAGTAAATTTGCCTTGAATACTGGCTGTGGTCTCAGAGAAAATATCTCCAATCTTAGAAAAATCTCCACTTATGAGGGCAAGCACTCCTTTTCCTAAACCGATGATTCCTTCTTGGAAGCTAGTCATAAAAGCCATGTTGGCATTAAATAGCGTTTTAAATACGAGCACCAAACCATTTAAAATGCCTCTTAAGGGGAGAGAGGAATTGTATAGATCAATAAAACCATTTTTAAGCTCATTGAATTTATCAATTACCCAAACAAGTGTCTTTGTACCCAAAATTTGCAGGTAAGTAGTAAGCTCGCTCCAAAGAGCTGAAGAACCAGCTAGTTTTTCAGCTAATTCTTCTTCAGCTTGAGCCAGCTCTTTTTCAAGAGATAATTGTTTTATTTGGGTTCTAGTGAGCGCATTTTCTGTATCAATTAAGCCTTCCATACTACCATTGATGCTTTTTAAAGACTTTAAAAAGTCTAAACCAGCATCTTCACCTGGACCACCAAAAACATCAGCTACCACAGTTTGTAATTTGTTAGCAGGAATAGTAGTATCATTCATCTGGCTAGATACTCTTTTTAAAGCATCTACTGTAGAAAGGCTACCATCATTGATTCCTTTAAAGATTTCATCGGTGAATTCTTTTCCAAAAGCAGCCTGCATGGCCTCTGAAGTAGATTTGGTTTGTTCTCTGATTCTCAAGCCAAATTCTTTGACCACATCAGCACCCTTATCAGAAAATACTCCTTCATTGATGGATTGGGTGATGACAGCAAACATTTCCTCAGCACTAGCTCCAGCATCAGCAAACTGAGTAGCATATTCTTTTGCTTGTTCGAGCAATTCTTCTCCTTTTCCGGGAGCCGCCAGCATGCCTTCCTCAATTAAATCAAGAGCCTCAGAATAAGAGATTTTCATCCGCTTGCTGACAGCATTTGCAGTGTCTGCAATCTTGTTTTGCTCTACATCAAAGGTGTTTCCTAAAGCTTGCACATGGGCAGTGGCTTCAGATAAAGCTTCTCCTTGGAGTCCAGAAAGCTGCTGGATAGTGCCAGATAGTTTGGTGTATTTTTCATCGATTCCAAGCAGATACTGACCTAATTCAATAAACTTCTGGAAGGCAAAAAGGGCAATAAAAGCTTTTTGGAGCTGTCCGAAAGCATTGTTCATCAGGCCAGTGGCTTTCGAGACCCCATTCATGCCTGTTTTTACTTGTCCAATGCGGGCTTTAACTCGATCGAGTTCCTTGGATTTTTTAATGAAAGCATCGGTTCCAGGAACAAGTCCAAAGAGTTCTCTTTGCAGTCTTCGGGATTCTTTTTGAAGCTCTTTTAAGGGAAGGGCTGTGAGACCAATTTTCTTTCTAAGGCCTACAATTTGACTTTCAGTTTCTTTGAGCTTGGCAGAAGCTTGTCGGTACTCATCCGTATTCTTCTTCATCCCTTTGAGCTCAGCTCGCAAGGTATCGGCCTGTCCCATTAAATCATTTAAAGCTTTTTTGGCTTGGTCTGAGCCAATTTCAACTTGTACCTGAATGCGTTCTTTTAGTGCCACAGCTTATAAGAGTAAAAAATAAAGAAGGATAGCCTTATAAAAGCTATCCTTCAAGAATCAATCGTTAATTATTTACTTGATTTAATTGTTTTTGCCAGTTGCAAGTCTTCCTCATTAAATCGCAGACTTCTTGCTTTATCAAGTTGGTAGGAGTAGCGGATTTCATCTACTCTTTTGATAATGGGTCTGCCATCTTTGCTGACCGCTACAGGAAAGATATTGAGGATTTGATCTTCTTTTTGTTCGCCGTTTTCTATATAAATAACCTGATCTTTTTTACTAAATTTTGGTGATTTCATGATGTTAACATTTAAGCTGCAGTAACTTCAAATTGTGGGGTGACAGTAAGAATAGGAGCAGGAGCCAGCCAATCTGCTTCTAAAATAAAAGCGGTATTATTGGCATCTGCTGCTGCTTTGCCTAGTTGTCCAGTTGCCTGGTTTAAAGTTGCAGGTAAGTCCAGTGTTCCAAGAACCCTCCAATTGCCTCTTTTATCCTGAGCTACCGCAATTACATCTTCATTAGCAAGCTGCTTGCAAAGCGTCAACACCTTATCGAGCCCAGTAGGAAGATTAAAATCAATGAAATTGTGATAAGACTTTCCATCAATTTCTCCTTGTAATTCGTGCCTGACATCTCCAGAGTTCTTGGTGATTTCAATCATAGAAAATACTTCCAGCGTATCATCTACAAAGGTGATGGCAGAAGAAATGGTATTGGTATTTTCATCTGCTGCAGGGATTTCAGCTACAGCATCGGCTCGAATGATACCAATCTTACGAGTAGATCCACCCATATTGCCTTTAGTGGCAAGTTCGAGCTCAGATTTTTTTAAACTTATAATTGGTTGTGCCATAATTTATCAGTTTACAGTGAAACAGTGAGCAGTGATCAAACAGCTGCTAGGATCGGAGATTCTCTTGCGATCAAATCATCCAAGATAGCTGCATGCGCATCTGGATCTCCAGCTACTGTATCAGCCAAGATGTAACCGTAGCTAGGCAAGTGGAAAGCTGCTTTGGTGAAGGTGTAATCACTGCCATTGTAAGAAAAAGTACCAGCAGTATAAGTAGGTTTTTGAGGAGCTGAGTTTTTCTCCACGGTGATTCTAGTTACTTTTTCAAGCTGATGGAATCTGGCATCCACTTCAGCCATGAAAGCATTGAAACCAGCTTCATCAAAAGTGAAAGTATAATTTTTTAGTGCCATAATATAAATGGGTTTAAAGTGAAAGCTTATTTAGTATCATTACAGAAAACTACCTGATCATTTAGGCTTGAAGAAATTTTTCCTACAGCTCTAAAGCCAAAGCCGACTTTAAAATCTCCAGTGATTCTAATGCATCTTTCATCTGGTTTTAAAGTGACAGTGAGTCTTCTTTCTTCTCCAGTACCATCCTCGCACATGATCATATTACCAGGAACAGTAGTGAACATTCTTTTAGAATCTCCCATTGATGGCAGCCCTACTGGTTTGATGTTTTTGTATTTGTGTACAGTTAAAACTGAATCATCAGAGTGGTCTGTATGAGTGCCAAATTTGGTTCTTCTGTTTTCCCAGTAAAGCTCTTCATTGCGCACAGACATGAAGATGGGCATGCTTTTTCTTTTTACTGGAGTTGGCAAGTTTTTGACAAACTCTTCGGTGTAATCCAGTACTTCCGCATCAGAATATGCTCCTAAAGCAAAAGGAGTGAGCCTGCCAGAGTCAATAGAGGAATCCAGTTTTTTATCAAAACCATCATTGATATCTTCCGCATCTCCCGGAGTCGGATAAGTGGCCTCATCAAAAGCACCATTCCAGACTAAATCCATTTCCATTTCTTCTTCAGATTTGTCCAGGATGCTATTAAAAACCATGTTAGCAATCCCTGAAGGTAGATTGGTGGTATTAGAACCAACTCCCTGCAAGAGGATTCCCAAAGCAGATTTTTCCATGTCTACAATATCATCAGAAGTGATTTCATAGTCGATCTTGGCTCTTTTTACTTGGGTGATTTCAGTACCAAAAGCCAGTTTATCTGTTTTAGGTGTAAAACCACGAATATAAGGCTGTAGAATGGAAGCCAGGTGTTTGTTGTTGGCCACATACTGATCTTTTACGCCAGAGATAATGGTTAAAAACTGGCGCGTATAGAAACCTTGTGTTAAAAAAGCTTCGATTTGAGCTTGGTGGAGTCTGAAATAGGCACCCAAAGCCGCATTTAATTCTTCAAGATTCATTAAAATAATAGGTTAGAAATTATAGAATAATACCTCTCGTGCGCTGGAAAGACTGATTGTCTACCTTGATACCTCGATCAATTACTTTTTGCTCGATATCCAGCATGGGCACCTGCTTTTGCTCCTCTTGGAAGTCGTCCTTGTCTTTACTTGTTTGCACAGGATCAGCAATAGTTTGCTTACCAAGCTTTTTATTTTCTTCAAGAAGCTCCTTGTTGGTTTGTTCCAGGCTGTTTTGCTTTTGAGTCAGCTCCTCTAAGCGTTTTTGATTGGCCGCTATTGACTCATTGGATTGTTTGAGCTGATTTTTAAGCGTATCATTTTCCTGTTGCAAGGTGTCTAATTGCTGGTTTACTTCTTGTTCCAGCTCTTCATCAGAAAGCTCCTTGCCTTCTTTTTTTGCTTTGGCTTCTGCATTACCAAGTATTTTCTTTAAAAAACTCATGGAATTATTTTGATTAAAATGGATAGAATGCTGTTGTTGCTGGCTAATAGCCAGTTCATCTGCGAGTTGTCTGGCTAATTGAATGGCTTCTTGGAGCGTGCCCATTGAATCAGCCAGACCCACATCAATGGCTTTTTGTCCCATGTAGACTTTGCCAGTGGTGACGTCTTCTTTTTTTGTATTCACCTCATCTCTCAACTGAATCACAGTATCAGTAAAAACATCATTGATGGGATTTAGGTAATTACTTATGATTGGCTCAGGATTTCCTTTGAGTAACTCTTCTTGATCCTTGTTTTTGTCTACACTTTTGCTGGCATATACTGAAATTAATTTGTAGCCATACTTTTCTAAAGCAGCTCTGCTATCAATGGCAGTCAATTGAGTTCCAATTGATCCCACCATAGCAATATCCCCAGAAAGTTTGATGTGGTTAGCACCAGTAATGGCAAAATAAGCAGCAGAACAAGCTTCACCATCCACAAAAGCCACTACGGGTTTAGAGCAGGCAGCAATGATTCTGGAAAATTCCTGAATGCCTTTTACCTGTCCGCCAGAAGAGTCTACTTTAAGGACAATGGCTTTGATATTGTCAAGCTGGTCAGCTTGTTTAATCCAATTGCCCATTGTTTCCGTGCCATAGCGATACCAGCTATCATATTTTGTAAGCATACCTGTGATTTGAAACAAGGCTATGCTATCAATGGGAGCATCACTGAGTGGAAAATGCGTGTCATCATTACCATATAAAGCATATGGAGATTGCATGGAAAGTTCATTGGAGAACTTTTCGATGACCTGGTCATCTTCATGCAAAACAGTATTGACAAGAGACAAAAAACTTGCAGTGTCCTGCTGGTTGAGTAACCAGTAGTCACCAAGAACTGCCTGTAAGAGGTTAGTGTGATTGGCTAATTTCTTGTTCATTCGCTTTCTTAAGAAGAAGTAATTACTTGAAAGCGAAAGTGGCCTATATATATGAGCCAAGAAAGGACGGTCTAAATAGCAGAAATTAAGGCTGTTAGACCATTATTTAGTTTGAAAATTGGCTTTAGGCAAATATACCAGCATCGATTTTTTGAGGAGCTATTGAGGTTTGTCCACTAATGGTAATAGAAAACTGATTTAAAGAGGGAGCAGAAGAGCCAGAATCAGCTTCTAAAAGTAAACGCAAAGGTTCTTCTTTTGAACCAAAACAGATAAAATTTTCATTTCCATCCATAGTCACAGCAACTACATCTAACTCATAATCATAAAGAAAGAGTAAATTCTCATCTAATCGAACTTTGGGGTGAATGGCATTGATGACATTATCAAAGTATTCCCCATTAAAACTGTTCTTCTTTTGAAACTTGTACCTAGACTGATCATCTAGAATTTTAATTTCTGTCCAATCATCTAAAGAGAAAATAATGGATTGAACAGTTTTACCAGACATGACTACTTGACTGATGTTTTCAGCAGGAGCTATGAATAATTTGAGGATACCACCCAGGTTCGGAAAGGAAAAGTTTGTAGTTAACATAATATAGAGGTTAGGACAGTAACGTCCATAAAATCGGGTGTTTTTGGCGATTTTAGAGAGGATGAAAACGTCCATAAAAAATTTAAAATTCTTCTAAAAATGCAGTATTATATTGATATATTCATATCAAAAATTTGAAATGGTGTCCAAACATCGAGACATTTGAGAAACTACCGTCCGCAATTTGTTATTATTTTCCACTAAAGAATCATACAGATCGGACTGATAAACTTTTCGAGGTACAGTGTAATTACAATTTTTTCGATCATGGAATGATCTTTCCACAGAATCAATATTGAGTTCAAAAGGAGAGATGTTGTACTTTTCCATAAAGATAGAAATGGCTTTTTTTCTTGATCCTAAAAAGGGAGCGCAGCCATGCACAAAATTGCGGAGTGCGATTTTAAAATAATCTTCATAGGCTTTTCCTGAAACTGCTTGTTTGAGTAACCTGCTTTTATGGATGTATAAATCCGAAGATAATTTTAGTTTGATGGTGTCCAGCCCGCTTTCTTCTTTGACCACATTGGACTTTTTGACAATTAAATTGAGTAATTGCCTGCCAGCAATATTGGACTGATTGCAGGTAATGGGTGATTCTCCTAGTTCATGAATTAAGAATTTTTTGATGTGTGGTTGTATAGGTAACTCTATTACTTTACTACTCATTTACTCAGAGGTTTTTATTTGAAAAAAACGGCTTTTAAAAAATCAACTACCAGAAATTAGTTGGATGGTTAGCTCAGTAGCATTTAAGTATAGTACCAGAAAAGTACTGTTTTTATTTTAAAAATACCTTAAAAACATGAAAAAAGGTAAAGAAATGCTAACAAAGTAAATCCGAGGAGCAAAAGTAAAAAACGGCCAAAAAGGCTATTTTTCACTTTTAAAAAAGTTGTCAGGTTTTTATTTTTTCAAAACACTGTATATCAGTTGCTTATATGTTTTAGAAGTGGTCATTTGTCAGGTTTTTCGCTCGATACAGCACGCCACGCACATTAACAAAACGTCCGTCCGTTTTTAAAAAATGCTGGATATATGAGTGCGGAAGTGAGAGGGATAAAAAAGTGGTCGTTCGTTTTTTCAAAAGTGGCCTCTTTAAATGTTGCAATTTAGTGGTAGGTACAAAGGCATATAAAAAGTGGCTGTTCGTTTTTTTTAATAGGAGATACCACTACAAAAAGTGGTACTCATTGTCTATCCAGACGGACATCTTGGCGGCCTTCCAGGCGGACATCAAGATAGCAGCTCATGTATGGCTTTACTTAGTGTTTCAATATGGTCTTTGATGAGTAGCTCTCCCTGTCCTAAGGTGATGGTGATGGGTAAGCCTGATAAATTAAACTCATACAGTTCATGGTTTAAGATATTGAAAGCCTCTTCAATAAGCTGAGCTGCTTTCAGGTAGTTGGGATCTGCTTCTAAGGGTAATTGTTCTAACTCAATACGCTCATCATCCTTGTTTAAATAGAATGTTCTAAAAGATGCAGCAATATAGAGTTGGAATACTTGATTGGTGAGCTCTTGAGATAAGTAGTTAGCTAACTGAGCTTGCAACTGGAGCTGCTGCCTGAATAAAAATTCCAGTTCTATACCAATGTGTTCTTTTGATTTAAGTGCCATACTATTTAATGAGCTTTTGGATTTTCTTAATCATCAATCTCAGTTCCCTTTCGGCTTGTTTACAAGCCTTTAGTGTTTGAGGATCTTTAGTTTCAAAGTACAGCTCCTGTAAATCCATCACTTCTTTGGTTTTTTCTACAAACTCACATTGGGCAAAGGCTTTGTGTACTTCAGAAAGTAAGTCATATGCCTTGCCTTCTGTTTTTTTTACTACAATATAGGATTTACCTTCAGCAGATGATTTTGTTGAAATATCAGTATAAAGGGGATTGAGGAGCTGCTTAAGAGTCATTTTTTTATCGGTTAGATGCTTTAAACTTGAGTTTGTTCTGCACGTGCCCACCTTTGCACTTCAATAGGCATGAATTCACCTGATTGAGTTTCTTCCATTAAAGTGTTTAAATAAAAGCGGAGCTGCAGAAGCTTTCCCTGTTTGTAGAGTTTCATGGCAAAATTGTAGAGAAATTGATAGCCATGTAGTGGTTTTCCAAAGCCATAAAAATTCTTCAGGAAATAGATGCCTTCCTGCTTAAATCGGCTTTTAATGAGCTGGTGATCCTGAAAGATTTCTCTTTCATGCACATAATCAATGGAAAATTGACGTAAGGTCCAGCCTTGTGGTTTAGTATCATTCTTTAGTACATACCACATTTTAATATTGGACTTGTGCTCATCTCCAGACAAAGTATCGAATCTATTGGGTTGATAGTTGAAAGACATTTTTGCCTTAATTGTGTCATCGATATGGAAAATGATATTCCTTTTTGTGTTTTCAGCAATATTGGGCTGATTAAGTAAATGTGCCAATTGAGGCATATTCATCTCTGCAATCTGGCTGTTGGTAAACTTTTGTAATCCCATTTTTGTAAAATTGTAATGATTATATGATTAAGCCATTATTTGGCGCTTGAATAAGCTGCCGGCTACTGCCGGCAGCCTTATTTTTAATGTGCAACTTATTTTCGATTGTAGTTGCCAAACAATCAAAAGAGAGTCCCCAAGGAAACCACTCTTTTCCTGCATCTTAAATATATTTTTGAACTGGCCTTCTTTTGTTTGTGAAGCTGGCCAATTGTTCTTTGCTCTTTTTTGAGAATACATTGAACCATCTCCAGCCAGCATATTTTTGGTCTAAAAAATTTGTAAAATCCAGTAGATTCGAAGTATTGTATTTGACAAACTTTTCTTTTGAAACTTTGGTGATACAAGTATACTTCCGCTCTTTTTCTGCACCTTTCATCATAAAATCTATTGTGTTCATGTTTAGCTAATAGGTTACCTACTGGTTACTTTCCGAAAGACTTTCAGAAAGTTTTTAGTAAGTAATTTTTGTTTAGTTTTTCAGGTAAGTCTTTCTGATACAGTAAGGCATTACTTACCAAAAGGGGGAAAACTTTTCCTCTGGGTATTTTAAAAAAAGGCATAGGATTTCACCCTTGCTCATTTTTTGACATTAAGCAACTACAAAAGACTCGAAAAGCTCCGGCCGAAGCTATTTAGTCAGGCAATTATGGGAATGATTCCTTCAAGGAGGCATGGCTTGTAAACTGTTTGAAATGGTAGTTAACATGATTTTAGTTTTAAAAGATTAGGTGAAAAAATAAGCGTTTATAGCAAATAAAGTCTCGTTGTTTTTACCTCCTTTTCGGATCTGTTTCCCATTGGAAGGCACTGTAAAACTGCTGGCAATACCTGCCTTTTTGAGGCGCTTTAAGTGGTTATCTAATGACTTTGGAAGTATATTCAGGCTCTTGGCAATGGCTGCACCGTTCCCCTTAAAGGTGCCACATTCAAAGGATTCTCCTTCTTGACTTTCTACTTTCATCAGGTGAGTGGCTTTATCAAAAACGACCTTTTTTTGGATGGCTATTTTGAAGAGTAACTCAGCGGTTTGCATGTGCTGTGGCTTGAGCTGCTCAGCTAATTTGGGATGTTTTTGATTATAATCTTTGATATAATGATGCAGTAATCTGATTTGTTTTTCAGAGTTAACTGGCTTGTAAATCGGTTTAATTCCTGTAATGCTTGGTGGTGTTTGCATCGCTATTTTAGTTAATCTTTTTGATATTGCTTTTAGGGAAGACGGCCAGTCTGATCCGGTTAAATAGGTTGACATACATTTTTCCCCGTCCTAAATCCCATTTGTATTTTAAATCTGCCCATGTCACCCAACCCTTCATTTCTATGACCTTTTGCATGTCAGCAATTAGTTCAGGCCATTTTTTCTCATAGCTATGCGGATTCCTGGCAACCAAATAGTGTTTGGTATACTCCTTAGAAATCCTCGGCACTTCCAGAGCTGTTGTCTTTCTGCTGCCATCATCAAAAAGTTGTAATTGTCTAACCATTTGCATCGGTCTAAATTTAAAAGGTTAACAACAAAAAAGTTGGGACAAAAAACGGGAAGAAGCCTTCCCGCTCTTTATGTGCTATTGGGCTAATTTACCATCTTGATTTTACCTGTATACTCATATTCTGGATTGTATTTTTTCACCTCGGCAATCATCCTGCTCAAGGCTGTTTTAGTAGATGTTAATTCTTTTTTTAGTGCTTCAGTGGACTGATATTCAGCTTTTAACTGGTGGCTTTCTTTGCAAATGTGCTCATAGTCTTTTTCCAGTTGCTCAAAATCCGTAGTCACGTTTTGGTGCTGCAGTTTTAATTCGTCATAGGCAGACCTGACGGAGATGATTTCTTTTTTGGTTTCGTCGACTGCATTTTTTGACGAATCAAATAAATTGCGGTAATCGTTGAGCTGAGATTGTAACGATTTACTTTGCTCGGCAAAATGCGTCACCCTGTTTTTTAATTCGTCAGTCTCGACGTCATACATTCGTTGCAATTTCGTCAGCTTTTCGTTGACGATATTGTAATTTTTCTGGGCAATTTTGATTTCTTGATCTTGTTCCTGGAATGCAGATATGTATTCTTCCACGCTGAGCGCCTTTTCTTGTTGCTTGGTTCTCAGTATCCGGAATAGGAGGTAGGCCACATATACGATGACAGCTGAGATCGTCAGTGCCGTCGATTCCACTGGAGTATTAGCAAACCATCGAGCCACGACTACCAGTCCGAAAAATTGAAAAAGAAAGATGGCAAAGTTTTCCAAGCTCATTTCTGATAAGGCTAATTGTTCTAAGTCTTTTACATTTTTCATATGGCATTATTGAATTTGGTCACAGATAAATTAGGCGTGTTGGTTTTTGCTGGTTTAGGTTTGCCTTGTACAATTTCTTCTAATTGCTTATTCATTCTTTCATGGGTCTTAGCAATGACATTGTGCATGAAAGTATCGAAGGTACTAGAGTAAGTGACAGCCAAGTTTCTGGAGATGTGCCAGATACCATAAGGGCTCATCGCTGCAATGAGTACCGAAAAGAAAACCTTTACAGTTAAGAGTAGTGTCCAGTTCATAGTGCTTACCCCAGGAGGAATGACTACCAACAGGAATCCTACTGCAGACATGACAAAACTGATGATGGCAAGTACTAGTCCTGCACTATGTGATTTGATATTTCCTTGGCTGTCTTTTTCTGTAATCAGCGCAAAGATGAAAATGCCTAATCCTAAAGCGGTACTGGCCACTTTAGCAAATAGAAGAGCTGTTTCTTGTGCTTCTTCAGGAGTAGAAACAAATGCACTTAACCTGTCAGAAATAAGTAAACTAATGGCTAAGCCGTTGCACCAAGCATCAAAGATGGTATAAGCTAGAATTAAACTGACTTGTCCGATGGGACTTCGAGCTATCACTAGCAGGTTGGTGATGAATACATTGAGTTGTACTATAAATTTCATAATGCTATTCTTCTATGTTTCTTAATGCGTTCTCTCGTTCCTTAAATTGGCTCAGATATTCATCGGCTGTCATTGGGTTTTTCCCACCAATTTCTTTGTCTAGTTCGGCCAATATTGTACAGATAGTTTCCATGAGCTGGTTGAGTAAAAATGAATTGTAATGATCTAATCCATAGCGATTATCGTCTTGATAGGCTACAGCTTTGGCAATTGACTTTTCAACTTTATAGATCAATTCGTTCCTGATTTTAATGCTCATGTCATTTGAATTTAGTTTAGTTGTTAATCTAAAAAGAAGTGTATTCCATATAAGAAGTTACATGATTGGGATGCCTAAAATCTAGCTCTTAATACTTCTCTTTACTTTATTAGAAGGCACCTCAAACAATTCATTATTCTGCTTTAAAATCTGATTTTTAAGGATTACTTGGAGAATTAATGAAACAGGTACTACTACTGCTAAACAGATGATTGCTAATTCACTCATTTTGCTTGTTTTTTAGTTGTTTTTGGACGTTTTTTAATTGACTAACTAGTAGGAATGTAAGTCCTACTAGTGTTATAAGAGCCAGAAGCAATGCTCTCATAGCTAAAAGTATTTTAAAATGAGAGGAGTGCTATCGTCAGTTTTAGTAGCATTATGTTTCAAAGCTCTTTCTTGTTCTCGAGTCCATTTACGTACTTTTTTCCAGTAATCTGATTTTGAATTTTGCGCATTTTTGCCTTTGTTTGTCATGTCTTAATTAAGTTTGATTTTACAATTGAGCTTGGAACTGGTTGTTGGTAGCAACCAGTTTTTTTATGCTTGTTGTTTTTTGTTGCTCTGCCTTATCCTTCTCATCCTATCAGCTCTTTTGAGTTTTTCCTGTTTACAGAGCTTAAGAATTTCCTTGGTATTACCATCTCTAGCCAAATTTTCAATTTTTGTAATCATAAGATAGTTAACTGTTTAGTTGAGAAATAGGACGTGTATGCACTAAAAGCAATTCGTACATACACATAAATTAGTTTCTGGTTGAATTTTTGTTATATTTGTATTGAATTAAAGTAATACATTAAAGTAATTTCATTGCAATTGTAATGATTACATTAAAGCATTACAAATATTCACTTCTTTAATTTACTTAATAAGTGTAAAATTTCTTATGTGGAATGAAAGATTAGTTCAAATCTTTAAAATGACTACAATCAAGAGATTAGAAATTGCGAGGAAAGCCGAAGTTGATCCTGTGACGATTCATCGTTATAAAACAGGAAAAAGCTTTCCAAATTTATATTTCTTTGAGTGCTTAGATGAACTAGCATTTGAAAAAATAGGAAAACATGTTAATTCTGATTGGGTCATCTTTGGAAGAGGAGAGCCATTTATTGATGATGAATCTATAACTGGGGGAGACCAGATTAATGATTCGAATGACTATGTCAAAGAGACAGTAATTCAAAATGAAGAAGCTGTAAAACAAGCTGAAGCACAAATTAATGCTATTAAATTAGAGATGCTAGAAAAGCTTGAACAGGTGAAACTTTCTATAGTGGGAAAGTTTGAAGGTGTTGCATTTGCCAGGCTGTTTTCTTGTAAACAGTTTGTAAACACCTTATGGTTAGAGTAATCTAACTAGCTGGTTACTTGTAAGTTAACTCACTAGGTTTGAAGCCTCGTGGGCCCACTAGGGATAAAAAGCAGTTGTGAAAGCAACTGCTTTTTTTATTTCTTACTTCATTTCAATGATCTCTTTAAAATCTTTTAAATCCGATTTAGGCATTTTGGTGGTCATCATATCTGGACCGGAGTAGTACCGGAATTTTAATTCTTCAGTTTGTCTAATGGCTGTTAAGGTAAATTCATTTAGATGATAGGTAATTTTGCTGCTTTTGTATTCACTCTTCTCATAACCGGTAACAACAGTAAGTTTTGTGGAATCTGCTGTGAGTATCTTCTTTGTATTTTCTGAAATATTAAAAGACTTATCCAATTCTTGATTTTCAATTTGGATAGGTATAATTTTATTGTCTGTTAAAATATATATGGTGTCTTCGAGTGCAAAAGCATCACTTCGCATCCTTAGTTGATCGTAAACAGTATAAGTTGTTCCAGATGCCTTAATTTCTTTTACAATTATCTGGTTTAGACTGTAGAAAGGAGTATAGAACTCAATGTCATTACGGTAATAAACCTTTTTCTTTATTCTTCTAGAACCTTTCACATCGTCTTCTTCTACAGTTACTGTATTATATAAACTGTAAATACAAGATTTTAAAATAGAGGATAAGAGTGCTAAAAAAATTATGTTAGAAAAGTATGTTTTATTTATTAGTTTAAATTTCAAGTATTTCATTAATTGGTAATTTTTGTTTTGCTTAAATCTAAAAAATAAAATTTAAATTTATTTTAACTCATAAATAGCTACTTATAAATTGTACTCTATAAGCCTTGTTGAATTCTTCTTTTGTATGGTATCATTTTTAAATAGATGGTGAAACGTCTATTTTTTTAACCTTAAATTTCTAATCCGAATCTTTTTTTGAAAATTTTGGTTCGTTTATTACCGAACTAATCGAACTTTTGTATATTTGCAAAGTCGATTATGAAAATTACTATGGATAGACAGCAAAAAGAAAAGGAAGAATTAATAGAATTATTTGGTAGTCACTTTCACAGATACCACAATCTTCCGCCTTTAGCGGGTACTATTTTGGCTATACTAATAGTAAACAAAAGATTAGATGGAATGACATTTAACGAGATACTGGATATAACCAAAGCCAGTAAAAGTTCAGTCTCAACTAACCTTAATTTGTTGCTAAAAGCAGAAAGAATAGTTTACCACACTAAATGTGGTGAGAGAAAAAAATATTTCAAGCCTAGCTCTTTGGTAGATCGTATGTCTAACCATATAAAAATTGTAGAAGCAGAAATTAAGCTTATAAAAAAGCTAAAAAACTATGATGTAACCTATAATACCACTGATGGAGTCGATAAGTATCAGAAGGCATCAGATGCTTATTTGTTATACATGGAGCAGTTTTTAAATGTGATTTATACAGCAACAGAACAATTAGCGAAAATAGAACAGGAAAAGTAGATTTAAGTTAAGAACAATTTGTATGAGAGTTAATTTAATTTGGCCAGCTATCATTTATCTATTGACACTAGGTGCTTGTAGTACAGAAACTTCAAATGCGCCACAAGCAGCCGGTCCAATGCCATTTGCAGTATTGCAAGTTGCAAAACAAAGCGTAACAGTAAACCAAGAGTACATCGCAAATTTACAAGGTCAACAAAATGTAGAGATCAGACCGAAAGTATCTGGCTTTATTCAGAAAATCTATATTGACGAAGGCGAAGAAGTAAAAAAAGGACAGTTATTATTCAAACTGGAAACACAAACTTTAAATGAAGATGCCGGGGCTGCCAAAGCTCAAATTCAATCGGCACAGGTTGAAGTAGACCGATTAATTCCTCTAGTTGAGAGAAAAATTATAAGTCAAGTACAGCTTGATGCTGCTAAAGCTCAGTTATCGCAAGCGAAAAGTAATTACAGCGCCATTACTGCAAACATTGGCTATGCTAATATTACTAGTCCGGTTTCGGGTGTAGTTGGCGGTCTGCCTTATAAAGAGGGTAGTCTTGTGAGCGCAAATGATGCTGAACCACTTACTATAGTTTCAGATATTAGAAAGGTAAGAGCTTATTTCTCTATCAACGAAAAGCAATTATTGCACTTTAGCAAAAAATATAAAGGTGTTACTTTAGATGCTATGGTAGATTCTATGCCAGCGGTTTCTTTAAAAATGGTTGATAATTCTTTGTACGATCATCAAGGAAAAATACAAACTATTAATGGTTTGATTAACGAGCGAACAGGAACTATCGATTGCAGAGCTGTTTTTCCTAACCCAGACAGAATGTTGAGAAGTGGTGGTAGTGGAACAATTTTACTTCCTATTACACAAAATAACATATTCTTAATCCCTCAAGTAGCTGTTTTTGAGTTGCAAGGTAAAAAATTAGTGTATCTGGTAGGGGGTGATAACAAAGTAAACACGAAGGTTATTGTAACTAATGGAA
The DNA here is from genome assembly GCF_026250525.1 of Chondrinema litorale. Taxonomy (GTDB): domain Bacteria; phylum Bacteroidota; class Bacteroidia; order Cytophagales; family Flammeovirgaceae; genus Chondrinema; species Chondrinema litorale. Next base: position 3,640,767 of record NZ_CP111043.1, read on the forward strand.
CATCGAATAAAGATTATATTGTAATCGATGGATTAAAGGAGGGGGATAAATTAGTAGCTGAAGGGATTTCTAAACTGCAAGACGGGCAAGAAATTATTCCTGATACATCTACTTCAAAGTCTAATTTATCTTTTGTAGAGTAAAAATATCAACCCATTAATTATCTAACATGCTTAAGACATTTATTGATAGAACTGTTCTATCAACAGTAATATCTATTATCGTGACGATTCTGGGTGTTTTAGGATTGCTATCCCTTCCTATAGAGCAATACCCAGAAATTGCTCCACCAACAGTACAGGTAACAGCAACCTATACCGGAGCAAATGCAGAAACTGTATTGGAAAGTGTAGTTGTTCCACTAGAAGAGCAAATAAACGGGGTAGAAGGAATGACCTATATAACTTCTACTGCAAGTAATGACGGTTCTGCTACAATTAATGTATTTTTCGAATTAAGTGTTAACCCAGATATTGCAGCAGTAAACGTGCAAAACAGGGTATCTAGGGCTAATAGTATACTTCCTTCGGAGGTGGTGCAAACTGGTGTTACTACAGTAAAGAGTCAGACTAGTTCACTCATGTTCGTTTCTATTTTCTCAGAGAATGATGAATACGACGACGTTTTTGTACAGAACTATGCCAACATCAACCTCTTACCTAAATTACAAAGGGTAAAAGGTGTAGGGCAGGTAAGTGTATTGGGTTCTAAAGATTACTCAATGCGTATCTGGTTAAACCCAGAGAAAATGGCTGCTTACAAAGTTGTTCCAGCAGATATTCAAGCTGCATTAAGAGAGCAAAATGTGGAAGCAGCAATTGGTAAATTTGGCGAAAATGCAAATGGTATTTACGAGTATGTAATTAAATACAAAGGCCGTTTGTCTGAAGCTACTGAATACGAAAACATCATTATTAAGTCTGCTGGAAATGGTAATTTCTTAAGATTAAAAGATGTGGCAGAGGTAGAGCTAGGAGGATTAAGCTACAGTTCTAACAACTTTGGTAATGGTAACCCCGGTGTGGCAATGGCAGTTTACCAGTCTTCTGGTTCTAATGCACAGGAGATTGTAGAAGAGGTAATGGAAATTATGGAAGATGCCAAAGGGAACTTTCCAACAGGTATAGATTATGTAATTCCATTTAACTCTAAAACCTTCCTCGATGCTTCAATTAGCAAAGTAATACATACACTTATAGAGGCTTTTATATTGGTGTTTATTGTGGTATTTATCTTCCTTCAAGATTTTAGATCTACATTAATTCCAATTATTGCAGTTCCAGTAGCAATTATAGGTACATTCTTCTTCTTGCAGTTATTCGGGTACTCAATTAACATGCTTACTTTGTTTGCAATGGTACTCGCAATTGGTATTGTGGTGGATGATGCCATTGTGGTAGTTGAAGCTGTACATGCGAAGATGGATGAAGGAGAGAAATCAGCAAAAAATGCTACACTTACTGCAATGAGTGAGATTACAGGAGCCATTGTTTCGATTACATTAATTATGTCTGCTGTATTCGTACCGGTAATGTTTATTCAAGGTTCATCAGGAGTATTCTATCAGCAGTTTGCTATTACACTGGCAATTTCAATTCTAATTTCAGCACTAAACGCATTAACACTGTCACCAGCATTATGTGCACTTTTGCTTAAACCACACGATGATTCTAAGCATCATAAGAAAAACATAAAAGATAGAGCATTTGATGCTTTTAACACAGGGTTTGACGCCTTAACCAATAAGTATACATCTTCTATCAAGTTTCTGTTAAAAAGAAAATGGGTAGCAATATTAGGTTTACTACTCTCTGTTGGAGGTGCATATTATATGTTTCAAACAACTTCTTCAGGCTTTATTCCGGGTGAAGATAGAGGTATTATTATGGGTGATGTTACATTACCTCCGGGTACCACACTTGAGCAAACACAGAAGGTAGTTGACAAACTAGATTCTATTTACCAGACAATGGATATTATAGATTCTAGGATGAACGTAGTTGGATTTAGTCTTTTAAATGGTGTTAGAGGTAGTTCATACAGTCTTTCGATTGTTAAATTGAAAGGTTGGGATGAGCGAACAGAGCCTGGTCAGTCGGTAGATGCAGTTGTAGGGCAATTGTTCCAAAAAACGGCTGCTATCAAAGAAGCCAGATTCTTATTCTTTACTCCTCCAAGTATTCGTGGTTTTGGTAGTAGTGATGGTTTCGAAATGAAATTATTATCTGAAGCAGATGATAGCTGGTCAAATATGAGTCAGGTTTCTGGTAAATTTTTGCAAGCTTTAAATCAAAGACCTGAAATTCAGTATGCTACAACAAACTTTAACCCGAGTTTCCCTCAATACAGACTTGATGTAAACTTAGAGAAAGTAAAAGATGCTGGTTTGAGTTTAAGTGATATTTTTAATGCTTTGCAAGGGTATTACGGAGGATTATACACTACAGATTTCACCAAGTTTGGTAAGCAGTTTAGGGTAATGATTCAGGCAAAACCAGAAGATAGAAATACTGCCGAGTCGCTAGATAATATATTTGTAAGAAACGGTAATGACGAAACTGTGGCTGTTAGCCAGTTTGTAAGTATCGAAAGAATTTACGGACCTGAATATGTTTCTCGTTACAACCTCTTAAAATCAATTAACATTACAGGTAAAGCAAATGCAGGTTATAGTACTGGCGATGCCATTACGGCCATTCGCGAAGTTGCTGCAACGCAATTACCTAGTTCATACGATTTTGAGTTTACTGGTTTAACAAGAGAAGAGATTTCATCGGGTAACCAGTCTATGTACGTGTTCTTGTTAAGTTTAATTTTCGTTTACTTCCTGCTTTCTGCACAGTACGAAAGTTATATTCTTCCATTTTCTATATTGCTTTCACTGCCAATTGGTGTAGCAGGAGCGATCACTTTTGTGAATTTTGCCGGCTTAGAAAACAACATCTATTTTCAAGTAGCACTTATTATGCTTATTGGTTTGCTTGCTAAAAACGCGATTCTAATAGTAGAGTTTGCACTGCAAAGAAGGCATCATGGATATACATTATTTGATGCTGCTATAGAAGGTGCCAAGGCGAGATTAAGACCTATTCTAATGACTTCATTCGCATTTATATTAGGTCTGGTTCCATTAGCTTTTGCTTCAGGTGTTGGTGCTGTTGGTAACCGTTCAATCGGTATGGGTGCTGTTGGTGGTATGTTGATTGGAACCTTGTTTGGTGTATTTATCATCCCCGTCTTGTTTGTGATCTTCCAAAAACTGCACGAATCAATGGTAGGTAAACCAGATATGAAAAAACCAGAATTGGAAAAAGTAGAGTCCTGATTAAAAATTTCAAACCGAATGAAAAAACTAAAAATATATCAATTAGCGATTCCGGTGGTGGTTAGTTTTCTGGTGCAATCTTGTTTTGTGGCAAAAAACTATCAGAAACCGGAGTTAAGTACCGAGAACTTGTACCGCACAGATTTAGACCTAGATAGTAATTCTTTGGCTTCTATGTCGTGGGACAAGCTTTTTACAGACCCTGTTTTACAAGGTTATATTCGTAGTGGTTTAGAGAATAATTACGATATGCTTATCGCATTGCAAACTCTAAAAGCCGCTGAATCTAATATGTTGCAAGGTAAAGAGTCTTATTTGCCAACTTTAGATATAGGCCCAACTTGGACACACCAGACTTATTCACAAAACAGTCAGTTTGGTAGGTTATTTACTGGTTCTTTAGATCAGTTTGAATTAACAGCAAATGCTTCGTGGGAGGCTGATATTTGGGGTAAAATTAGAAGTACAAAACGTTCGGCTATAGCTGCTTATTTAGGTACAGTGGCAGCCCAACAAGCTATTCAAACTGAATTGGTTGCTAACATAGCTTCAATTTACTATCAGATTTTGGCGGCTGATGCACAGCTTAAAGTAGCTGAATCTACATTAGAAAACAGAGTTTCAAGTGTTGAAGTAATTCATTCTCTTAAAGAGTCTGGTAGTGTAAATGAGGTAGCTGTAAAGCAAACAGAAGCACAGCAATACGGTACAGAGATTATTATTCAAGACTTAAAGTACAATATCAAAATTCTTGAAAATACATTAAGTATCTTATTGGGCGAAGCTCCAGGTGAAATAAACAGAGGAAGCTTTGAGGCACAAACTATTGATGCAGAGGTTACCCCCGGAGTGCCTGCTTTATTGCTAAGTCGCAGACCAGATGTAGTAAGTGCCGAGTTTAATTTTAGACAAGCTTTTGAAAATACCAATATTGCAAAGAGTAATTTCTATCCATCGCTTACTATTTCAGCTTCTGTTGGTTTGCAAAGTTTAGAACTCAGAAACTGGTTTAGTGCCAACTCTATCTTTTCTACTTTAATAACAGGTATTACTCAACCAATTCTAAACAAAAGACAGATAAGAACAAACTACGAAGTTGCTCAGGCTAATCAGCAAACAGCTTATTTACAATATGAGCAAACATTGTTAAATGCAGGCAAGGAAGTGTCTGATGCTTTGGCGACTTATAAAAACGAAACAGAAAAACTAATAATAAGAAACAATCAACTCGAAGCATTAAAAAATGCTGCTGATTACTCAGATGAGTTACTCCAATATGGTTTGGTAAACTATTTGGAAGTACTTACAGCAAAAGATAGTGCATTAAATACCGAGTTAGATTTAATAAGTAATAAATACAACCAGCTAAATGCGGTAATTACATTGTACCGCTCATTGGGTGGTGGTTACCAACCTCTTCCCGTATTAACAACAGAAGAAAACTAACAAACAAATACATCATTGAATATACATAATATTTGATAAGTTGACTTTAACATGAAAAAACCTGATGATATATATCGTCAGGTTTTTTGTTTAGTACGAGTATAAAGTAAAATACTATTTTGAATATGAAATGTACAACTGGTATTTATCTTTAATTCTGCAGGTTAAATACCAACTCCCACTTATTTGATTGGATTAAAATTAAAGCTTATAATTAAGTTGCTTTAATGGAGGAGCCTCTAACTTCCATTTATTCCAACTTCACAAAAGGCTATTGTTTACACTGAATACTTAAAAAAGAAGGGCCAGTTGAATTCAAACATGGTTTATGGCTAGATATAAAATGCTTAAGTTTACTGAACCTTCAACGCGAATATATATCTACTAAGAGTAAATCGCAAGCGATAAAAATGATTCTTATTTTTTGAAAAAATGATATAAGGACAAATATTATCTTTGTAAGATAGTAGATATTATTTTGAGCATTCCTGTATCGAAATTTTCGCCACTAATATCTGTTGTGAGAGATTCTTTAAGTCTTCGAATAATTTCTGGTAAGTTATTTTTTAATTGGATGTATCGAGATAACTCGTTTTGTAAGTCTTCTATACCTCTTTGTTTAGTTCTTCGCTTTTGTATGGTGTTATCTATATCTGCAATTTCATGTTCAATAATATCTAGTACTTCATCTGTAAAACTTCTATTAAAAAAATCTTGATCAATAGAACAAGGGATAAATTTTTTGTTTGCGATTACTTCTCCTGTAGTTGTGAGTATTGTTTCCATGGCAACCCAAGCAGAGATTAAGCTATTATTAGAAACCAGCGAAAGAGTAATGTCATTTTCTCTAATACATCTCTCGATAAATAACTTAATATCTTCACCAGCGTGCATGCTTTCAGAATCTATCGCAACACTTATTCCGGTAATTTCTAGTTTTTGTTTAACCCTCTCAGCAATTTCTATGTCTTTGTGGTTGTAAGAGATAAATACAGTTGGTAACTCTGCAAACTTATTAGCTGAGTTTGCATTTTCATCATAACTTATTTCACTTAGGTATTCTAAAATAGCATAAGTTATTTGAGCTCTTGTTTGCTGAGAGTTACTTTCAGAAATAATACCCATCCGTTCTTCTTTCCTTAGATTGCTTAATCTGGCAGATTGCAAGATAATTTTATTATGGATTTCTGTATTTTGTGTAATATTGAGTAACTCATCTATTGCTTTTTTTAGATTACCAGAAGCAATAAAAGTTTTTATATGATCTATCGACATGGCAATTGATTTTCCTGTCATAATTTAGGTAGATCATTTGATTTCTGCAAAAGTTCAATATTCGACTTATTACATTTTAATAAAAAAGATCAACTATATAAATAATAGCTGATCTTTTGTTGAGATTACAAGATTTTTATTCGTACTTGAGCGCTTTTACTGGGTTAGTAAGTGCAGCTTTAATAGCCTGAGAACTTACTGTAAATAAGGCAATTATAACGGCAGTACCACTGGCAATAATAAAAACTCCTACACTTAAATCTATGCGATAATTGAAATCGGCTAACCAATTATCCATAAAGTACCAAGCAACTGGCCAAGCTATAAGAGAAGATACCATTACCAACAGTAAAAAGTCTCTGGTGATCATTAAAGTAAGGCCACTGGTAGAAGCTCCCAGAACTTTTCTAATTCCAATTTCTTTGGTGCGTTTTTCAGCAGTGAAAGAAGCCAGACCGAAAATGCCCAAGCAAGCAATAATAATGGCAAGCACTGCAAAGCATACAAACAGATTCATTACTTTCTCTTGGCTTTGGTAAAGCTGATTAATATCTTCATCTAAAAAAGTAAAATTAAATGGAGCTTCAGGAGAGTATTTCTTGTGAATCTTTTCGATATGGGCAATACCTTCTTGTGGATTATTAGGATCTAGTTTAAAAGACATCCAGTTTAACCATTGGTTAGATAGCTGAAACATAACTGGTGAAATAGTATAATCTAAAGATTCGAAGTGGAAGTCATCAACAACACCAATAATTTTTCCTTTCTTCGGCACAAAATCCATAATGGTATATTCGAAAGTAATCCCTTCTACCTCTTTGCCAATTGGGTCTTTTAAACCGAGCATTTCCATCGCCGATTTATTAATAATGAAAGCATGGTCTAAATCACTCGGAATGTCTTCGGAGAAATTTCTACCCATAATTACCTCTACATCATATAGATTAAAAAAGTCTGCATCACTGGTTACAGTGGTTAAAGAATAGGTTTCGCCACCTTGTGGGTTAGCAATGGCATCTTGTATTTTGTAGCCAAGATTGCTAGTTAGGTTGCGAGTCATTCTTTTGTTGGTAGAGGTCATCGCAGTTACCGAAGGACTTGCCAGAATTTCTCTTTTAATTGCATCGTATTGTTTTACAAAGTTTGTGTCGGGTACACTTACAATCAAAATGTCATCGGTAGTAATTCCCAAGTCTTTATTTCTCAAGAAACTAAGTTGATCTGAAATTACGATTGTACCAATAATCAAAATGATTGAAAGGCTAAACTGAGTTATTACCAAGCCTTTTCTTAGTGCTACAGAACCTCCGTTTGAAGTACCTTTGTTGCCCTTTAAAACAGCTGCTGGCTTAAATGCCGAAAGGAAAAATGCTGGGTAACTGCCTGCTATAATTCCTGTAACTAGAGCCAGAATAATGAAAGTGGCAATAATTGGTAAGTCTTTTACAAAATCAAGTACTAATGTCTTTCCAGCTAGTTCATTAAAAAATGGCATCGAGATTTCCGCAACCAATAAAGCTAATACAAGTGAAAACACAGATATAATAACCGATTCACCTAAAAACTGTAAAATAATCTGGCTTCTGTAAGCGCCAGCTACTTTACGTAAACCTACCTCTTTCGATCTCTCTGCTGAGCGAGCTGTGGAAAGATTCATGTAATTGATACAGGCAATGAGTAGAATAAATATTGCTACAATTGAAAAGATATATACATTTTCTATACTTCCATTAGGTTCTAGCTCACCTCTTAAATGAGAGTGAAGATGGATATCAAGCAGGTTTTGAGACATAAGACGCACAAAGTCTGATGCACCTTCACCAAATGTGTGGTTTTCTATAAAGTCTTCGGTAGAAGCGTTAAAAGAAGCAATATCGTAATTGTCTTCTAACAAGACGTAAGTTGTTTGTGAGCCTTCTCCCCATTGTGTTTTTACCCTATCAGAGTAGATATAGTCACCGGTTTTCATGGAGACAAAGGCACTGTAATGTGCATGAGAGTTTGTTGGAATATCTTCCATCACACCCGAAATCTTAATCTCATATGTATGGTCTACGGTTACTGTTTTACCAATTGGGTTTTTGTTGCCGAATAGTCTTTTTGCTGTAGACTCATTAATTACCATTTGAGTCGGCTCTGTAAGAACTTTATCAGGGTCGCCATGAATCAATTTGTAATCAAAAACCCTAAATATATTTGGGTCGCAAATAGCGATGTTTTCTACAGTAAATTCCTTTTCATCAAACTCCATTTGAAAAGTGCCAGATCTGCCAATTCGAACTACTTCTTCAAGTTGGCCATCGTAAACAGATTCTAGTGTAGGCCCAAGAACATAAGGTGTAACTGTGCTACCAACAAACTCACCTTCTTGGTTTTTGTATTCCATGTAAACTCTGTAGATTCTATCTGCTTTTGAGTTAAATTTATCGAAACTCAATTCATCCTGCACATATAGAATAATGAGAATACAGGCAGCCATACCTACTGTTAATCCTAGAATATTTATAAGGCTGAATATTTTGTTACTCAGCAAGTTTTTAAATGCAACTTTTAGGTAGTTCTTAAACATGACTCATTTGTTTTAGTATATCTTCTTTTATAATCTGACCATCGAACAGGTGGACTTTTCTATTGCTGTATGCAGCATCGTGCATAGAGTGGGTAACCATTACAATGGTAGCTCCTTTGCCATTTAAATCAGACAAAACCTTCATTACTTCGGTGCCATTTGCACTGTCTAGATTCCCTGTAGGCTCATCGGCGAGTATTATTGCCGGATCGTTTACAATAGCTCTGGCTATGGCAACTCTTTGTTGCTGACCGCCAGAAAGTTGCTGTGGGTAATGTGTTGCTCTGTGGATAATATCCAACTGAGAAAGCACATGGTTAATTTTTTCTTTTCTTTCTTTGCTGCTTAATTTGGTATATATCAATGGCAGTTCTACATTGTCGTATACATTAAGCTCATCAATCAGATTAAAACTCTGGAAAATAAAGCCGAGGTTTTCCTTTCTCATATCGGCCTTTTGTTTTTCTCCTAAATGGCTAATATCTTTTCCCTTAAAAAAATATTTACCTGAATCAGATTGATCTATTAAGCCCAGCATGTTTAGCAAAGTAGACTTGCCACAACCCGAAGGTCCCATAATGGCTACAAATTCTCCTTCATTTACAGAAAATGAAACTTGTTTTAAAGCGGTGGTTTCAATTTCGGTAGTTTTGTAAATTCTACTTATTGATTCTGTTTTTATAATTTCGTGCATATTTGATAAATTGAATGCAGCTGTAAAAAGCAATTTTACCTCAACTGTTTCAACTAATGTACTTTAATGTTTAAGTGATTGATAATCAGTTGTATAATTTTAAATTAATCAAAATTTTTTAAACAAAGTGTTTCATCGGGAAACATGGACTGTTCCAATCTGAAACAGTGTTTCGAATCAGACATGCAAGATACAGAAGGTATTATACTAGTAGTGGACAACGACAGTGATGTTTTATTTACTGCAAGCCTCATTTTAGAAGATGATTTTGCAGAAGTGCATACTGTACAAAAGTCAGAAGCAGCTTTTTCTTTTTTGGGCAAAAATGATGTTGATGTTGTTTTGCTAGACATGAATTTTACAAAAGGGGCAACTTCTGGTAAGCAAGGCTTGAGTTTGCTAGAGCAGATAAAAGAGATATACCCAGAAGTGCAGGTGATTATGTGTACTGCTTTTGGAGATATTGATTTGGCAGTAAGCTCTATGCAAAAAGGAGCTTGCGATTTTGTGATGAAACCTTGGGAACCAGTTAAACTGATATCTCGCATCAATAAAGCATTGGCAAATAAACAAAAGTTAGAGGTAGCTCAAATAGAAGAAGTAAGTGAAACAGAAACACAAAGTCGATTGGTGTTTCTGTCCACAGCGATGCAGGAGATAATGAAGTTGGTTGAAAAAGTGGCTGCAACTGAAAGTAGTGTTTTGATTCTTGGAGAAAATGGAACAGGAAAAGGCTTATTGGCTAAAGAAATCCATCGTTTATCTCAGCGAACTCATAAACCTTTTGTACAAATAGATTTGGGCTCTTTGCCTGCCAGTTTGTTCGAAGCCGAGTTGTTTGGGCATGCAAAAGGAGCCTACACAGATGCTGGAGAGATGAAAAAAGGCATGATTGAGATGGCTGATGGAGGTACATTGTTTTTAGATGAAATTGGCAACTTACCACCAATGTTGCAAGCCAAATTGTTAACTGTGGTACAGAGTAAAAGAATTGTAAGGATAGGAGAGATGGAAGAGCGATCCATAGATTTTAGATTGATTAGTGCCACTAATATGCCACTCGAAGAAATGATGGAACAAAGTAGAGATGGCATGCCTGCTTTTAGGAGAGATTTGTTTTTTAGGATCAATACTGTTGAAATTGTTTTGCCGCCATTAAGAGAGCGAGTAGAAGATATTCCTTTGCTAACTTCTCATATTCTGCAAAAACTAGAAAATAAGTATGCTAAAAAAGAGCTTAAGCTGAGCCAAGAAGCATCTATAAGTTTAAAAAAGCACTCTTGGCCTGGCAATATTAGAGAGTTGGAACAAGTACTAGAAAGAGCTGTCATTCTATCAGATAGTGAAGTTATTGAAGCTGAAGCTTTAAAACTGCGAGGAATACATCAAAGCTCTAATACGAATACTTTGGAGAGTTTAAACCTAGAAGAGATGGAAAAACAAGCCATTGTAAAACTCATCGATAAGCACAAAGGGAACATGACCAAGGTAGCCAAAGAGCTTGGTGTGGGTAGAACTACACTTTACAGAAGATTACAAAAATATGGCTTGTAAATGGACTGAATTTCAGTGTTTTACCTTTTTCAATAAATCTTCTTTCTTGTACTTTTTGGGAGCATATAAAAAGCCAAATGCTTCGGCACCTTCTTTTGTATGTACTTTGTGATGTACATAATGGGCATTCATTATTCTTTTTAGATAAGAATTATTTGCCTTAAAGTTTATTTTAATTCTTCTGTGTACGATTACATCATGAAAAACAAAGTAGAAAATTCCGTAGGCTGTAATGCCAAAACCAATTGGTGCTAAAAACCACAATGGAGCTATTTCGAAGCCTATAACAATGGTGATAATTGCTGGAATACTGAACACGAGGGCAAATAAATCATTTCGTTCTAGAGTGTGATGGTGGTGTGTATGGTGTGAGCGATGCCAAGTCCATAAAATACCATGCATAATATACTTGTGAGTAAACCAAGCGGCTCCTTCCATCAACAAAAAAGTACCTACAATCAGAAATATATAAATTGCTACCATCAGTACGGAATTGATTCAGTCAAAATATTAAATGAAAGATAGCTTGTGTTGAGTCTATCTTTCATATTAAAACCCTAACAAAGTGTTCGGTTGATTGTTGGTGAAAAAAGCTATTTTTAGCCAGTTTCTTTGGATTTATATCACGCCTAAAAACTCACAAGCTTTTCGAGCAGCATCTTGTTCAGCTTTCTTTTTACTCAAGCCAAAACCTTCAGAAACATCTTCATTATCGATTGTCAGTTTTACTTTAAACTGCTTTTTGTGTTTGGCTCCAACTTCTTCAATTACACTAAAATTGATTTGCCTGTTGTATTTCTGACACCATTCGATAATGGTACTTTTAAAATTATTGGTTGTTTCTATGATCTCAGTAAGATCGTAATGGGGGATAATGAGCTTTCGAATAATAAAAGTTTTGCAAAACTTAAAGCCTTTATCGAGATATACAGCTCCGATAAAGGCCTCAAGTGCATCACCGAATAAAGATTTGTGTGTAGCACTACTTTTCTTTTTGCCATCGAACTCAACAAGCGTGCTAAGTCCTATTTTGTTAGCTAGCCTGTTAAGCGATTCACGGTTTACAATTCTAGAGCGAATTTCAGTGAGAAACCCCTCTTCTTTATAAGGGTATTTTTTGAAAAGATACTCAGCTACTACAGCACCGAGAATAGCATCTCCTAAATATTCGAGCCTTTCATTAGATTCTTTTAATCCTTTCTCGTTGACTTTGGCAATAGAAGTATGTTTCATTGCCAATTTATATAGCTCTACATTTAAAGGTGTAGTGCCAACAATTGTACGAACTGCCCGGATAATTTCTTTATCCTTTTTCGAATAATAACCTGTCCAATATCTAAAGTATTTTATAAGGTTCACTAGTTGTCATATTTGCGCAGCAAGATAGAACAATTATGTCCTCCGAAGCCAAAAGTATTACTTAATACTGTTTTAACTTCCCTTTTCTGAGCCTTATTAAAAGTAAAGTTCAAATTAGGGTTAAATGTATCATCATCATTAAAATGATTGATAGTTGGAGGGATTGTTTGCTTTTCAATAGCAAAAATCGATGCGATTGCTTCAATCGCTCCGGCAGCACCCAATAAGTGGCCAGTCATAGATTTGGTAGAACTGATGTTTAATTTGTAAGCGTGTTCACCAAATACAGTTTCAATAGCTTTTACTTCACTAATATCGCCAAGTGGAGTAGAAGTACCATGAACATTAATATAATCTACCTCATCTGGTGAAATACCAGCATCTGAAAGAGCATTTACCATTACCATTTTAGCGCCTATACCTTCTGGGTGTGGTGCAGTAATGTGGTGAGCATCAGCAGACATACCGCCACCGATTACTTCTGCATAAATTTTAGCGCCACGAGCTTTTGCATGCTCAAGTTCTTCTAAAATTAATGCGCCAGCACCTTCACCTAATACAAAACCATCTCTTTCTTTATCAAATGGTCTTGATGCTGTTTCAGGACTGTCGTTTCTTTCTGAAAGTGCTTTAAGCGCGTTAAATCCACCAATACCAGATTCAACAACTGCAGCTTCAGAACCACCAGATATTAAAATATCAGCTTTACCTAAACGGATGTAGTTAAAAGCATCAACCATTGCATTTGTTGAAGATGCACAAGCAGAAACCGTTACAAAGTTTGGTCCTCTAAATCCAAAGTTGATAGAAATATGTCCGGCACTTAAGTCGGCAATCATTTTTGGAATAAAGAATGGGTTGAACCTTGGAGTTCCGTTTCCGGTGGCAAAACCACTAACTTCATCATGGAAAGTTCTTAAACCTCCAATACCCGATCCCCAGATTACACCTGCTCTGTCAAGATTAATTGCTTCTAGATCAAGGCCTGAGTTTTTCACCGCTTCCTCAGCAACTATTACAGCATACTGGGTAAATGGATCCATTTTTCTAGCCTCTTTTCTGTGGATATGATCTTCAATTTTGAAGTCTTTTATCTCACAAGCAAATTTGGTTTTGAAGTTTTCAGTATCAAATTTTGTGATAGGTGCGGCTCCGCTCACACCTTTTTCCAAGCCTTCCCAATACTCTTCAAGTGTGTTTCCTATTGGTGTAAGGGCTCCGAGTCCGGTAACGACTACTCTTTTAAGTTCCATAAAAAATTATGATTTTCAGCGGTCAAACTTGAAATAACCAAATTGTTTAGAAGTGTAAAGCTAAGTTATTTCTTAAATACAGACAATTTGCCTGTCTTGCTTAAAAAAATCAGACCTGACAGGTAATATCAAAAATGTTACAATATACCTGCAGGTCTAAAATGTCTTGAAAAAACCAGCGATTTAGCTTGCGTTTTCTTCCAGATAGCTAATAGCTTGTCCGACAGAGGTAATGCTTTCAGCCTGGTCGTCAGGTATTGAGATGTTAAACTCTTTTTCAAATTCCATAATCAACTCTACAGTATCTAAAGAATCAGCTCCTAAGTCATTAGTAAAACTAGCTTCTGGAGTAACTTCAGACTCTTCAACTCCCAACTTTTCGATTATGATTTTCTTTACTTTTTCTGCAATTTCTGACATGATCCTACAAAATTTATTTTAGTAATAAGTTGCAAATAAATACATTTAATGATTTAATCACAAAATTTGAATTGGAAATTTCCTGTTGAAATCATGCTATAAAATCTTGTAATTTTTAAATTTTTTATGACAATGGCACGTTTAAACGTTCCTTACGATTTTTCTTTTGAACTGATAGCCCTCCTAAGTAGCAAGAAACCACACAAGCTTGCATGGGAAATTAACCGTATTTTCGGTTTTAGCCTTATCAGAACTGTTGATATCTGCTTAAACTTTGATAAGGAGTTTGATATGTATTTTATCAATTATTTATACAAAACTGACCATCTTTCTGTGCGATTAATTAAAAATAAATCTGTATCTGATATGGAAAACCCCGGTGGATTTTTACTACCAGAGCTAAATCAGTATGATTATTTTTTAATAGTAGAAGATTTTTCAGAGGAATTAACCTCCGAATACATAGCTGATATTTTAAGAAACTTGCAAGGTATTGAGCACCTTTTACAAGTAGAAGCTGACAACCTGAAAAATAAAGAAAACTTGCTTTTTTAATTTCAATTATTCTAGGTCAGGCAAGCTTTTCCATCTCAAATTGAGTGGTATCTTCTTCAGTAATATCTTTTTTAGGAGTGTTTAAAAATGAAATTAACTCTTTTACAAAGGTGTAAAGAGGAGAATAAGAAACCCCTTTTTTATGGTTTGCATAGCCTATTTGTTGAATTATTGAAGCATGTTTAAATACATCTTTATAAGCATTTAGTAGTTTCATATTTGGGTCGTATACATGGGCTGGTTCAGAACTTACTCCATTTAACTCTAATATTTTTATGTTTTTTCCAAGGTATAAATCTTCTAAACTTTTTACTTTAAGATCAAATCGGCCATAGTTATATCCTTTAATATTTTTAGCAATTTGATCAAAAACAGACTCTAGCTGGCTATTTATTAAATGGTTACCATTTAAAAATTTTGTTCCTCTACAGTGATTACCAATTGGCTCCAATCTTATTCTTTCTCCATTTGGCAAAATATCGTTGAGTTGGTGGGCATATTTATTCAATAAATATTCTCTTCTGCCGATGGCTCTTGGTTTTGAATCAATTAGTTCTAATAAAGTAGCATGCCCATTGCCTTCAATTTCAAGAAATTCTTTCATTACCACAGAACTTATATGTCCTGTAGCTTCATTTGGGTGTCTGTAATACAATATGCCAAGTTCTACAGGGTAATCGATAAATTCCTGTAGAATAATATCTTCTTTGTTTTGGTCTAAATAATCTTTAAGACTTTCTATATTTTCAATCTTTTCTACGCCTTTACCTCTTTCGCCAATGTTTGGTTTTACTATTAAAGGAAGCTCGAGTCCTTTTTCTTTAATAAGGAATTGGATATCGTTAAACTGTGAGCCAGAATTAATAAATATAGTTTTGGGAAGGTACTTAGCATCAATTCTATCTAATACACTTATTTTAGACTCTCCGATAACACCACCGTATTTCATGCCGGGGTTGGTGGTAGAGAAATACATAAAAGATCTGGATTTGAAGGCCAAGTAAAAGCCATAGAAATATAATGGAATGTAGAATACTCCAAATGGCCAGTATTCAAACTCTTTCAGTTTTTTTATCTTTTGAACCATATCTGATGCGAAAGTTGGCATTGCTTTACTCAAATAATTAAGTGGAATAACAGAATGATTTTATCAGCAAGCAAAGCTAATTTGTAAGTGCTTGATGTGAGCCGATAAATTGCTAATTATTTGTAGAAATATAGTTCTAATTGCAATAATCCCCAATTAAGAATACAAAACAATATAGGTGAATTATTAATTCAGTGTAGTGCTATTTGCTCTTTTAGACTTTCAGTTTAAATATATAAAATGCCAATAATTTAGCATTTAATTCATTTTAATTTGAAATGAAAATGGGAAAATATGCAGGAAGCTTTTTTACATTACATCTGGAAACTCCAATACTTTAACCCTTCTGGCTTAAAAACTACTTGTGGTTTAGAAATAGAAATATTAGCTGCCGGACAACATAATTTGCATGCAGGCCCTGATTTTAGCAATGCCAAAATTAAAATTGGAAATATTATTTGGGCAGGCAATGTAGAAATTCATATAAACTCTTCTGACTGGCACGCACACAAACACCATTTAGATGCTGCTTATAATAATGTAATTTTACATGTAGTATGGTTAGATAAAGGAAAAAAAGCAGCCACTAAAGCTGAAGTTGAATTACCCATACTTGAATTAAAGCCTTTGGTAAATGAAAATTTGGTAAGTAGATACAACCAAATGTTAGAGAGTGATAATGTAATCTCATGTGCGAGTGATTTTTTTAAAGTGCCAGAAATTTACAGAAACTTTATGTTGGAGAAAGTGCTGGTAGAGCGCTTAGAGAAAAAAGCAGATGCAGTTTTACAATTACTAGCTAGTAATAAAACTGATTGGGAAGAAACGGCATATCAATTATTAATGCAGAAGATGGGCTTTAAAACTAACAATGAGAATTTTTTGCAATTAGCAAAGGCTATCCCTCATCATATCATAAAAAAACACAATCAGTTATTCCAGATAGAAGCATTGCTTTTTGGGCAGGCAGGTTTTTTAGATGCAGAATTAAATGATAATTACTTTATTAAACTTAAGAAAGAGTATAATTACTTATCTGCAAAATTCAATCTGAGTGCTAAAAAGCTACAAGTAAAGGAGTGGCAGTTTATGCGTTTAAGACCAGCAAATTTCCCCACAGTTAGAATTGCTCAGGCAGCAGCAATGCTGTTTAAGTTTAGAAAAATATTCGATATGCTCACTAATCAATCAAACCCGCTAGAAATTATTGAGCTATTTCATATAAAACAGTCGGCTTATTGGCAAAAGCATTACCATTTTGATAAAATCTTGGAGAGGGGAGTGCCTGCGATTGGTAAGCTTTCTAGAGAATTATTAATTATAAATGTAGTTGCTCCTTTGTTATTTGCCAGATCTAGATATTTAGATAAGCCAGAAAGCGTACAAATAATTTTTGATTTGTTGCTGAATCTACCTGCTGAAGATAATCACATTATCAAACATTGGAAACAAGCTAATACCAAAGTTAGTAATGCTTATGAGTCTCAGGCTTATCTGGAATTGTTAAATATTTATTGTAAGAAAAAGCAATGCTTGCAATGTAGAATAGGCTGTTTTTTATTAGGTAAAAAATATTCGGAGTTAGCAGTAATAAATTTTTAATGAATGAATGTATTTTCATATAAAATAATTACTTTTGCACTCCGAAATTCGGAAGGCTTAGCATAAATAAGCCTGATTTAATTTAAAACCGGGATGAAGATAGCGACTGAGTACCGGTATTGTATAACAAACCTTAAAACGCTGCAAGATGGAATATCTAGACATGGTAGGCTACTACAGAAAAGATCTTGGTAGAAAAGCCTCAAAAGATTTAAGAACAGAAGGATACGCTCCATGTGTATTGTATGGTGGTCATGACGAACCAATCCACTTTTACGTTCCTATGATTCTTTTCAGAGAGTTAGTTTATACTCCTGATGTTAAAATGGTAGTAATGGATATTGAAGGAACTGAATACAAGTGTATTCTTCAAGATATTACTTTCCACCCAGTAAGTGAAGTAATTCTTCATGTAGATTTCCTTCGTTTATATGACGATGTGCCAGTTAAAATGGACATTCCAGTATCTTTCAAAGGTAGTTCTCCTGGTCTTTTAAAAGGGGGTAAATTAGTTACTAAGACTCGTAAATTGACTGTAAAAGCTTTACCGGCTGATATGCCTCAATCTATCGAAGTTAGTATTGAAGGACTTGAATTGGGTAAGTCTGTAAAAGTTTCTAGTATAAAACAAGATAACTTTACAATCTTAAATAACCCAATGGTAACCATTGGCTCAATTGAAATACCAAGAGCTCTTAAGAGTGCAAAATCTAAAGAAGCTTAATAATATACTCGGTGGCTTTTTTAAGCCACCTTTTTTTGTTATTCTACAGCTATTCCCCAATAAATAAACTTAAGCGGAACATTACCTTCGGCTTTTAGTTCATGAATTTTTCCAATAGGAATTTTAATGAACGACGTAGCTTGTAAAGTATATGTTTTGTTATCTATAATATAGGATCCTTTACCTTCCAAAAAATAAAAGAATTCTTCCATATCTGAATGAACATGTGGTTCTACAGTTTCTCCAGGTTGTAAAATGCCTATCGCAGTTTGAGTAAGTAAAGATTCAGTCTCTTCATTTTTTAATAAGATAATCTTTTCTCCATTGTTATGCGATGTACGGGTTTTTGCTAATGCACTGGCTAATTTGTTAACCACACTATCTTTCATATTCAAGATTTCTTTAATTAAACTAAACAAGATTAATCAATTAATCGGCTGACTGCAATCATAATAAACATAATCTCTTAGTAGGAGTATTGTATTAATTTATATCCTAGTCGTGTCATGGCAACCATAAAAATGAAATTTTGCAACAATGAGCATAAAAATTGGCTTGTTGAGCTAAACACAATGCAAGATGAATTAAAACTGTATCAGGATAAATTGGCTTATTTGGCTGCTTTATATTTTACAACAGAAAAAGAAAAACCAGTAAATAACCTCCGTAGAGAAGTGTTAGAGTTTTTTTATCAAATTGATGAATTACGCTATATGATTCATCTACACGAAGTCTTTCTTAGCGAAGAAGCAGAAAATGGAAAAATAGTTGAAGAAGACCATCAAACAGAAATGGAAAAACTGGCTTGTCTTAAAAAAGATTTTGAAGTTTTAAAATCAACAACAGAAAGCTTTTATATTGCAAGTGAAGACTAAACTATAATGTTTTTTGAGTTTATTTCAATCATTTTTTAGCAACTTGGCCTATGTATTACCAGCTTTACCATCCAATTTTTTGCTGGGTGTTCTGGTAGTAATATTATTTGCAGTATTAAGTGTTTTATCTGGCAAAATCGATGTTCCAGGAGGTTTAACCGGTGGTTTGTTGGCATTTTGTCTTTTTTTAGGAGGAGGTTTTCTACTTATGGGATACCTCTTTTTATTTTTTATTGCAGGTTCTGCTGCATCTGCTTTTAAGATTGGCGAAAAGCAAAAGTTAGGATTAGCAGAAAAAAATAAGGGTAAGCGCTCTTATAATAATGCATTAGCCAATGCAGGAGTTGCTGCAATATTTGGCATACTGTGTTGGGCAGATCCTAATAGTTTTGATATGTTTCATTTGATGTTAGCTGCATCATTTGCTTCAGCAGCTTCTGATACTTTTTCATCCGAATTGGGAAATTACTTCGGGAAAAATTATTACAACATAATTACCCTAAAACCAGACGAACGTGGGCTGGATGGTGTAGTGAGTTTAGAAGGAACACTTGCAGGAGTTGTAGGTAGTGTTTTAATATCGCTATATTTTTATATTGTAAATGGACGTTTACTAGCTGCCTTAATTGTTTTATTGGCAGGGATTTTTGGGAATTTTACAGATTCTGTATTAGGTGCAACTTTGCAAAAAAGGGAGTGGTTAAATAATGATACAGTAAATTTCGCAAATACACTTTTGGCAAGTTTATTCGCAATGCTTTTATATAACATTGTGGCATAAAAAAAATCTCTTCTGAATATTCAGAAGAGATTTTTTTTATGATTAGGTATTTGATTTATTCATCGTCATCTACACTACCAAATACTTTCTTAAGTATGTCTGTAGTACGAGCTACAGGGTCTTCTCTAATTTTCAATTCTTCTTTAGCAATCATAATAAATAAACCATTAATTGCTTCATCTGTAACATACTCAGCTAAATCGGTATTTACTTCTTTTGTAAAAGGAATTTTGTTGTATTGAGTAGTTACATTTCCCCAGTATTTTGTAGCATCTACTTTTTCGAGCGAAGTAGCTATAATAGGTTTAAATTTTACTTTAAGACTATCTGTAGTAGTTTTTTGTAAATATTGAGTAGCTGCATCATCGTCACCTTTAATAATGTTTATGGCATCTGTAAAAGTGAGTTGTTTAATAGCTCCAACGAAGATATCTTTTGCTTCTATAGATGCATCTTCAGCAGCTCTATTAATTGAAGTAATGGCGTCATCAACTAATTTATCCATTCCTAATTTTCTCAATTGAGTTTCAACCATCTGAACCTCTTCAGGGAAAGGTATTTTAATTTCTGGATTTCCTAAATAACCGTCAAGCTGAGATACTTCTGCTACTCCATTTACAGCACCTGTTTGTAGTGCTTCTATAATTGCATTGCCTGCTTCTTCTTCGGTAAAAGAAACCGATCCTCCTGTAGCATCAGTTACAGCCTTTTGTAAATTTTTTAGAAATTGTGCTTGGGCAGTAAATGAAAATAAAATAAGAAATACTATCGCTAATTGTTTCATCACTAATTTTTTTCGCTATTAAAAATGATTGAATTATTCATTCAAAATTAAGGAATAAAATTTCCTGTTAGTTTAAATCTTCGTTAAACAAGTCTCAGAACGCGTCGAAAACTTTTTAAGTTCTTACTATACAAGTATGTTTTTGCAATTATGTACTTAGATTTTGTTGATAAAATCTTTAATAGACTTTAATAAAAAAGGCACAGATAACTATCTGCACCTTTAAAGATTAGGTTAAGCAATTTTAATTTTTAAGCTTTCTGTTTATTGGCTTTACATGTAGATATACCAAATGGTGCATAAAGTGGGCAAAAGCTTATTACACTGGTTAGTAAAAATATAGTAGCCAGTATACCTGCTATAATTGCAACAGTACCACTTATTACATTTGTAAAGTATAGCAAAGCAACTATTGCTGCAATTGCAATTCTTATTACTTTATCGATAGTACCCATGTTCTTTTTCATATTCTTATCAGATTAGAGTTACAAAATTTGTATGATAAAAATATGGTGGTTGCCTCAGTAGTTGAGTGATATTAGTTACATAAAGCCATTTATTTTGATAGAATTTCTGGAGATTTTAATCATGCCTTTCTTTTCTAATTGTTTTAATAACCTTGATATAACCTCTCTTGAAGTTGCCAAATCGGTTGCAATCTGATGATGGGTAATATGCAATAGGTTTGCTTGATGGAGACTTTGCTTTTCTTTTAGGTACACAATAAGTCGTTTATCCATTTTTTTAAAAGCAACACTCTCTACTGTATTGAGTAATTCGGCAAAACGGATGTCGTATAGTTGTAATGCAAATTGCTGCCAAGAGGGATAGGCTTGTAGCCATCCGTCAATCATGCGAGATGGTATAAGAATTAACTGCGTATCTTCATCGCAAATGGCTTTTACTTCGCTTTTTCTGTGATTCATATAAGCCGAAAAAGAAAGGGCGCAACTTTCGCCAGGTTTTATATAGTAAAGAAATATTTCGTGTCCTTCTTCATCTTCCCTTACAACTTTAACTGAACCGCTAATTAAAAGTGGAATATAATGGATATAACTGCCTTGTTTTAATATAAGATCACCGGTTTCAAAGTTTTCTAGTTGGGCATTTTTAAGTAATTGATTTCTCAACTCTACATCTGAAAATACAGGAAAATGTTCCTTTAAGAGTTCTTCCATCTGATTATAGGATGTGATGTATTCACTATTTTTTGATTAATAAATTAATTTTTACTCTATAAAGAAATAGCGACTTTCTTAATAATAGGTTCAATTTAATTAGCTTTGTGTCATCCACTTAATCAATTTTTGAAGAGTTCAGATGAAGCAGGAAATTATTGATACATACGAATTGGTAGTAGGGCTAGAAGTACACGCACAACTATCAACTAAAACAAAAGCATTTTCTCCAGATGCAAATGCTTACGGAGAAGACCCAAACACAAACATTAGTGTAATTACATTGGCTCATCCGGGTACATTACCTAAGAGCAATGGCAAGGCATTAGAATATTCAATTAAAATGGGACTTGCCTGTGGATGTGAAATCACTAGGTATAATATATACGATCGTAAAAACTACTTTTATCCAGATTTACCAAAAGGTTTCCAGATCACGCAAGATAAAGCACCTATTTGTGTGGGCGGATTTTTTGATGTAGAGAATAATGAAGGAAAAGCTTCTAGAATAAGGCTTAACCGCATCCATATGGAAGAAGATGCTGGTAAATCTATTCACTTAGAAGGAGCAGCCTACACCATGGTTGATTTGAACAGGGCAGGTGTACCGTTGATTGAAATTGTAACAGAGCCAGATATAAGATATGCCGAAGAAGCTATACAGGTAATGGAGCAAGTGAGGAGGTTAGTGCGATATCTTGAAGTCTCTGATGGCAATATGGAAGAAGGTTCACTAAGGTGCGATGCCAACGTTTCTGTGAGAAAAATAGGTGATACTGAACTTGGTAGAAAGGTTGAAGTGAAAAATATGAACTCTATGCGTAATGTGCAAAAAGCTATAGAGCATGAAAGAATAAGACAAATAAAAATGTTAGAGGCTGGTGAAGAAATTATCTCAGAAACCAGAACTTTTAATCCTGATACTGGCAAAACTTATAGCATGCGTACCAAGGAAGAGTTGAACGATTACCGATATTTTCCGGAACCAGACCTTCCTCCAATTATAGTTTCAGATGAAATGCTTGCAAGAATTTCATCTGAAATGCCACCGCTTCCAAAAGCACTGTTTGAAAAATTCACTAAAGAATATAAGTTACCAGCGTATGATGCAGGTGTACTTACAGACCAGAAAGAAGTAGCCTTGTATTTTGAAGAAATTTGTAGCCATACAAAGAACTTTAAAGCAGCATCTAACTGGTTAATGACGACCATTAAGTCTTATTTAAATGATTCTGGCAAAGAGATTACCGATTTTGAATTGGAGGCTGGAAAAATAGCCCAGCTTATTGCCTTAGTTGACGACGCAAAAGTGAGTAATACTACTGCAACAGGTACTTTATTTAAAGCGCTTATTAGCGAACCAGATAAAGAACCTGAGGAGTTGGCAAAATCATTAAATCTTATTCAAGAAAGTAATGATGGATTTATTGTTCCGATTATCGATGAAGTGTTAGCTCGCTTTCCAGATAAAGTAGCTGCTTACAAAAAAGGTAAAAAGAATCTGATAGGTTTGTTTATGGGTGAGGTGATGAAAGCAGGGAAAGGCAAAGTAGACCCTAAGAAAGCCAATGAGCTAATTAGAAAGCAATTAGAAAAGGCATAATCTAAGATTGAATTTTAAATAACAGGGCTTTGTTAGCCGGATATAATAGAGAATATTAAACAACATTGAAATGAAATATTTAAAGATAGGAATTTTTGTATTGTTTGGGCTTGTGGTTGCATGCTCATCACAAGGAGAGAAAGGAATAGCTAATGCACCTGAAGCAGAAAATGGAACTCCAACAACAATATCCGGAAAAATTCAAAACCCCCAAGAAGGCGAGGTTATATTATATCAAATAAAAGAGAATCAGAAATTTCCATTCGATACTTTAAATGTAAGTGGCGATGGTTCATTTGAAGTTACATTCCCTATAGCCGGAGCAGGTTTTTATTTGATTAACTTTTATGAGAGCCAAGAGAAAATGCTGGTTTTAAATCCTGGTGATAAACTTGAAATTACAGCAGATGGCTCAAGTGCTGATGGAATTTATGAAGTAACAGGTTCACCAGATACAAATTTGCTTACTGAGTATTTAGCATTAGATCAAAAATTAAGTACTCAAATGAATATGCAGAGACAGAAATATTTTGAGACAGAAGATAAGGAGCAAGCAGAAGAAGATTATAATGAATTTGTGAAAAATGCAGTTGCTGAAATTAAAGGATTTATTGAGAAAGCAGATGGTTCAATTGTTTCAATATTTCCAGCTACTCAACTAAATATAGATGAAGACTCAGAGTATTTAACTGCGCTTTCTAATAAGCTTTTTGAGAAATACCCAGAAGAGCAAATGGTAATTGATCTAAAAAAGAAGATTGATGCTGTTAAAAATACAGCAATAGGCGAGGTAGCACCAGATATTGAACTGCAAAGTCCAGAAGGTAAAGACATTAGTTTATCTTCATTAAGAGGTAAATATGTGTTGATAGATTTTTGGGCATCGTGGTGTGGGCCTTGTAGACAAGAAAACCCAAATGTTGTAAGGGTTTACAATAAGTTTAAAGACAAAGGCTTCGAGATTTATGGTGTTTCTCTAGACAGGGATAAAAACGCTTGGAATAAAGCTATAGAAAAAGATGGTTTAACTTGGTTACATGTTTCTGATCTTAATTTCTGGAATTCAGAAGTTGTTCCTTTATATAATATCGAAGGTATTCCGATGACGGTTCTACTAGACAAAGACGGAAAAATTATCGCAAAAAACCTTCGTGGTAAAGCACTTGAAGATAAACTTACAGAGCTTCTATAAAGAAATAGAAATAAAAAATAGAAAAAGGCAGATCTTATGATCTGCCTTTTTTATTATTTTTTATTTAAAAAGTTATATTTTAGAATTTTAATTACTTTGCATATATGTTCTTTTAAAGAACATCATATAATTTAAAGGTATATTAACCCCTAAAATTAATTCTAACCTAATGAAGAAAATCGCAATACACTGGCAGATAATTATTGGAATGGTCCTAGGCATAGTTGTAGGACTAATTTTGATTAGTGCTGGTTGGGGACAATTCTCTAATGACTGGATTAAGCCCTTCGGTAAAATATTTATCAATTCTCTAAAATTAATAGCTGTTCCTTTGGTGTTATTTTCCCTTGTAAAGGGAATTACCAGTTTAACGGATGTTTCTCAGCTATCTTCGATGGGAGGTAAAACAGTTTTAATATATGTCAGTACTACTATTGTTGCTGTTACATTAGGTTTATTATTGGTAAACATTACTAATCCCGGTAAAGGTTTTACTGAAGAAACTCGAAAAGAGTTTAGTGCTAACTATGCTTCAGATACAGAAATGAGAGCAGGTTCAGCCAAAGAAGTGCAAGGAAAGGGACCACTACAACCATTGGTTGATGTAGTAACCGATAACATCTTTGTTTCATTTGCTGATAATGCCAAAATGCTACAAGTAATATTCTTTGCAATACTTTTTGGGGTGGCAATGGTAATGGTTAATTCTCCTGTAGTAGAGCCCATAAAGCGGGCGTTTGATGGATTGAATGAAATAGTTATACAAATGGTAAACATCATTATGTTATTTGCTCCATTTGGTGTTTTTGCATTGCTATGTTCTCTTTTGGTAGATATTGCAGGAGATAATCCTGATAGAGCTGTAGAGCTTTTAGGTGTATTGGCTCAATATAGTTTAACAGTAGTTTTTGGTCTTGGATTAATGATTTTTGGATTCTATCCAATGTTAGTTCGAGTATTTGGCAAGTTTAAATACAAAGATTTCTTTTCAGGTATATTCCCGGCTCAAATGATGGCTTTTTCAACTAGTTCTAGTGCGGCAACTTTGCCTGTAACCATGGAACGTGTAGAGAAGCATCTAGGTGTTTCTAATGAAACTGCCAGTTTTGTTTTACCACTTGGAGCAACAGTTAATATGGATGGTACTAGTTTGTATCAAGGTGTGGCTGCTGTGTTTATCGCTCAAGCATATGGTTTAGATCTTACTATTGGTCAACAACTTGGAATCGTAGTAACTGCGACATTAGCATCTATTGGATCTGCTGCAGTGCCAGGAGCAGGTATTGTAATGCTAGTAATTGTGCTCGAACAAGCTAAGATTCCAGTTGAAGGTATCGCATTAATACTTGCTCCAGATAGAATTTTAGATATGTGTAGAACTGTTGTGAATGTAACAGGTGATGCAACAGTTTGTATGTTGGTGGAGAAGACTAAGAAAAAATCTGAAATTCCCTCAGAGTCAGTTAAGGTTTAGCAAATAGGCCTTACCTTTTAAATAAAAGGGATTGAAAATCAAGGTTTTAAATGCATTAATGTATAAAATAAAACCCCGCAATTAGCTAATAAAAGCTTTTTTCGGGGTTTTTGATTTGTTAAATTGTAGTGTCTAATCACAATTAACACTACAATATATGAGAGATCAACAGCTTTTCCAACCACAAGATTACTTAACTCCAAAATGGTATTTATTTAAGAGTAGTAAATTGGGTAATGTTTATGATAGCATCCCTTGGGAACAACTTTCTGCATGTCTGCCTAAGAAAAATAAAGGCCCTGGTGCTCCTAGCTGGTTTTCGCCTCAGGGCATGTTTGGCTTAATGTTTCTAAAAGCCTATTTAAACCTGAGTGATGAAAAGCTCATAGCACGCTTTAATACCGATTGGAGCCTTCAGCTATTTTGCAATAAATTGCTACAGGATCATCAAAAGATTAAGGATAAGGCCATTTTAAGTCGAATCAGGACGTATATGGCGGACCATACTGATTGGCAACAACTTCAAGAGGTACTACTCCAACACTGGAAAACAGACATGCATAATACGCATGTGCTCTTAATGGATGCTACTTGTTATGAGAGTTATATTCGTTTTCCTACCGATGTTAAGCTGCTCTGGGAGAGCTGCCAATGGGTGTTTGAAAAGCAGCTTTACAGATACTGTAAAATATTAGGAGTAAAACGACCTGGCTCCAAATATATAGATCAAAAGCGCATGCAGATGTCTTATGATCGTAGTCGTAAAAAGACATATAAAGCTGGTCGCAAGCGTAAAAAGTCATTGATATATCTACTATCCAAAGGATTGGGGCAACTGCAATGCCTACTTAACGAAAATCCACAAATACAGCTTCACTTACATGAGAGAACATATCTAAAAACTATAAAGAAGATAATCGAGCAACAGCAATTCTTGCAGCAGCATCCAGCTAAAGAATTGAAAAACAGGATTGTATCACTTCCCAAGGCTTATGTTAGGCCGATAGTGCGAGGTAAAGAAGCTAAAAGGGTTGAGTTCGGAATGAAGGCACACCTGCTTCAGGTGGATGGTATCTGCTTTATCGATACCATGGAGTTCCGCGCTTTTAATGAAAGTACCAGACTGAAATTAAGTAGTTTAAAACATAGATCGATATTTGGCTCACTTCATCAACTAGGAGCAGATCGCATTTACGCCACCAACAAAAACAGGAAGTATTTAACAGAAAAGAAGATATTTACCTGCTTTCCAAAGAAAGGTCCTAAAGTAAACAACCCTGCTGAAAGCCAACTCAGAAGTCTCATCTCTAGCCAAAGAGCCACGGTGATGGAGGGAAGTTTTGGCGTGCATAAAACAGCTTATGGCCTCAATAAGATCAAGGTTAAAGGAGAAAAACGAGAAATGATACACGTTTTTTTCGCAGTTATGATGGCCAATGCCGTTAAGATCAGCAAAAGGAAATCAGAACAAGCCCCTCTACTTCAGGCCGCCTAAACCTAAAGCTGAAAAGCCTATGGGATGAGTGTGTCTATACTATCCAAAAGCAATATTTTCCAGTTTTATCAATAGGATTACTCACAGTATTGTACTTTTTAAATAGTCCAAAACAGCAGGTACCAAGATTTGAAACAAAAAAAAGCTGAACTTTATCTATCCAACTCTTATTTTTTATTGGTCTTAATCAATTTTCAAGGAGGCCCCAAATAGTTTCTATAATTCAAGCGATATTGTAAGGAGAGCTGTCATGGTTTTGGCAGCTTTTTTTGTTGCTTTTCAAGCCAGTGAAAATTTGGATGTTATATTTCTGAAAAAAATCACAAAAAAGCTTTTGGTAGATTGTTAATAGAATATTTCTTGATTATCATGTTTTTTTCAAAAAAAAGCTCAATAATGATTTGTAATTAGCTATAGAGGAATAAAATTTGTTCAGAAAGCAAAAGTAATAAACATTGAATGTATTATAATGGTTTACTTATTTCATTAAAAATAAATAAAAAGTAGATGTAAGTTATTATAGTACTAATTAATGAATTTAATATTTGATTTTATAGGTAGTTGTAATGTAAAGTTTATTAATATTTACACTACTGTCATCTATACTATAGTATTTAGTTCTGTAATTTTTTTAACTTTGGAATAAATTTATGACATCCGAATTTTACAGCCAGTAGCATTACTTATTTAACTAAATTTTTTAAATCGATTAAGCTCAAAACTTTTACAGGTTAATAATACTTAACGTTTTGTGCATTTTCTTTCTTATAACCGTAGTTTTACGGTAGAACTCAGAACAAATTTTGTATATCCAATTTATATTTGATTAAAACATGTCTCGAAAATTATTATTTGTTTTTTTAGTTTTTTGTATCTTTTCTTGCATCCCAAATGAAAAGCTAATCTACTTACAAAGTGAAAACATCACTACAAAATCTGCAGTACAGTATAACAATACACGAAATAATTACCTTGTGCAAAGTAATGATGTATTGGCAATTGACATAGTGAGTCCAGCTGACCCTGCAGCATCTGAGATTTTTAATCGTGAATCCAATAATGTACAAGGAGCAATGCAACCAGCAGCAACCTTTTACATTAAAGGTTACTCGGTAGATTCAGATGGGAATATCACTCTTCCATTAATTGGAAAATTAAAAGTTTCAGGTTCAACTATAGAGGATATTACTTATAGAGTTCAAGAAGTTCTTAAAAATTATTTAAAGAATGCTACAGTTACAGTTAAGCTTGTAAGCTTTAAAGTAACTGTACTGGGAGATGTTAAAAACCCAGGAACATATTATGTGTTTAACAATCAGGCAAATATTTTTGAGGCATTGGGTATGGCTGGTGATCTTATCGATACAGCAGATAGAACGAGGATTAAATTAATTAGACAAAATAGCAAGGGTTCAGAAGCAGTATTAATAGATCTTACAGAAGAAAACCTGTTAAGGTTACCGTACTACTATTTACAGCCAAATGATGTGTTGTATGCTGAAAGACTTGAGCAAGCTACAAAACAAAAAAACTTACCTGTTTTAACTGCTATTTTTGCTGGTATAGGAAGTATAACTGCTTTAGCAAGTATTATATATGTTATATCAGGAGCAAACAATAATAATTAAATACAGAAATAAAAATAAAGACATATTAACTTGTCAAATAAATATCTTCAATCATGGAAAATCAGGATACTGTATTTATCGACATAAAAGCCATAGCCAATAGGGTACTATCCAAGTGGTATTACTTTGTGGGTTCTCTTATTGTGGCTTTCCTGCTTGCATTTGTCCATAATAAAACTGCACAAAGAATCTATCAGTTTAAATCAAGCCTTATTATAGGTCAAAATCAAAATGGACCTAAAAGTGCAAATGACATACTGATTGCGATGGGAGCAGAGCAAAAGAATATTACTAACTTAAAAGATGAGATGGGTAGACTTACCTCATTTACTATGGTTAGAAAAACTTTTGAAGCACTTAATCTTAAAGCTGCTTATTATAAAGGAGAAGACAAAGGTAAAAATGAACAATTTGGTGCAGGCGAATTCCCTTTTAAGGTGGTTATAGATTCTTTAGATCCTCAGCCATTAGGAGTCCCGATTTTTGTGAAGTTGTTTCCTGATTCTACTTACGAAGTTGAAGTTGACGCAGAAAATGTTCCTATTTATGATTATAGCCTTAATGAGGTTGTTAGGGTTGAGCCTGAGCTTAAAATAAAAGAGCGAATTCATGCAAGAGAGAAATTTACGCATGAAAATTTAAGCTTCATGATTATTCCTGATGATAAATATCTAGCTGGTATTCCAGAAGAGCGTGTCCATTTTATATTTAATAGTTACGATCGATTAGCTGATACTTACATAAAAAGACTAGAGGTTAAAGAGCGTGATAGAGATTCCTATATATTAGATCTTGAGGTTACAGGAAGTAATCCTAAAAAGGAAATAGCTATTCTTAATAAGTTAATGGAGGTTTTTAAAACTACAGACTTATTAGAGAAAATGAAGTTAGGTGAAAATACTTTAGAGTATATTAATACTCAGCTATATGATGCAAGATTTAATTTAACACAATCAGAACAAGGTTTAACTAATTTCCAGACTTCAAGTGATATTGTTAATGCAGACCTTGCAACAACAACTCTATCAGCTGAGATGCAGAGATTAAAGCAACAGCAAAATGAATTAGCTGTTACGCTTAAGTTGTATGAGAGATTAAAAGGATATTTGGAAAGTGATCTGGAGTTAACTGAAAGTATCGCAGCAAGTGCATATAACTTAAACGATGGTGGTGTACAAGCTATGTTAACCGAAATTATTAGGTTAAATAGTGAAAAAACACAGCAGGAGCCAATTGTTGGTCCGGAACACCCATCAATTAAGCGAATTAATTTACAGATTAATAGCGCAAGGGAGGCTTTAAAACAGCAGGTAAGAACAGCTATTCAGTCTACAGTAATTAAAAAGCAGGAGATTGATAGGCAATTAGCATCTAACCAAGCTCAATTTAACAAGATACCACTCCAACAAAGAAGAATACAAGAATTACAAAGAAGCTCTGAGTTTGATAAGACTACTTATCAAAACCTATTACAGAAAAAAACTGAAGCAGAAATCTTATTAACTAATACTACATCTGATGTAAAGATATTAGATTCTGCTAGAATGATGGGTAGCCAGCCAGTTTCACCAAAAACTACAGTATCTTATTTATTAGCATTAATTATAGGTTTAGCTATTCCATATGTACTAATTACATTGAAAGACTATCTTGATGATAGTGTTAAATCTAAAGACGATTTAATTACTTCTACCAAAATACCTTATTTGGGTATGATCTTAAGAGGCGAAAAATCAAATGCTTTAGTTTTTGAAGGTAAGTCTAGATCTGGAGTTGCGGAATCATTTAGATCTTTACGTGTTAACCTTGAGCATATGCGACCGTCTTTAAATGGTGTAAATGGTCATGGAAATAATGCTGCTGGTGTAAATGGTAAAGTTAATGGATTTAAGAGTATCCAAACTATTGGTTTAACATCATCAGTTAGTGGCGAAGGAAAAACGTTCTGTTCTGTAAACTTGGCTTCTGCTTTTGCTCAATCAGGTAAGAAAACAATTATTATCTGTGGAGACTTAAGAAAGCCTAAATTCTCAGAGTATTTTGATATAAATAATAAAACAGGTTTATCTGGATATTTGATTGGTGATTTTACTATTAACGATATAATTCAACCAACCAAAATAGAAAACCTTTATGTTATAGATGCAGGTTATGCGCCAAATAACCCTAACCCAACAATTATTCTTGATTCTGCAAGAATGGAGCAGTTAATGGATAAATTGAAGCAAGAGTTTGATCAAATTATTATAGATACTCCTCCAATTGGTTTTGTAGCCGAATACTTTATTCTTAAAAAGTATGTTGACTCAAGCATTTATGTTGTCAGGTCAAACTACACGAATAAGAAACTGTTAGGTGAAATTAATGACCTATACAACAATAAAAAGGTAGATAACATCAGTGTTGTTCTAAACGATGTGAAATTATCTCAAGCTCTATATGGATACGGAGATAAGAGAAATGGATATTAATCCATTTCTCTCCCTTTCTTGTTTCTATCATATTCCTATATCATATCATCTGCTATTTAAATTCTTTATCTAAGAAAACTGGTTCACTATGTCTCAAAACTTAGCATCGAAAACTGCCACAGGGGTTAAGTGGAGCACAATTTCGACAGTATATAGTTCTGCATTGCAGATTGTATATACCTCAATTATGGGGCATTTATTAGATTCTACAAGTTTTGGTATAGTTGCTAGTGCTGGCGTAATATTAAGATTTGGGATGTATTTTGCCCAAATGGGCATGGGACAAGCAATAATCCAGAAAAAAGACTTAAATGTTTTAGAGATAAGATCTGCATTTACATCAAGCATTTTATTAGGTGGATTATTCTTTTTACTAACCTTTCTATTTGCAGATTTCTCTGTTGTTTTGCTAGATAATAACCAAATTATAGATGTTGTAAGAGCATTATCTTTCAACTTTATACTAGTTGGTTTATCATCAACTTCATTAAGTTTATTAAAAAGAGAGTTGGCTTTTAAAAAACTTGCTGTTATTGAAGTTGTCTCTTACACAGGATATTTAATTGTAGGTGTTGGTCTTGCTTTTAATGATTTTGGAGTTTGGAGTTTGGTTTTTGCTACATTATGTCAATCATTAATGCAAACAATGGGATCTTACTTAACAGTAAGACACAATATTAAACCTTTCTTCGATTGGAATGTGTACAAGCCATTATTTCAATTTGGTAGTAAAGTGTCGATAATAAGTTTTATGGAGTTTATAGGCTCCAATATGGATACAATGCTTATTGGAAAACTATTAAACGCATCTCTATTAGGTATTTATAATAGAGCTTTTATGTTGGTAAATCTTCCGATGAGATATATTACCATGAGTATTTCTAAAGTTTTGTATCCCTCATTAAGTAGAATACAAAATGAAAGTGCTAAGTTGAAAAAGATATTTCTTCTTACAATTTCAGTAGCATCTATATTATTGTTCCCGATTTCCGCAGGAATATTTGCTTCAGCAGAAAATATCATATTAACAGTATTAGGAGAAGATTGGGTACAGTCTATTATTATTCTCAAAATCTTGGCATTTGCTGCACCACTCGATTTGTTAAGTCACTTTGGAGGAGTATTTTGTGAAGCTAATAACAAGCTAAACCCGAAGATAATTTTGCAGTTTAGTTATTTGGTACTTCTAGCGACTCTATTTTTCCTTTTGAAAGACTATGGAATACAAGGTGTTGCTATCGGTGTACTGATAGGAGAGTTAAGTAGATTTTTAGCTTATATGGTTGTTGTTGGGAAAATGCTTCATATATCATTTAAAGAGTATTTGAATATTCTCTTATCAATAGTAATAAATATTGCTTTTGTAACAGCAGTAATGTTAGGAATATCATATAGTTTGGATTTAGTAGATATTCCAATTTTATTTAAGCTATTAATACAAATAGCATCAGGAGCCATTACTGTATTACTAATGCTTAAAATTCCAAATAATCAGAGGCTAATATTATCTATAAGGGAGAGTAATTTTAATATCCCATTTTTAAATAAAATTTCTTCTTTTTTGAATTAAAAAAATAACAATTAATATCGTATGGAAAATCAACAAAATAAGGTGCCGAAATTAGTATGTATGCTAAGAGTGAAAGATGGGATTTTGTTTGTGCACGATTGGCTTGAATCTATTTCTAAAATTGTTGATGAAATTGTAGTAGTTGATAATGGTTCTACAGATGGAACTCTTGATGTATTAAGAGCGCATCCCAAAGTAGTTTCTGTAGACGAAACTGTAGGGTTTGATGAAGGAAGAGATAAAATACTTGCTCATGATAGAGCAAAAGAAAGAAATCCTGATTGGATATTGTGGGTAGATGTTGATGAAATTTTTGAGGAAAGATTAACAAGGGATGTCTTAAATAAGATGATGCTATCTCCAACCATTACTAGATATTGGTTTAGAAGATTTCATTTACATAAATCTGAAAATGAATTTGAAGCAAGTCGTCAAAAAATATATGAAATTGCCAGTCCTGATAGAGTACTTTGGAAAAATCAACCAACTGGTTATTTTAAGTATGCTAAAATACATTGTCACCTTATAAGAGGTATTACAGGGAAAAGTGCTGTAACTCATTATAGAATAAGACATTATGGTAACCTTCATAAAGATTACCTTAAGAAAAAGACCAATTTATATTTATCAATAGATCCAGATCAAAAAGACAAATACATTAAGCACAGAGATCAGGATTTACCAACACTTAAATGGCATGAGTATTCTGAAAAGCCGGTATCTGTAACTATGTTAAATTATTTTCTTGATATGTTATTTGGTTTTGCTTTTATAAAGCGAAAATTAGGTAAGGCTAATGCAGAAAGCTAATCTTTAATATTGACTGTATAATAATTATTTTCAGAACAGACATCATACATTTTACTGCACTTTAAAACTTAACACTATGAAAATTGGTATTGCAGGACCAATGAGTATAGACCTTTTGGATTTTGACTTTAACGGTGAATCTGTTCCAGAAGGTTATAAATTCCCAATGACATCTGCATTGGTTAATGGCGTTTTAAAAAAGGGACATGAAGTAGTTGCATTTACTACATCAAGAGGAATAAGTGAACCAGTTGTTTTTGAAAGCGATAAATTAACCATCTGCGTAGCTCCAACTCCAGAGCATCCTTTAAGAAGTCCACTATTTGCATCTACTAGAAAAGAGCTTTATAATTTAATGATTAAATATAAAGTAGATGTAATCCATGCATTATGGACATATGAATTTCCATGGGCAGCAATAGATACGGGTTTGCCTGTAGTTGTAACTTTGCAAGATCACGCATCTACCATATTAAAGTACGATATGAGTTTGTACAGGTTTATGCGTTGGTGCATGAATTATATAGTATTAAAAAAGGCTAAATACCTTGTAGCTAATTCACAATACATGTACGATTTATTAATAAAAGAAGAGCAAACTAAAGCTTCTATTATTAATAACTTCTATTCTCATGATATGGAACGCCCATTAGCTATCGACAAACAAAAAGGTAATTACATTGTTTCGGTTTCTAATGGATTTGGCAAAAGAAAAAATATTGGTAATGCAATGTTAGCTTTTGCTAAAGTTAGGGAAACATTTCCAGACTTACAGTTTTACCTCTTGGGTAATGATATGGAAGAGAATGGTCCTGCTCATGAGTTTGCTAGAAAGAATAATATAGAAGATGGAATTTTATTTAAAGGTTTAGTTCCATTTGATCAGGTTCAGGATATAGTGCAAAATGCTAAAATTTGTGTACATCCATCAAGAGAAGAATCATTTGGAATGTCTGTATTGGAAACCATGTTGCTAGGTACTCCATTAGTTGGTGGAGATAAAAGTGGTAATGTTCCTTATCTATTGGATTTTGGCAAAGCAGGTATTTTATGTGATGTAGATGATATTAATAGTATTAAAGAAGCACTACTCAAATTATTACAAGATGAGGAGCTATCAAAAAATATAATTCAGAATGCATATAAACATGCAGTTAATAATTACTCTGAAGATGTAATTATTGATAAATACATTAAAAAATACTCAGAGGTTCTAAATGCATATTAAATAATGTTGTATAGAATAAAAGGTGTTAGAAAAATAGTTATTTTAGTTGAAAATCTAATATTCAATTTTATCTATAAGAGGAAGCTAAATAATAAAGTCAAAATCTATGGTTTTCCTATTATTACATTTCAAAATAGTAATTTTTCATTTGGTAAAAATATTACTTTAATATCTGAATCATATTTTAGTGAACCAGGAGTAAATCATCCCGTAATGATTCGCTTATTAAAACCAGAAGCTAGCTTAAAAATAGGTAATAATGTAGGAATTAGTGGAGGTGGTATTTGTGTAGAAACTAATGTGGAAATAGGTAACGATGTAATGATGGGAGCTAATTCATTTATTTCAGACACTGATTTTCACCCTATTGAACCAAAAAACAGGAGATTTAGTAGAGAAAATGTAAAAGCAAAGCCTGTAATTATTGAGGATAATGTATTTATTGGAATGAACTCAGTAATACTTAAAGGAGTAACAATAGGAAAAAATTCAATAATAGCAGCTAATAGTACGGTAGTAAAAGATATCCCTTCTAATGAAATATGGGGAGGAGCACCTGCAAAGTTTTTACGAAAAATATAATGATTTATGAGAATCAATATAAAATTCATTTATCTACTACTTGGAATTGGCATCGTATATTTTACTGATAGTTTGTTCCTGTCTGTAATTGTAGGAAAAGATAGTGAACTGCAATTACCTGTAACTCGTGTTGTTTGGATTGTAACTTTTTTGGGCTCTTTATATTTAGTGAATTATATGAGCTCTTTTATGCGTACATGGTGTATTGCATCAGCATTAATATTTCTATATTTTATTTTGGAGTCATTGTATTTATATGGTTCCTTTTTTCAGTTTCCAAGGGTTTTCTCAAAAGTATTAGAAATATTTTCAATATTTTATGTATATGGATTTTATAAAAAGTTTAATGGTAAAATTAATGTAGAAAATGTAGTCCATTTTATAGCTATATTTTTTATTTTAAATGCAGCAATTGTTAACAGAACAGCTTTTAGTGTAGTTTCATTCGCAGAACATGATAGAGGGTTTACTGCTGAGTCTGTTTATTTTTTAGTTATACCAATTTTATACTTTTTCAATAAGTATTTTTCTGATAAAAGTGCTAAGTATCTTTTTTACGGAGGTTTTTTCCTGTTCATTGTGATATTTCTTCAACATAGAACTGTTTGGATTGCTACCTCAGTAGCTTTGTTTATCAATTTTTTAATGTACAGAAAGAGCGGACTTAAGATTGATTTAAGTGCTTTTATACCAATTGCTTTAATTGTATTTGTAGCAGCATTCTTTGTTGGGTTCTTTATCCTCACTAATGAGACTATAGTAACAAAATTAAATGAAAGTATTGATGATTTAGCTAATCCAACAGGGCAAGGAACTGGTAGTTGGAGATGGGAGCAGTTTACATCTTATTGGCCTTTTATTGTAGATAATTTCCTTTTTGGAATGAGACTACAAGGGTTTGAGTTGCCTGTTCAGTTTTTTGATAGAGATAATTTAGCTTTTGAAGATGGTACAGGTCACCACTTTCACAGTTATTATGTTGATAGACTTTTCTATTTTGGAATTACAGGTTTGTTATTTATAATGGCACCAGTAATTTATTATATTACTTTTTTGGTGGGCAAAATCAAAAAATTAGGATTAGATAGAATCGCTTTTTTAGGGTTTGTTGGTAGTGCTATCGTTTATAGTTTGTCTTATAAAATACAATTAAATGTTTATGCATCTGTAGGCTTTTTTATATATATAATTGAAACTGATTTCCTAAATCAGCAAAAAGCAGAATTTCTTGAAAAAGAGGAAGAAGAAACTCATATTGATGAAGAAGTTGTTGAAAATGATGTTTTGATATCGCCTAGATTATAATATTTTATTCAAAAAAACATCTTAAACTATAGTAATACTTAACTTATGATCTACATTGTTATTCCTGTATTTAACAGAAAACAATTTACTAAAGATTGTCTTGATTCATTAAGAAAACAAACTGATAAAAGATTTAAAATTGTAGTAGTTGATGATGGTTCTACAGATGGGACATCAGAAATGCTGAAAGAAGAATATCCAGAAGTTCATGTATTATATGGAGATGGTAATCTATTCTGGACAGCTGCTACAAACATGGGGATAAGATATGCGCTTGAGAATAATGCTGATTATGTTTTAACATTGAATAATGATGTTATCGCAGTAGAAGATTATATCGAGAAAATGTATTATTGGGCTGAAAAAGAACCTAATTCACTTTTAGGCTCAATGGCGCTCGATACAAAGACAAATAAGCCTACCTATGGTGGTGAGATTATCCATTGGATGTCTCATTCTTATACTTTCCTTCTAGATGTACTTCCCGAAAATGAACAAACTACTGGAATTCATGAAGTTTCTCATTTCCCCGGTAGAGGGTTGCTAATACCTAAAGCTGTATTTGATAAGATCGGTTTATACGCTGAAAAAGCATTGCCTCACTATATGGCAGACCATGATTTTACTCATAAAGCCAAAAGGCATGGGTTTAAGATTTTCTGTAATTACGATGC
The DNA here is from genome assembly GCF_026250525.1 of Chondrinema litorale. Taxonomy (GTDB): domain Bacteria; phylum Bacteroidota; class Bacteroidia; order Cytophagales; family Flammeovirgaceae; genus Chondrinema; species Chondrinema litorale. The sequence continues at coordinate 3,678,280 of NZ_CP111043.1, forward strand.
TAAAATATTTACTTATCCAGAAGCGAGTGGCGACCAGCAAAATCGTAAAAAGAAAAGCTTAAAGAAATATTACGAGCATCTATTTGGTATTAGAGGAGGGGGAAATCTAAAGAATTTCACTATTTATACATTTAGAAACTGTCCTATATATTATATGCCTTCATTTTTAGTAATAGGTTATTCTAAAAGAATATTAGGTTATATTCTGCATTAATCAATAAAATTTCAGTTTCAAGTTTATTCAGTTACCAATTGTTTTCTACTTAAGTAAATCAACCTTATTTTAGTGCATCTAACAAATAAGGATTAAATTGAATGCGGATTTAGTAATAGTAGGTGGAGGGATCACTGGTTTAGCAGCTGCATATATTGCTGCAAAAAATGGAAAAAAAGTAACAGTACTTGAGGCCGATAAAAATTTTGGTGGCTTACTTAACACCTTCAAAATTGCAGGTAATAGGCTGGAGTTTTTTTATCATCATTTTTTCACCCACGATGCCGAAATTAACTGGTTGGTAAAAGAATTAGGGCTTGAAGATGAGCTCCTTTTCCATAAAAGCTCAATGGGGGTTTATCAAAATGGTGAAATTTTTCCCTTTGATTCTCCATTTGATTTACTGAAATTCTCTCCAATAAACTTTTTCGATAAATTAAGGTTTGGTTTTTCCAGTATTTATATGGGAATGTTTACCAATTGGGAGCAATATGAAAATATTTCTGCACTAGAGTGGCTCTCAAAATGGGCAGGTAAGTCTACAACAGAAGCATTATGGAAGCCCATGTTAGATATAAAATTTGGTCCATATGCTTCAGAAATTCCTCTCTCTTGGATGATTGGTCGGATGAAACAAAGGCTAAACTCCAGAGATAAAGGAGATGAAAAGTTAGGTTATATTAGAGGTAGCTTGCAAGTTTTATTAGATACCTTGTTAAAAACACTACCTAAAATGGGGGTAAATCTAATAAACAATACATCAGTTAAGGAAATAGAAATTGCAAATAATGAAGTGAAATATCTGAAAACAGATAAAGGATATACAATTACAGGAGAACAGTTTTTATTTACAATACCTACAAATATAACTGCCGAAATACTGGTGTCATCTGTGCCACAATTAGCTGCTTTTTTACAACAAACTAAGTATTTTGGAGCCGTATGCGTGGTTTTAGAGATGACTGAGAAGCTCAGCGATATATATTGGTTAAACGTAGCTGAAAGTGGGTTTCCATTTGGAGGAATTATAGAGCACACCAATTTTATTCCTCCTGAAAACTATGAGGGAAAACATATAGCATATATTTCTAGATATTTTGCGGATAGTGAGCCATTAGCAAAAATGAGCAATCAGGAGATTGAAGCACTAATGATTCCTTATTTGAAAAAAATATATCCTAATTTTACTGAGTCCCAGATAGAAAAAGTTTATACTTTTAAAACACACAGTGCGGCCACAGTTTGTGATTTAAATTTTTCTAAAAAAGTGCCTCATTGTAAAACAGACATAGATAAGCTTTATATAGCAAATATGAATCATATTTATCCTGATGAAAGAAGTACAAATAATGCGATTAGAGTAGCTGCAGAATCTTGTAAAAGTATGGGAATGAATGCTGATTTTGTTCCTGAAAATGCATCGCTAGCAGGAAAAATAGGGTTTAATTGAAATTAAAATGATATCGGTTGTAATACCATTATACAACGAAGAGAGTGTAATTCCGAAATTAGAGAAAAGACTGGTGGAGGCAGCACCTTTATGGGGTGAAGAGTATGAGATTATTTTGATTGATGATGGTTCCTCGGATGGTTCTTTGGAATTGCTCAAGGTTATAGCTAATAAATATTCTTTCTTCAAGATTATCCAACTGTCTCGAAACTTCGGTCATCAGGCTGCAATTTCTGCAGGTATAAAAATAGCCAAAGGTGATGCTGTAGTTATTATGGATGGTGATTTGCAAGACCCACCTGAAGAATTACCTAGATTTTTAGCAAAATGGAAAGAAGGTAATGATGTAGTATATGCTATAAGAACGAGAAGAAAAGAAGGGTTTATTAAAAGAGTTTCTTATTTCTTGTTTTATCGAATTTTAGGTTGGATTAGTGACATTGCTATACCACTTGATAGTGGTGATTTTTGTGTGATGGATAAAAAAGTAGTAAGGGCTTTAAATTACGAATTTCCTGAAAATATTCGCTTTATAAGGGGGTTAAGAGCTTTTGCTGGATTTAAACAAGTAGGCTTAACTTATGAGCGTGCAGAAAGAGCTGCTGGTGATGTAAAGTATACTTTCCCTAAATTGTTGCAATTAGCATTAGACGGTATTTTTGGTTTTTCAACCTTCCCACTTAGGTTGTCAACATATCTTGGTATTTTTATATCTATACCTTCTTTTTGTATAGGGATATTTTTTATTATTCATCGTATCCTAGATTTTAAAATTATGGGATATTCACCATCAGATACTCCTGGTTTAGCAACATTGGGTGTAGGGATGTTTTTTTTAGGAGGAATAATGCTAATTATATTAGGAATTATAGGTGAGTATCTTGGTCGAATATATGTAGAAGTAAAACGTAGGCCATTCTATATTATAGATGAGATTATTTCGTCTAAGTCTGATTCTGATAATAATTCCTTGAATACATAGGAAAAAAAATGTATTAAACATATTTTAGGATCTACAAATACTCAAAAGTTACCATGAAGAAATATATTATAGGAGCTTTAGGAATATTAATTTCAGCTATAATAATATATTATATTTCTCGGGATATTTCTATTGAAGATATTTGGAGTAATATTAAGCAAATAAGTATTTGGCAATTGTTGAGTTTGATGCTTGTTTATATTTTATCTTTTTTACCAAGGGCTATACGATGGAAATTGATGTTTCCAGAAAGTACTAGAGTTACCTTTAAAGATAGTTTTATTGCTATTGTAGCTGGCTTTGCCGGCAATAATTTTATACCTGCTAGGGGAGGAGAATTAATACGCATGGAAGTTTTTAGTAGAAGGACTAAAATTGCACGTTTAACCTCTTTAACCTCTGTTTTTACTGAAAAAATCCTAGACGGTTTGGTACTTCTATTGTTTTTGCTGTTATCTATTTCTCTTTTAAATACTGATCTGTTAGAAAATATATGGCTAAAAAATGTACTCTATTTGTCGTTGAGTATTTTTTTAATTGCTACCAGCGCTATTATCATATTAAAAACAAATAAAAGATTGGTATTAAAAATTTTTGAGAAACTCTTAAATAATAAACTTTATGTAATAACAGAAGGAATAGTTGAAAAGGTTTATAATGCTATAGCCTTTCTTCAATTGAACCTAAATTCATTAAAAATTGCCTTTCTAAGTGTGCTTATTTGGACAATTGAAGGAACTGTATTTGTATTAGCTTTTTATTATTTTGGCTTACGAATTCCGGTAATTGTTGTTGGCTTTTTTGTTTTGACAATAGTAAATTTTGGAATATTAATACCCTCATCACCTGCATATTTAGGCGTATTTCAAGGAATGGTACTATTAAGCTTAAGCTTATTAAATACAAAAGAAGAATTATCGCTAACGTTAGGAGTGATAATTCATTTTGCTCAATTTTTTTCGGTAACTAGTTTGGCAATGATTTTGTTTACAGTATCCCCCCTAAAATCTTCTGTTTTTTTAAAGTCTGCTTCAAAGTCTTGAAATGTTTAAAAAAAATCTATTTTTTTTTAAATTTTGTAATAGTATAAGAATCACATTCTAAGATTTCACAATATAAAATATTGCATAATTTAAATTTTGCAAAGAGGGTGGTTTGTGATTTATTTAACTTTTTGATGCGTATTTGAATTTATTAACAAAACTTACATTGTGAGTCTAGTTAGAAAGTTTGGTACAATAATGTATAGGTACGGTGATTAGATAGAAAGTTATTGCGCTTATTAACATTGTTTAACAAACAGCTATACATTATGGCAAGAATCCAATCATTACAAATTAAGATTTTTCTTTTACTTATCTTTTTTAATTTTTCAACCAAAGCTCAAGAAGGTCTTTTTTACACTCAAGAAGAAATTAATGTTTGGCAATCAAGAGCCGGCTTAACTTCTGGTAATAAAATGTACAATACTTCTGGCGATGTAAGTAATAATTCACCTGCATCATGGTCAAAAGTTTTATCTAATGCCAATAGTTTTTTATCTAATCCAACTTCAGAGGTTTGGAATGGCGATTTTTCAAATGAGCCCTACACAAAAGGGATTGGAATGCGAGATGCTGCATTTGTGTATCTTTTAACAAAAAATACTAAGTATTTATCTGCTGTTAAAAGTTTTCTTATAACTCAAGCATCACAATCAGGTACACAATTTAAGAATTGGTCTTACTTCGGTGATACAAAAGGTTTTCATGAAGGTGACTGGATTTCTAGATTGTTTTATGGATATATGTATGTGAGAGGCGATTTAGATTCTAGTACTCAATCAACTTTAGATACTTGGTTTAAATCTGCAGCAACTTTTTATGCTGGAAATATTCATAATGATATACAATTAATGTTTCCAAATAGATTATCTAACGATTATTCTAAAAAAGGAAATGTTGCGGAATCTGGTGCTATGCAAAGTAGCTATGCATATATGGATGCATCAGGTAATTGGAAAAACAAGCTATCTTGGGTTTCTGCTTGGTATAATAACAGACGTTTTACCCAGCTAAGAATCGTAGGATTAGCAGGTGCATTTTTTGATGATGCAAATTTAATTCTGCATGCAAAAACATTTGTGAAAGAATGGTTAAAATATAGTGTTTTTCCAGATGGTACTTTAGGTGAATATCAAAGAAATGGGAATTATGGTAATCCTCAAAATGGTATGATCTACGGTTCTATCAATACTCAAGTTTCTATTGAGATTGCAGATTTATTAGCTAGAGGGGGAGACTTTTCTTTGTATGATTATACTACTTCAGAAGGTTTACACGGAACCGAGGGAGGTAGTAAAAGTATTTATTTAACTATAAAGACTTATTATAATCATATTGATGGTACAATCAAAAGATATTATGGTTCTGTAAGTGAAACAAACAGACTAGACCAAATTTCACCAGCTGGTACTCACTGGATAAATGATGTATGGTTTGCTAAAGCTAATATTTACTATCAAGATGAATATTTCGCGAAAGTTTATACTAGAACAGCTAGTGGTGTCGCAAATTATCCCTCGTCTGGGATAGGCACAGCGGGACCAATTAGATGGGCTTGGGGTGGTTCAGGAGCAGTATTTCCTTGTTCACTGTTTATGTATGGTCAGCTTGAGGGAAAGATTTGGCCATATAGTTCGTCAGACTCGAAACCTACAAATACAAAAATCCTTTACGTAGAAAGCGAATTGAATTTTGGTGATGTTATTCTCGGTGAAACTCAAAATAAAAACATCACTATTGAGAACAATGGAAATACAGAGTTAACTATTACAAGCATATCTTCAGATAACAGTCAGTTTAAAACTAGTTATTCAGGTACTATACAAGCAGGAGGTTCTGTAGTTGTATCAGTTGCATTTACTCCTACTTCTACAGGAGAGCAATCTGCAACAATGGCGATTAGCTCTGATAAAACATCTGGAAGTAATACAGTTACACTATCTGGAACAGGTACTATTGATAATTCTGATAACACAGATGAAACATATGTTTCAACCATTTATGAAGCTGAAACAACAGAGTATGAAGTGTTAACAGAGTCTGGTAGTAATGGATCTGTAGTGGCTGCGTCTGATAAATCTACTTATTTAAGTGATGAGACTGCTTTACAGTTATATGATAAAGGTGATAAAGTTAGGTATACATTTGATCTAAAAGAAACAGGTACTTATCAAATTAAAATAAGACTTAGATCAGGTAATGTAATAAATACATCGGCATACTTACCTAATGGTTATTCATATTCATTAGATAATGCTTCTATAAATATGTCTACCATATCAAGTGAGACATCTTCTAAGGATGTTAATTTTGGTATTTCATACTGGGGAACAGTTCAATCAGAAAAACTTCTTTTAGATGAAGGCAAGCATACACTTGATATTGAATCTTTAATGGATTGGGCACTAATAGATTATATTGAAATATTACAGTTTGGTGTTGAGGAACAAGAACCGATTGCTTTAGATATAGCAAATGCTATAGATTTTGGTAATGTAATAGTAAGTTCAAGTTCATCTAAAGAAGTAGAGATTACAAACAATGGAGAAATTTCAGTAGAGATTACATCAATCGAGTCTGACAGCGAAATATTTACTAGTAACTTTAGTGGAACTATTGAAGCAGGAGAAACTGCTCTTGTAGAAGTTAATTTTAGTCCAACTGCATTAGGTTTATCAGAGGCTACTCTTACAATTGTTTCAAATGATGCAACAGGAGAAATTAAAGTTTCTGGAACTGGTGTTAAGGAGTCTGCTTCATCAGATTATTATTCAAATAAAATTGAGGCAGAAGATGAGTTTACAGTTGATACAGAAACTGGTTCGTTTGGAGATGTATCTGTAAGTGAAGACACTTCACCAGAACTAAGTGGAAATAAAGCTGTTCAAATCTATGATTTAGGAGATGTGGTAAGTATTCCTTTTGATGTTCCTTATGATGGTAAGTATACAATTAAGGTTAGATTGAGATCAGGTAATAGATCAAAGAACTATGTTTACCTCAACTCTGGTTATAGTTTCAAAATTAATGGTGTGGATACCGATTTTAATGCAGACGAAGAATCAATCTCGGATCTAGATCAAAACTTTGGAATCTCATATTGGGGTACGATGTATACTGAAGGTTTAACTTTAGAAGAAGGTGTAAATGTTCTTACTATAAAAGCTGAAATGAGCTGGGGAGTTGTTGATTACATTGAGGTTATTGGAGAAGATGCTTTAGAAGCAACACTTGAAACTCCTGATGCTCTTGATTTTGGTGACGTATCTGTAGGAACAACTATTACAAAATCAATTGTAGTAGAGAATAATGGTAAAGCTACATTTACAATAGATAAAACTGATATTACTGGAGAGTTCTCAGGTTCTTGGTCAGGCGAAGTTAAATCAGGTGAAACAACAGAAATATCAATAGATTTTACACCTGAAGGTATTGGAGATTATGAAGGCGAGTTTGTTATATATTCTGATGGTTATGTTTATAAGACAATTAAATTAACTGCTTCAGGTGTAGTAGAAGAACTTTATAGTGTGAGACTAGAAGCTGAAGAGCATTATGAGGTTGTTAAAAATAAAGGTAGTAATGGAGCCATTACTGTAGCAGATGAAGAATCTACTATATTAAGTAATAATAAAGCTGTTCAGTTATACGACAAAGGAGACATTATGAAAATAACTTTTGATGTTCCTAAATCTTCAAACTATATAATTACTGTAAGACTAAGAGCTGGTAATTATTTAAATTCTTCAGTGTATTTACCAGATGGCTACAGCTTCTATTTAGATAATGAAGATATTTCATTTACGACAATAGAAGATAGCATTTCTGCACTTGTAGACAATTTTGGAAAGTCTACCTTTGGAACAGTTGAATCAGATGAACTTGTTTTAGAAGAAGGTACTCATGAATTAGAGATTGAATCTGCAATCAGTTGGGCTTTAGTAGATTATATTGAAATTACTGAGGTTGATAATTCAAAAGAAAGAAACTCTAACGACAGCAGTGATTTATTAGCTGGTAACCTATCTGTTTCTGTAGATGTTTATCCAAATCCAGTTACTGACTATTTAAATGTTAGTATGGATACAGAAGTTGAAGGTTCAGGAAAAATTGTTTTAATGGACGCATTCGGTAAAGTAGTTTATGAAAATGATATTACATCTTACGATAGTAAACAATCAATTGATGTAACGAGAATAGATAGAGGACTTTACCTACTTCAAGTACAACTTGGGGGGCAAAAAAATGTTAAAAGAGTATTTATTGAATAGTGCCTTTTTAAAGGTTTATATATAAAAAGGAAGGGCTTTACTTTGTGAAGCCCTTCCTTTTTGTATATGAAGTTTATAAATAATTCATGAAACTATTAGGATTTTGGCATGGTTTTAAAAGAATATTTCAATAATTTATTAATAATCTTATAGGCATAGTTTTTTTAATTATTTTTTTAAATTTGCCTAGCTTATTAACATTTATTAATTGATTTTCTCCAATCATTAATATTAACCAACACATTACAGAACCAAACCCTGATCATATTCTAACTTTCTCAGGCTATATTTTTTGATTTAATGTATCCTGAATACAACTAAGGTAAATATAAATTTTCCTAATTATTTTTAGAATGTTCATATCGCTGAGAAATATACTTACATTTAAGTTCTATCTCAATGGAGTGTTGTTGGTAGTCCCTTTGTTATTCCTGTGCTCATTAATTAATTTTTGTTTTGCTCAAGATCGGTTGTTTTATACTGATCAAGAGATAAATATATGGAAGCAAAGAGCCGGATTAACTTCAGGTGGAAAATTATACAACAGTAAAGGAGATGCAGGAACAAATACACCTAACGACTGGGAAAATATATTAAGCAATGCGAATCGCTTTGTTTCAAACCCTCTTTCCGAATTATGGGATGGAAACCTTTCAAAATCACCATATACAAAAGGTATAGGAATGCATGATGCTGCTTTTGTTTATCTCTTAACAAAAGAAACAAAATATTTAGATGCTGTAAAACAACTATTAATAAGTCAGGCAGGTGTAGCTAAAACAGATTTTAGTACTTGGGAATACTTGGGAGATACTAAGGCATTTCATGAAGGAGATTGGATATCGAGATTATTTTATGGGTATATGTTTGTAAGAACCGCAATGTCATCTTCTGATAGAGATAAGATGGATAAGTGGTTTAAAAATGCTGCTACCTATTATGCTAATAATGTACATGAAGACCTCAAATTAAACTTCCCTAATAGATTAAGCGGTGATTATTCTGTGAAGAAGAATGTTGCTCAAAATGGTGATATGCAGAATGATTATGCATATGTAAATGCAAGTGGTATAAAAAAGAATAAATTATCTTGGTTATCAGCTTGGTATAACAACAGAAGGTTTTCTCAGATAAGAATTGTTGGCTTAGTTGGAGTAATGTATAATGATGCCAATCTAATTAATCATGCTAAAACTTATGTAACAGAGTGGTTAAAATATAGCGTATTTCCTGATGGTACGATGGGTGAATATCAACGTAATGGGAATTATGGTAACCCTCAAAATGGGATGATCTATGGTTCGATTAATACTCAAGTATCAATTGAAATAGCAGATTTATTGGCACGAGCAGGAGATGTCTCTCTATATGAATATACTACTTCAGATGGTTTACATGGAACTCAAGGTGGTAGTAAAAATATATATCTTACGATTCAGACTTATTATAAGCAGATCGATAAAAAGATATTAAATTATTATGGATCAGTTAGTGAAACTAATAGACTTGATCAAATTTCACCTACAGGTACACATTGGGTAAATGATATATGGTTTGCCAAAGCAAACATTTATTATAAAGATGATTATTTCAAAAAGGTCTACACAAGAACTAGTGGAGGAGTTGAACGTTTTCCATCCTCTGGTATAGGTACTGCTGGTCCTATACGTTCTCCTTGGGGAGGCTCTGGAGGTGTACTGCCTGGTATGTTATTTATGTATGGACAGATGGAAGGGTTAGTCTGGCCATATGCAGATGGTAAAGAAGATCAAACTATCACTTTTAATCAAATATCAGATCGTTTTTTAAGTGATGGTTCATTTGAGCTTGCTGCTACCTCTTCTTCTGGTTTAACGGTTAATTTTGAAGTAATATCAGGTCCAGCATATATATCTGGTAATATTATAAATTTCACAGGAGTTGGTGAAGTTAAGGTTAGAGCTTATCAGGGAGGAAATAGTTCATTTCGATCTGCCGAAGCTACTCAATCTTTTATTATCAAAAAAAAAATTAAAATAGGTCAGATAGAGGATCAGATTTTAAAAGGAGGTAGTGAGTTGACACTTGATGTAGCAATGAGTTATGGAGGGATAGATGAAAGCTTACTACAAATGACTGTAACCTCAGAAGATGAAACACTGATGCCTAATGCGAATATTACAGTTTTAGGTAGTGGTAAAAATAGAATAATGAGTTTTAAAGCTCCAACAGGTGTTGAAGGCTCCGTTAAAATAATTATAAATGCTACTGATGGAATAGCAGATGCAGATGCTCAAAGTTTTAATATTCTTATAGGTGAATTTACTAGTAGTACTTTAAGGCTTGATGCAGGCCTAATTACAGGACAAGAGGTTTATAGTGATAAAACATTTGTACCAATGTTGCCTTATTTATTCGAAGGTGAGGCCTTCAACTCTTTCTTATCAACTCCGATAGCGAATACAGATACTGATAAATTATATCAAAATGAGATTTGGGGAAATACAGAAGTAACAAAGTATATATTCCCAGTTAACCAAGGAGAGTACTCTATACATTTACATTTTGCTGACTGGCACTATAACAATCCAGGTGATAGAATAATGGATATTTTGTTGGAAGGAGAAATTGTACTTGATGATTTCGATATAATTGAAGAGGTAGGTAAATCAGCCGTTGTTATCAGATCTTTTGATAAAGTTATAAAAGATGGTAGTCTAGAGCTTGAAATAAGAAATATTAGCGGGTATAGTAAAATTTCAGGTGTTGAGATTTTACCAGTAGGAGAAGAACATCTTGCTGTAGAAACTCCAGATGCATTAAACCAAGTAATAGATTTTGAGTCACTTGGTAGTGTTACAATAAAAGACTCACCACTTGAATTAGTTGCTACATCAAGTTCAGGTTTACCTGTGAAGTTTCAAGTTATTTCTGGCCCTGCAGTGTTAACAGGTAATTTCCTCACTTTGACAGATTTAGGGCAAGTAACAGTTAAAGCTTACCAAGCAGGAGATGAAAGTTATTTGCCAGCAGATGATGTTGTAAGAACATTTAAAGTTACTGAAAAGCTTAATTTACCAAAAATATCTGATGTTATCATTACTCAAAATGAAACATTAGGTCCATTAAATTTAAAATTGTCTTATTCTGGAGATATAAATGATTTGAAAATAAGTGCTGAGTCTGAAAATACTGAGATTATACCTGATGGTAATATTATTATACAAAGAAGTGGTAATAATTTTAATTTAACTCTTACTCCTGGTAAAGATTTAACTGGACTTAGTAAAATTACTGTTGATGTTTCAGATGATTCAGGAGCTAGTAAAAGTCAATCGTTTAATGTTCTTGTAGAAGAGGAACAAAAGCCTACGGTGGCTAATCTTAGGCTAGATGCAGGGTTAATTGAAGGAGAGTCTACTTATGAAGGTAAATTATTTGAACCTTTATTACCATATTTAACAAAAGGTACAACCTACAGTACTCATGCATATTGGATAACTGATGTATTAAATACTGAAAATGATGGCTTATACCAAACAGAATTATGGTGGGAAGCTGATACAACTCTTAACTTTGAATTTCCACTAGAACCAGGAGAGTATACTGTTCATTTACATCTTATAGATTTGTATTCAACTAAAGTTGGTGATAAACTAATGGATGTTGTATTACAAAATGAAAAAATCCTTAATAACTATGATATTGTACTAGAAGCTGGTACAGAAACCGCTGTAATAAAAAGCTTTGATGTTACTTTGGCAACTGGGGATCTTAAAATGGAGTTTTATGGAGTAATAGGTTTTGATCAAATCTCAGGTATTGAGATTTTACCGAAAGGAGAAGAGCCTCTAAAATTGCTAAATGAAACAGAAGATATAAATAACTCACCAGTTATAAATGATATAGATGAACCATTAATCCAAGAAGGAGCAACTATGAATGTGGCAGTAACAGCTACAGATATTGATGGAGATGAAATAGTTTTATCAATTGATTCCTTACCTAACTTTGTGTCATTTATTGATGATAGTGGCGGAAAAGGGACAATTTTAGTATCTCCTAGCTATGAGGATGAAGGAACATACGAATTAACTGTAGTTGCAAAAGATGATAGAGAAGGAGAGAGCCGATTAGATTTTAAAATACAAGTAGTTGATCTCTCAATGGAATTAAAGATTACTTCTTTTACATTGGTAAATGGTGATACAGATGAAGATATTAAAGTCTTAAGTGAGGGAGATACAATTAAATATTCTGAAATTGGTACTAAGAATATTAACATTAGAGCAAATGTTGATGAAAGAATAATTGATCGTGTTGATTTTTCTATCAATCAAATAAATACCATAGCGAACACAGTTCCATTTAATGTATTTAATGCTGATACTACTTTCAATTACTCAGACATACTTCAAGGCTATGGTACTTTAAATATATTAGAAGCAATACCTTATAAAACTTTAAACAAGACTTCTACTTATACAGGCACAAAAAGTGGAATAAGTTTTTATATTGATACAGATTTTCCCGATTTTCAAGTGGATGTTTATCCAAATCCATCAGAGGAGTTATTCAATTTTTCTGTAAACCAATGGTCTGATAGCGGAATGTATTTTTCTTTGTATGATATTTCGGGCAAAATATTTATCAATGAGGAATTAGATCCATCCCAAAGACATAACCTTAAGCTTTATATGCACAACAGCATGTATAAGGCTGGTTTGTATATATTTAAGATATACTCTGCTGATGGTACATTATCTACTATAGAGAAAATTACTAAGAAGTAATTCTTTAAAAAGGCCTTACCTTTTAAATAAAAGGGATTGAAAATCAAGGTTTTAAATGCATTAATGTATAAAATAAAACCCCGCAATTAGCTAATAAAAGCTTTTTTCGGGGTTTTTGATTTGTTAAATTGTAGTGTCTAATCACAATTAACACTACAATATATGAGAGATCAACAGCTTTTCCAACCACAAGATTACTTAACTCCAAAATGGTATTTATTTAAGAGTAGTAAATTGGGTAATGTTTATGATAGCATCCCTTGGGAACAACTTTCTGCATGTCTGCCTAAGAAAAATAAAGGCCCTGGTGCTCCTAGCTGGTTTTCGCCTCAGGGCATGTTTGGCTTAATGTTTCTAAAAGCCTATTTAAACCTGAGTGATGAAAAGCTCATAGCACGCTTTAATACCGATTGGAGCCTTCAGCTATTTTGCAATAAATTGCTACAGGATCATCAAAAGATTAAGGATAAGGCCATTTTAAGTCGAATCAGGACGTATATGGCGGACCATACTGATTGGCAACAACTTCAAGAGGTACTACTCCAACACTGGAAAACAGACATGCATAATACGCATGTGCTCTTAATGGATGCTACTTGTTATGAGAGTTATATTCGTTTTCCTACCGATGTTAAGCTGCTCTGGGAGAGCTGCCAATGGGTGTTTGAAAAGCAGCTTTACAGATACTGTAAAATATTAGGAGTAAAACGACCTGGCTCCAAATATATAGATCAAAAGCGCATGCAGATGTCTTATGATCGTAGTCGTAAAAAGACATATAAAGCTGGTCGCAAGCGTAAAAAGTCATTGATATATCTACTATCCAAAGGATTGGGGCAACTGCAATGCCTACTTAACGAAAATCCACAAATACAGCTTCACTTACATGAGAGAACATATCTAAAAACTATAAAGAAGATAATCGAGCAACAGCAATTCTTGCAGCAGCATCCAGCTAAAGAATTGAAAAACAGGATTGTATCACTTCCCAAGGCTTATGTTAGGCCGATAGTGCGAGGTAAAGAAGCTAAAAGGGTTGAGTTCGGAATGAAGGCACACCTGCTTCAGGTGGATGGTATCTGCTTTATCGATACCATGGAGTTCCGCGCTTTTAATGAAAGTACCAGACTGAAATTAAGTAGTTTAAAACATAGATCGATATTTGGCTCACTTCATCAACTAGGAGCAGATCGCATTTACGCCACCAACAAAAACAGGAAGTATTTAACAGAAAAGAAGATATTTACCTGCTTTCCAAAGAAAGGTCCTAAAGTAAACAACCCTGCTGAAAGCCAACTCAGAAGTCTCATCTCTAGCCAAAGAGCCACGGTGATGGAGGGAAGTTTTGGCGTGCATAAAACAGCTTATGGCCTCAATAAGATCAAGGTTAAAGGAGAAAAACGAGAAATGATACACGTTTTTTTCGCAGTTATGATGGCCAATGCCGTTAAGATCAGCAAAAGGAAATCAGAACAAGCCCCTCTACTTCAGGCCGCCTAAACCTAAAGCTGAAAAGCCTATGGGATGAGTGTGTCTATACTATCCAAAAGCAATATTTTCCAGTTTTATCAATAGGATTACTCACAGTATTGTACTTTTTAAATAGTCCAAAACAGCAGGTACCAAGATTTGAAACAAAAAAAAGCTGAACTTTATCTATCCAACTCTTATTTTTTATTGGTCTTAATCAATTTTCAAGGAGGCCCTAAAAATAGGGCAATAAAAAAGCGCTTTCCATTACAGAAAGCGCTTTTTTTATCTTAAAGAGTCTAATTAAGTGATTTTAGAAATAATTCTTAATTGTGCTCTTAGGTCATCTAGTTTTTTATTTGCCTGATCTATTTTAGTGCTGAATTCTTTTTTAAGCTTATCAGCAGTTTTAGAGTTAGCAAAGAAAGAAAGGTTGTTTTCCCATAATGCAATATCATTTTCAAGAGCATCAATTTTCTTTCTAATCGCTTGCTCCTGACGTCTCATTTTAGAGCCGAGTTGTGGAGCTTTCTCATAGAAATCCATATGAGCCTGAAGCTTAATCTTCTCTTTCTTGTCCTCATCCTCTTCAGGATAATTCTCATAGAACAATTCAAAAGCTGCGATAAAGTCTTCTAGAATATTATTAATATCTCTTTTAGGAACAAAACCAATAGCTAGATACTCATCAACTAATTTGTTTAGCTGTTCTGTATCATCCGAATTAGCTTCGGCAAGGTCTGTAATCTTCTTGCAGACATCTTGTTTAGCTTTAAGGTTTTCTTTAAACTCTTTATCTTGGCTGCTTCTTTTGTTTCTTTTTCTTTCAAAGAAATGATCACAAGCAGCTTTAAATCTTTTGTAAACAGATTCTCTTTGGGCTTCTGGTACTGGACCAAGTTCTTTCCACTTCTTTTGAAGTGATTTTAAAGAATCTGCGGCTGAGTTCCACTCTGTACTTTCTTGTAGTTCTTCAGCTTGTACACAAAGTTCTTCTTTAAGTTTGAGGTTTTCTTTTCTTTGTTCTTCAAGACGTTCGAAGAATTTGCCTTTATTATTAAAGAAGGTTTTAAAATTACCCCAGAACTGTTTATTTATATTTTTAGCAACTTCTCTTGGAAGAGGACCAATTGCTTCCCATTTTTTCTGAACTTCAAGCAACTCTTTTGTTTTTTCGTTCCATTCCTTTATGCGGTCTGAATCGAAATTTGTATATGGTTCAACAGCAAGACATAATTCTTGCTTTGCCTTCATATTTTCGTTTAGTTGTTTTTTATATCCTTCTGCGAATTCTCTTTTCTTATCATAAAGTGCGTCAGATGCGCCTTTGAATCTTTCCCAAACTTCGTCAGATTTTTCTTTTGGAATAGGGCCTATAGACTTATACTCATCATGCAAATGCTTAAGCAGTTTAATAGCTTCATTTATGTTTTCTTGAGAAGCTAAGTCTTCTGCTTTTTCGCAAAGTTCTAGTTTTGCATCTAGGTTTTTCTTACGATCAATTTCTTTTAATTCGTACTCTATACTCTTATGATCGTAATATAAATCTAATAGGGCATTATATGTATTATAAAGGTTTTCGGCTTCTGGTTGAGGTACCGCGCCAATTTCCTTCCATTTTTTCTGTAATGATTTAATTTTTGCCAGACCACCTTTTTGATCAGGAGTGTTGGTAATATCTTTTATTTCCTGAATAATGGCTTTTTTGGCTTCGAGGTTTTTCTCTCTATCTTTTCTTATAGACTCATACTTCTCTTTTCTTCTAATATTATGTTGTTTGAAGTTATGGAAGAATGTGTCTATTTCTTTACTACGCTTATATTCAAAACCTTCTTCAGAACCGTTATTTTGTTCTCTATAAGCAAGAATGGCTTCAGATTTTTCAGAGTCGTAGAAGTGGTTTACTTCTTCACGAAGCTTGCGCATCGTTCTGTCTGCCTTCTTAATGTTGTCTTCATTAAGTAGGTCACTACTTAATTTGAGTATTTGATCCAGCGTGAGTACTGAAAAGTCCTCTTCTTCATGATCTTCATCATCATGATCTTCGTCTTCTTCTATATCAGTACCATCGTCTTCACTATCATCAGAATCGTCCGATTCTTCTGTAGTTTCTGCTTCTGCAGCAGGCTGGGTTTCACTAGTAACTTCCTCTTTAACCGATTCAGTTTCGCTTTCAGCAGACACTTCTTCTTTAACTTCAGTTTCTTCTGCAATTGTTTCAGTTGAAACTTCCTGTTTTTCTTCAGTATCTGTTTTCTCGTTTTTTTCCAGGTTTACCAGTTCTTCTGACTTCTCAGTGTTTTCTGTACCTTCCTTTTGAGGATCCTTATCTTCGTTCATAATGGTGTGTTTTTGCAGCACAAAGCTAACAAAATGTTATTAATTTAATCGGGGGTCAGTTGGATAATTTGAAAGAACCTGATATTTTTTACCCATTGACCTTAATATATTTTTCCATAATTCTTCAGGCTCTACCTCAAACAGCATTTGGAGATTAGTTTTTGCAATTACCCAAGAATCTTGTTTTAATTCGCTGTGTAATTGCTCGCTACCCCAACCGCTGTAACCAATAAAAAAACGACATGTGCCAGGATGTACTTTCCCTTCTGCATGCAATGCTTTTAATTGATCGTAATTACCGCTCCAGTAAACTCCATCTCTTAATGCAATGCTATCTTCAAGAAAATCGAATTTATGTATAAAGTGCAAAGTATTTTGCTCAACAGGGCCACCAAAGTATATATTATTGCCAGTAAGAAAAATTTCGTTACTTTCTTCTATACTTACCATAGCAGGTCTGTTAAATACTAAGCCAAACGAACCTTCTTCTTGATGCTCGCACATAAGAACAACTGATCTTTTAAAATTAGGATCTGCAAGAAAAGGCTCGGCTAAAAGGATGTCTCCCTTTTGCACTTCAAAGTTTTCGTTCAAATTTCCATTGAAGGTAAACATATTTCAAAGCATTAGTTGATTACTGCTTATTTATAATATTTATATCTTCTGAAATTATAAATACCAGACTCAATAGAATATAGCTATAATGCATAAGGCATTTACAATTAGTTATAGAAATACTTTTAACAAAGTACCTCTTTATTCACTTTAAGATAAATTTATTTTAATGTCTCAGTTATGAAGTTTAAGGATTTATAGCAAATCAAATTTGCTAATACTTATGTTTTAGTAAGACCAGCTTGTTTTTTCTTAGATAAAACTGGCGATGCCCAAACTTTGTAAAATCTTTACTTTTATCAAAATAATGTCACATCTTTTATAGCATCTTCTGACAATTTATAAAACTCTTTATGAGCATCAAACGGTTTTTCATTATTTATTTCAGGTTTTATATATGTTCCGTCTTCTTGCATTATATAAGTATTTACATTGTCTCTAAGGCTGTAATCTAGAATTGTCATGGTCTCTTTTTTGCATTTTTCATCAACAAAAAGGAATAGAGATTCGATTCTTCTATCGAAACTTCTTACCATGGCATCTGCACTACCACCATACACTTTAGGATCGCCATTGTTATGGAAATAGAAAATGCGAGAGTGTTCGAGGTAGTTACCTACAATAGATTTAACTTCAATATTCTCACTTAATCCTTTTCTACTCGGACGTAAACAGCAGATACCTCTTACAATTAATTTTATTGGCACTCCTGCTTGAGATGCTTTATAAAGTGCATCAATAAATTTATCGTCTTGTAGTGAATTAACCTTTACAATGATACCACTCGGTAAACCTGCTTTTGCATTTTTTGCTTCCTGTCTAATAAGCGAGATCAGGTCTGTTCTCATGCTGATAGGAGCAGTGAGTAGGTAATCGTATTTTTGTGGATTAGAGTGTCCGGTAATTGCATTAAAGAATTCAGATACATCGTGAGCATAAATCTCTTTGGTGGTTATAAAACCAATATCAGTATAAAGTCTTGATGTATCCTCGTTGTAATTACCACTAGACATATGGACATATCTGGTAACTTTATCGCCTTCTTTTCTTACGATAAGTAACATTTTGGTATGAGTTTTTAAATAACCTATACCATGAATTACAAAGCAACCTGCGTCCTGTAATCTTTTAGCTTCTCTTATATTATTTTCTTCGTCAAAGCGGGCTTTAATTTCGAATAGTACAGAAACGTGCTTTCCATTTTCGGCAGCTTTATAAAGTGCATTTGTGATGCGAGAATCTTTAGCGACTCTATATATAGTGATTTTTATCGCCAGTACATTCGGGTCTTCTGCAGCAGCCTCTATTAGTTTAAGAAGAGGTTCAATGCTATTATATGGATGATGAAGCAGAACATCTCTTTCTTTAAATATATTAAAGATGTTATCTTCTGTATCATCAAAGCGCAATGTAATAGGAGTTACAGGCTTTTTGCTCGAAGGCATGTGGTATTTAAATGCACTATGATTTACAATTTGCCATATGCAAGTAAAATCAATAAGGGCTGGTACTTCAAATACATTATAACCATCAATATCCCACTTAGAACTGAGATATTGCATCATCCACTTATTTGCATTTGGCTCAACTTCTAATCTTACAACCCTTCCAGTTTTTCTAGTTTTAAGCTTTCTTTTTATCTCGTCGATAAAATCTGTTTCAAGATCTTCACTTTCTTCTAGTGTATAATCACCATTCCGCGTAATTCTAAGGAGGTTAACAGAAGTGATACTTACATTTCTGAAAAGCTTATCGATATTAGCCTTAATTATAGATTCTATTGGGACAAACACCATTTCATCTTCTCTAAAGATTTCGTAAAACCTTGGCAGATTTTGAGGTATTTGTACAAAAGATAGCTTATTATTTTCTTTTCCATCTTCTATCTCTTTGGTTACTACTCCAAAGCATAAAAGCTTGTTCATTAGCATAGGAAAGGTATGGTATGCATCAGAAACCATTGGAGTAAGCATCGGGAATACAGTTTTTAGAAAGTATTCATTAGCCGAAGTTCTTTCGTTTTCTGTTAAGTCTTCTATATTAGAGATAGAGAAATTGTTCTCAGGAAATTTTGGAGCAATATCACTTAAGTAAAAACTATACTGGTCTTGTACCAACTCTTGTAATTGTTCTAGCAAAGTAGCTCTAAATGGATCTTCTCTTAAGCCCGAATAATCGAGCCTTTGTTTATCATAGTCTATATAATTATATAAACTGCCCACACGAACCATAAAAAACTCATCAAGGTTTGATGCTGTAATGGCAATAAATTTTAACTGCTCAAGTACATTCCTTTTTTTGTTTTTTGCTTGATCTAATACTCTATGGTTGAATTGGAGCCAGCTTAAATCCCTACTTATATATACACTTTTTTGTATAAGTGCATCAACGCGATCCTTATAAACTGAAGGGTTGGTAGTCATTTTAATATCTCTGAGTTTTTGCAATGTATTTTTATTTATCTGATTCGGCTTTATTTAAATTGAAATAAAAAAATGGATATATAAATTAATTCATTTTTTCAATTCGAAATAAATATACAAGATGCATTTATGGCAGACAAATACTTCTATCAATCAATTACAATTTTGAATTGTTTTTAAGGAAATACTGAAGAAGATGTGTTTATTAATAATAAAAAGTGATTTGATAAACTGATCGAATTATTCGAATTGTTATATTTTAATATTTAGTGATTAATAGTAGCAGAGTTTAGATATGTGTAAGTAAATGCAGAGGTTTTAAGATGAAGTCGGATGTTTTTTTACAAAAAATGGCATATGGCAAAAAAAACTTACATCACTTTTAAATTTTGTATTCCTAAAATAGATTGTGAACAATATTTAATGCTAAATGTAATTACTAGTTTACTAATATATATAACCTTGCTGTAAATTGCCTATGAGCTTTGTTATTTAGGTAAAATCAGGGATTATAGGGTATGGATATGTAGTTTTAAAAATCAAAAAGTAAATAACATTTATTTACATTAAAAAGCTAAAAAACAAAAAATGTGTTTCCTCTTTTTTTAGATTCATTACTCTTGAAAGTTTTGTGCTAAAATCCGAAAGTTTAATTCAGATAGTATCCTGATATTTGTTTTATACAAATAATTCAAATGAACTAAACAAATATACGAATATGAACTCTTTACTTTTCATCATTAGCCTTCTTGTTGGATCTTTCACATTTTCAACTCTTCTATATATCTATTTCGCTTATACTTCACAACCAGACCCTGAAGAAGAATTAATTTTCCAAAGTTTTAAAAACGAAAGTTTAACTGCATCACATTTATCAGTAGAAAGCAGCATGGAAGAAAAAGTTGCTTGAACCTTTCTAGATACCAATAAACAACTCCAATTTTAAGAATAGTTGAATTTCGGTTTCGCTATTCTTTTTTTTTGCCTAAAATTTAATATTAGCTATTCTTTTAAGAGGCTTACTTCATCTCCAATATTGATCTTGCCATTTTCTATAACCTTAGCTGTTATTCCTCCATGTCCTCTCATAGCATTGTAACCTCCATCTCCTAAAGCTTCTTCCATTCTTGAGCATGGGTGGCAATAGCCAGTCATTTCTAATACAGCAGTTCCTATTTTAAATTTTTTGTCCTTTAATGCTAAAAGATTAATTCCTTTTACAACTATATTTCTTCTTAATGTAGATGGATGTAAAGCTGAAAGATTCAGAATAGACTGAATAACAGGTAAGTGTTCTTGTTGAATAAGAGTAATTGCTCTGTTTCCAGAACTTTTTTTATATCTATCACCCACTAGACCATATTCGTCGACAGTAACTTCTTGCAATTCGTTTATTTTCTCTCTGGTTGCTGGTCTTACACCAATCCAAGTTACATTTCCGATTTGAGGAATGTGTTCCATAAGCATTTTCAGGTTATTAAATTTGGTGTTGATCATATCAGCTTTTAGCAAAAAGAACTTTCAATGCTCCCCAAAGAGCTCGCTTAGCATTTACATCATTTTTCAAAACAGTTAAGTCGTCTGCAAGAAGAATTGTTTTTCCTTCAATATTTAATGATTGATATAAGTCTTTGCTCGAAGGTATTTTGGTGGGCTCCCATATATCTCCAAAATGGATCAAAGTGGAATATCCGATGAGTGTATTGAGATCGAAGTTTTGGAGTGTTTTATTTTCCTCAGAATTTATAATGGCTATTTCATTTAATGATAGTGAAACGGCTTCACATATCTTAATAAGCAAATTAAATTCTTCAGACTTTAAAAAATCACCATTGCTGTGTTTAACTATAATTGCTACACCATATTTATTCTGTCCATAAAATTTAAGCTCAGGTTGCTCAATAGGAGGAGGGGTTTGCTCTTCTGGTTTTTCTACTGGTGTAGGAGCCTCAAAATTATCGTTCTTAACAACATAGATTGGTGTATCTATAAAAAGCGATATAAAAGATTGATCTTCTGAAGTATTCATAAATAAAAAAGCCTCATCAAAATAATGAGGCTGAAATTAGTTAAAATATTTTATTTAAACAGCAAAGCTCTCACCACAGCCACAAGTTCTAGTAGCATTAGGATTTATAAATTGGAATCCTTTTCCATTTAATCCATCAGTGAAATCTAATGTGGTGCCTAATAGATAAAGCAAGCTCTTTTTGTCAACTAAGATTTTCACTCCTTTATCTTCAAAAACTTCGTCACTTTCTTTACTTGTATTGTCAAAGTCAAGATCGTACATAAGACCCGAACAACCTCCACCTTTTACGAGAACTCTTAAATTATAATCTTCTCCGTGGCCTTTTTCTTCCTTAAGGTCTTTTAATTTCTTTTTAGCAGTATCGGTTATATGTATCATATCAATTAATTTATATGCAAAAATAATAATGTTATTCTAATCTGGGTACCAGAAAAGGCAATTATTCAAACAAGATTTTATGTAACTGGGTTCATAACTATACTATAAACCGAGATGCTGTTGATATCTCTATTATAATATAACTTATCCAGCGCATCATACATGTTTTTAGCCCTAAAATAAGAAGTATGCAAATCTTTATCTCCAATAATTCGCCATTGAATGGTATATGAGCTTTCTTCTTCTTTATATTTTTTAACATATTCAAGCATTTTATTTAATGCTTCAATTTTGTCGAGCCCAATTACAGAATGAAATAAGAAAGACTGATTGTGTCTGGGATTAACCGTAATTAAGTTAAGTTTTATATTGTTTTCAGTATTAGTGAAATCGAAAATCAGGTTTCCTTCCATGCCTAAATGTTTTTCAATTGCAGTTTGTATTCTGGCAATTTCGACATGGAAGTCTGTTGATGTATTCATAATAGAAGATTAAATGATATTTTAAAGCTTACTATGGCAAGCTATATGAAAACTATTATGAATATAATGTAAATTAGATATTAATAATATTTTTCACTGGATAAAATACCCTTTACTTGCCATAGCCTCCACCACCCGGAGTAAATATCTTAATAGCATCTCCAGGATTTAAGTTCACTGTTACAATGTTTGGAAGTGCTTCTTCGGTGCCATTGGCTGCTCTTAAAATCTGCATGCCAACAGAGCCTGCTTCACCACCAGCCAAACCATAAGGCTTTTCTACTCTGTGTTGTGTAAGTAAGGTGAGCTCAACCGGAGTAAGAAATGAAATTTGTCTTTCGATTCCATCTCCACCTGTGTATTTACCTTTTCCCCCTGATCCTGTTCTAATAGCGAATTTATCTAACCTTACTGGATAGCGGAGTTCAAGAATCTCTGGATCGGTAATTCTTGTATTCGTCATGTGTTGATGCGTTGCTGATGCACCATTAAAGCCATCGCCGGCACCTACACCTCCACAAATGGTTTCGTAATAGCCAAAGCTTTCATTACCAAACAGTAGGTTATTCATAGTTCCTTGGCTACAAGCCGCTAGTTTTAAAGCTTTAAGCAAGGTATCAGTAAGGCGTTGGCTTGTTTCTGTGTTTCCTCCAGCAACAGCAGGGCAACTCTCAGCATCGCTATGGAAGTCTGGATTAAGGAAACAAACTGGTAAAATTAATTTCACCTTTTCCATTAATCCTTCGTTGAGCGGTACTTCTTCATTGAGCCATAACCTCAACACATATAAAATCACACTTCTTGTGATGGCTTCAGTTGCATTTAAGTTTCCAGAGTGGAATTGAGCAGTTCCTGTAAAATCTATTTGTAGTTGGTTGTTTTCTTTGGTGATTTTAACCTTAATGATTGTTTGATCATCTAGTTTTTCTTCGGCAGAAAACTCTTGATTTTGCAATGAATCAAGTTTCTGCTCAACCAATGAAACAGCATATTGACTGAGCTTTTTCATATAAGCTGCCACTGTTTCAGAACCGAATGTTTTCAACAGGTATTCAAAACTGATTTTACCTGCATTGATAGATGCCAATGAGGCATTTAAATCTGCTATATTTTCTTGAACCGATCTACTTGGATAAGGGCTTTCAGTAAATAGCTGTTCAATTTCTTTCCACTTAGCTTTACCGTTTTTTACTAAATAGGTAGGGGAGATCACCACACCTTCTTCTGCTAGGTTTTTAGCTTTTACAGGGAAAGAGCCCGGAGATATTCCACCAATTTCTGCATGATGGGCTCTATTTGCAACATATCCTGAAATGTTGCCAGCATTATCAAAAATAGCAGCAATTAAAGTAATATCTGGCAAGTGAGAACCGCCATAAGCCGGATGGTTTGTGATTACTACATCTCCTTGTTCAAAATCAATAGCAGCAATGGTTTTTCTAACGCAAAGCCCCATACTGCCCAAATGAACAGGAATATGTGGTGCATTTACGACTAAGTAACCATCTTTGTCTAGCAATGCACAAGAAAAATCTAACCTTTCTTTAATATTTACAGACAATGCAGTTCTTTGAAGCAAAGCGCCCATTTCTTCTGCAATAGCAGTAAATCTATTAGTAAATAGTTCAAGTTGAACAGCTTCTGGCTTCGACTTTTCTTTTTTAGCTTCTTTTGATTCTTCTTTAATACTTTGTTTAAGTAGCGCAGTATTGTTTTGATCTATGGTTAATTCCCAATTAGACTCTATAATAACAGTGCTATTTTTACTAATTAAGAGTGCCGGTTCTTTAATAGAAGCACCTGCTTTTAATTCTTCCCAGATAAATACCGGAATTTCTTTCCATGCTCCGCCAATAAAAGTTTTAATGGTATGAGATTTTTCAGGAGTATGGATTTCTTCAACCGCTTCTAGTTTTTCTTCTTCTTTTTTCTTTGTAGAAGCAATTACCTTTACAGATTCAATTTCAATTTCCCTATCTTCTGGAAGATATCCGTAGAGTTTTTTATATCTGTTATAGTATTCTTCTTTAATATTTACACCTGTTATTATAGGGATTTCTATAGCATAGTTTTGTCCCTTGTATCTAAGATAGATGTATTGTTCTCTAATTTCTATTTCATCATCCAAGTAGCCTTCACTCCTCAACTGATTAAGTGCATCTTCTGATAATTTATGGAGTATAGAATTTAGATATTCTTCTGTATTATCAAAGCTTTTTAAGACCTGTTCTGTAGCAAATCTTTCTACTAAAGCTTGTCCCATTCCATAAGCACTCAACAAACCAGCATCATAAGGAATAACGATGCTATCCATATTGAGTAGGTCAGCAATATCACAAGCATGTTGCCCACCAGCACCACCAAAAGCTAAGAGGCTATATTCAGTAGGATTGTAACCTTTAGAAACAGATATTTTTCTAATAGCATCAGCCATTTTTTCATTGGCGATCTGTAAAAAACCTGTTAGTATTTCTTCTTTATTTTGATGATCTTTTACTAGTTCATTAAAAGTGGCCTGAGCTTTTTCTATATTAAGTGGTATTCCAAAGTTTTTTGGATCAACTCTACCTAATAGTAAATTTACATCTGTGATACTCAACGGGCCATTATTGCCATAACAAGCAGGGCCGGGGAAAGCACCTGCGCTCTCAGGACCCACACTAAATTTAAAACCATCGTATTGGCAAACAGAACCGCCACCAGCAGCAACTGTATGAATGGCTAGAGAAGGAGCCATCAGTCTGGCACCGGCTATTTCTGTTTCATATTGGTAATCAAAACCATCATCGTAACGGGCAACATCTGTACTTGTGCCACCCATATCCAGTGTGATGATCTTTTTGATATTGCTTTTTTCAGCAATTGCGGCTGCACCCACTACACCACCAGCAGGGCCACTCAGTAAACTATCTTTTGGTTTAAAGAATCCTGAACCTGTTAAACCTCCTGCACTGGTCATTATCTTTAGTGATGCATCAGGAATTTTACTAATGATGTTAGAAACGTAATTATCAATTACAGGAGCTAGATACGCATTTATAAGGGCAGTACCTGTTCTAGAGAGAAAATTGATACTTGGTTCTAACTCAGCAGAAGCTGAAATATATTTTATGCCAAAGGCTTTGAGGTATTTTTTTAATTTTTGCTCATGCGTATTATTTAAATAGCTATGCATGAGTGAGATCGCAACTGTATTTATACCTTCTTTTTTTAAAGCATTAATTACTGGTGCTATCTCATCTTGAGAAAGAGGATTTAATACTTGTCCGGATGCATTAATACGTTCGTCTATGCTGATTACCCTTTCATGCAAAACCGGAGTTTTCTGAATATTTAATGCAAAAATGTCAGGGCGGGTTTGGTCTCCAATTTCCATTAGGTCTTCGAAACCCTTAGTAATTAACAAAGCTGTTGGAGCTCCTTTTCTTTCGAGTAAGGCATTTGTTCCTCTAGTAGAACCAACACGCATTGCAACAAGTGGAAGCGTTTCTTCTAGTGCAGTTTCTGTAACCATTCTAGCCGCCATCACAGGAGCTTCTTCATTAGCTGTTATACTAAAAAGAGTTTCTTCTAGTGCAGTTTCCTCTATGGCTTCTTTTAATTGAATGGTTTGCTTTGCCAAATCAACTTTAACTATCGTATAAGTTTGATCTACACCGGCAAAAGAAAGTTGGTAACCTTTAAAAATGTCCTTTTCAACATCCCAGCGAAGGCTGGCTTGAAACACATTATCTGAAAGCTGCTTTTCAAACCTACCTTTTAGTGAACTGTTACTTAATAGTTTAACTCTTTTTACCTGATTGGAAGGAGTAAGGGCAATACAATCTGTAAAAGTACCACCTGTATCTGCCCATATTTTCCAAATCCCCATTTTTATCTGATATTTTATGCTGAAACTTCAATTGCTCTAAAGATATCTTTTTTAATATCTTCAATATGTTCTAATCCGGCAGAAACTCTAATGAGACCATTGCTTATGCCAACTGCAAGTCTTTCTTCTTCTAACAATTTAGAATGTGTAGTAGATGCAGGGTGTGTAGCAATACTTCTTGAGTCTCCTAAGTTGGCAGATAAAGAAACCATTTGTAAGGCATCTAAAAATTTTCTACCTCTTTCTACTCCACCTTTTAGTTCGAATGTTACTAATCCACCACCTTTTTTCATTTGTTTTTTAGCCAACTCATATTGAGGGTGAGAAGCTAAATGTGGGTATTTAACCCAAGCCACATCGTCGATTTTTTCAAGTTCAGTGGCTAATTCCATTGCATTATCACAGTGTCTATCCATACGAACAGCCATTGTTTCAAGACTTTTAGAAAGTATCCATCCGTGGAAAGGAGACATAGAAGGGCCTGAATGTCTAGCCAAAAATCTAACTTCTTTAATAAGATCTGTTGTACCCAAAACGGCTCCACCTAAAACTCTACCTTGCCCATCTATAAATTTAGTGGCTGAGTGAGTGATAATGTGCGCACCAAAATCTGCTGGGTTTTGTATATATGGTGTAGCAAAACAATTATCTACACTAAGTATTATATTGTGTTTTGCAGCTAATTTCCCTAGAGCTTCTAAATCGGCTAAATCTTGTGCCGGGTTAGATGGTGTTTCTAAGAACATTAGCTTGGTATTTGGTTGAATGGCATTTTCCCATTCTTCTAAATTATCTATACTTACATAGGTATGTGATACACCCCATTTAGGCATTAAACTGGTTAATATTTGGTGTGTAGAACCAAATAAAGATCTTGATGCTACAATATGATCTCCCTGACCTACAAAAGCGGCTATACTACAAAACATTGCTGCCATACCAGAAGCAGTTGCAATGCCATCTTCTGTATGTTCTAGCAAGCAAAGTTTTTCTATAAACTCATCGTTGTTTGGGTTCGAATATCTCGAATATATATTGCCTGGTATTTCTTCGGCAAACATGGCTCTTGCTTCTTCAGCATCCTCAAATACAAAACTTGAAGTAGCGTAAATAGGCACAGAGTGCTCACGGTTATGACTTCTTTCTGCTTGGTGTCGTATTGCTTTGGTCTCGAAATTTGAATATTCAGGCATATAAAATGAAATTTTATTATCAATAATTAATTTATGCTGGTTTCAGGTTTTGCAATTGCAAATTATGTCCTGATGTTGTTTAATAATTCAGCAAAAGTAAAGGCTAATTTTAAGAATTAGTTAAAAACCCTTGCACATTTTTGTAGCAATGGCTTTTTTCATTAATTATAGTTAGAGATTAGACCAATATTAAATCTTAAACAAATTGGAAGCTTGCAAACAAAAAGCTTCTTTATATCTTTAGATTGAAAAGGGATTGTAATTAAAATAATATAGTGCTTTTAAATCTAATTAGAAGCTTTTTTTCGTATCATTCATTAAAATGACTTGGTGAAAATTTAAATAGTTTTTTTTTATTAAAAGAGTTGATTTATTTTCACTCAAAGTTTTTTTACAATCTTATATGAGTACATTACTCATACCATAAGTGTTTAATTATTAATGAGTTGTAATCTGATATTATAATTCGAGTCGCAAAAGTTATAAAAGCCAATTATTAAATCAATGAATTTAACGGGCCAGCCAGATAGCGATCAGGATATAATGGAAAGCATTGCCAATGACGATGAGCTGGTTTTTAAAAAGCTTTTTGAAACCTATTACGAAGAGCTCATCCGATTTGCGATTAGACATGTACGTTCTCCTGAAGTTGCAGAAGGGATAGTGCAGGAGGTATTCTTATATCTGTGGGAAAAAAGAAAAGATATTAATCTTAAAAGTTCTTTGCGCTCGTATCTGTATGCTGCCACCAGATACCAGGCAATTTATTTTTTTAGAGAACAAAATAAAACCCCAAAATTAAATGAGATTTCTCAGGGAACAGAAGTAAGCAGTGGTGATGATTCGCAATTACTACTCGAATTTCTCGAAGTAGAAAAAGACCTTAATAAGGCTGTAGATGCTTTACCTCCAAAGTGCAAAGAGATTTATCAATTAAGTAGAGAAGAAGGCTTATCTTATAAACAGATAGCAGAAAAATTACATATTTCAGTTAAAACCGTTGAAAACCAACTTATAATAGCTTTAAAAAGGATTAGGTTGGCTTTAGCTAAGTTTCTAGTGGTTAATCCTATACTAATATTCTTATATTTTATATCAAATGTGTTTTAACAGAACGTTTTTTACAAATTATTCATTTAACCATTTAGGGGATCACGAATAATACCGCTACTATAATATAAAGCTTTTGATTTAAAGTCTGGCTTTATAGATAATACTTGATTGACTAACTATAAATTAAATCTTAAGGAACTGATTAATTAGATAAGAGCAATGAAAGATTTTCGGGAAGTAATTGCCGATTATCTGGAGGGAAAATCACATGGTAAATGTAAATTATTGTTGGATTCGTGGATTTCGCGAGATCAGGATAATAAACACTCTCTCCAGCAGATTTTTGATAAACTTCAGCAAGCAGCCAATAATGCTGAGACTTACAATCCAAATACCCAAAAAGCTTATGATGAGATTTTACTAAAAATTAATTCAAAGAAATCTGCTACCACAGTTTCAACAGATTTTTCGTATAATAACCCTTCCTACAGAAGCATCGCTGCTATAATAATCATCTTGATTATAGCTGCTGTCGCTTTTTTCATCTACCCTCAAAACTCACCAGACGATTGGCTTACTGTTAATAGTTCAAATGAGAATAAAGAATTCTTTTTAAACGATGGCACTCACGTTTGGCTTAATAAAGGCAGTGTATTAAAGTATCCTGCTAGTTTTAGTAATAATTCTCGCGATGTAATTCTTAATGGAGAAGGCTTTTTTGAAGTAGCCAAAAATGAACAACAACCCTTTATTATTAAAACAGCAGCTAACTCTATTGTAGAAGTAAAAGGTACCTCTCTTAATATACGATGTTACGAAGACGACAAAACGGAAGAAATTGCCGTAATGGAAGGTACTGTTGTTTATAAATGTTCTAAAGATTCTCGTCCGCAAGTGGCAATTAAAAAAGGTGAATGTGCCATGTGGAATATGCAGTCTGATAATATTGAACGAACAGAAAAAATAGACCCCAATACCTTTTCTTGGAAAGATAATATTCTACAATTAGACAGTGTAGACTGCCTAACCCTAGAGAAGTCTCTCGAAAGATTTTTCCATGTAGAAGTAATGGTAAAAGATCCGGTACTCTATAATAAGTGCAATGTATCTGCAATTTTTGAAGATAAGTCTTTGGGCGAGGTTTTATCTTATTTGCAAGAGTATGCTGGCATACATGCCGATGTTAAAAAAGATACTTGTTTTTTATGGGGTAAGTTTTGTAAAGATGAGTGTGACGACTAATTAAATTCTCCTAGTAAGCCCACCCACTATATTTTCCTCTTTTTAGCAAAAATCCTGTTTTAGGTCTTAAACATGATTAAAATCATATTTAAGACTGACGTATCTGTGTAATCTGCTTAAACTCTACTATTAGTTTTACATATAGTAAAATACAATACTTGCATGCTTTAAATTAGGTATTTTCTATTTGCTTGTTTAATCTCAGATGCTGCGCATCTGAATACTAAAATGCTAATGTAATCTAAAATTAGAATTATGAACAATACGTTTAAACTCAGGATTTTTTTAGGATTTATCGCGTTAATCGTAGTCTCTGCACTTATTATGGTATTGCTTATAGCAGGAGGCTTTAGTGTAGCCGGAGAAATGATTCTTTGGAGTAGTGTGATTATGTCATTTCTATTTATGCTAACAGCTGCTTATTTATCATCAAGATAATTAAAAAGTAATATCTATTCCGTCTGTAATACTCCATGCTTTTTAGTCAATTTTTTTTGAAGTTGATAAAAGTCATAAAAAGCAATGAGTAGTCTCATGTTGAAAAACACCAGAAAATAATTGATTTGTAACATTATTTCTAAAATTGTTTAACTCCCAAAAAACAGGTGTATGAGTGCTATTTTCCTCCTCATTATTGTAAGCTTAGTAGTAGCAGTGGGATTTCTTGGTGCTTTCTTATGGGCTGCTCATAATGGACAGTATGACGATGACTACACACCATCTATAAGAATTTTATTTGACGACGAGAACTATGAAAAATCCGGAACTAAGTAAGGTTGATATTAAATTCGACCAGTTTTCTTACGATAACGAGATCGTAAGAAAATTTGCCATTGCCACTGTAGTTTTTGGCATTGTAGGGATGCTGGTAGGGCTTATAGTTGCGCTACAATTGGTTTTCCCACAACTTAATTTAGGAATTGAATTTACTACCTTCGGAAGACTTAGACCATTGCACACCAATGCTGTAATTTTTGCATTTGTTGGTAACGGTATCTTCACTGGGGTATATTATTCATTGCAAAGGCTGGTAAAAGCCAGAATGTTTAGTGATAAACTTAGCAATATCCATTTTTGGGGTTGGCAATTAATTATTTTGGCTGCTGCAATTTCATTACCGCTTGGTTTAACAACTGGTAAAGAATATGCCGAACTAGAGTGGCCAATAGATATCGCTATTACTGTAATTTGGGTAATATTCGGCTGGAACATGTTCGGTACTATCCTTAAAAGAAGAGAAAGACATTTATATGTAGCTGTTTGGTTTTATATAGCCACATTTGTAACAGTTGCAGTACTCCACTTAGTTAACTCATTTGAATTACCTGTCAGCATAATGAAGAGTTACTCTTGGTATGCTGGTGTGCAAGATGCTCTTGTACAATGGTGGTATGGACACAATGCGGTGGCATTCTTCCTTACTACACCTTATCTAGGTTTAATGTATTACTTCGTTCCAAAAGCAGCGAAAAGACCAGTATACTCATATCGTTTGTCAATTATTCACTTCTGGGCGCTGATATTCATATACATTTGGGCTGGTCCTCACCACTTATTATATAGTGCTTTACCAGACTGGGCTCAATCTTTAGGAACTGTATTCTCAATTATGTTGATCGCTCCATCTTGGGGTGGTATGTTAAATGGTTTATTAACATTACGTGGTGCTTGGGATAAAGTAAGAGAAGATCCAGTTCTTAAATTCTTAGTTGTTGCAGTTACAGCATACGGTATGTCAACTTTTGAAGGTCCAATGCTTTCATTAAAAAACTTCAACGCAATTACCCACTTTACAGACTGGACAATCGCACACGTTCACGTTGGTGGTCTTGGTTGGAACGGTTTCCTTACATTCGGTATGCTTTACTGGTTAATCCCTAAACTATATGGAACAAAACTACACTCAACAAAGCTTGCAAACTTCCATTTCTGGATTGGCACACTAGGTATTTTATTCTATGTATTACCAATGTGGTGGGCAGGTTTTACTCAAAGCTTAATGTGGAAAGAGTTTACTCAAGAAGGTATGTTGGCTTACCCTAACTTCCTAGAAACTGTAACTCAACTAAAACCACTTTACGCAATGAGAGCTTTAGGTGGAGCATTCTATCTAACTGGTGTAATCGTGATGGTTTACAACTTAGTTTCAACTGCTAAAGCTGGTAAGTTTATTTCAGAAGAAACTGCATCTGCACCAGCACTTACTAATGAGATTGAACACGTTCACAACGAGTTCTGGCACCGTAGCATCGAAAGAAAACCAGTTCAGTTATTAATTCTTAGCTTAATTATGATTCTGATTGGTGGTATTGTAGAGATGGTACCAACATTCTTAGTAGAGTCTAACGTACCTACAATTGCCAGTGTAAAACCATATACTCCACTAGAGTTACAAGGTAGAGATATTTACTTGCAAGAAGGTTGCTACAACTGTCACTCACAAATGATCAGACCATTTAGATCAGAAACTGAGCGTTACGGCGAGTATTCTAAAGCAGGGGAGTTTGTATACGATCACCCATTCCAGTGGGGATCTAAAAGAACTGGTCCAGATTTGCACAGAGTAGGAGGTAAGTATCCAGATTCTTGGCACTACAACCACATGCTCGATCCGGAGTCTATGTCACCAAACTCAATTATGCCTCCTTATCCTTGGTTGTTCGATAAAACCATCGATAAAGCTTCAACACCAACTAAAATTGAAGCAATGCAGACATTGGGTGTACCATATGCAGAAGGTTATGCAGAGCAATCAATTGCAGACCTTGAAAAACAAGCAGCAGCTATATCTGAAAACTTAAAAAGCCAAGGAATTGAAGTAAGTAGCGACAAGCAAATTGTAGCACTAATCGCTTACCTACAAAGACTTGGAACAGATATAAAAGCTGAAAAAACTTCAAGTGCAACTGCAATTAACTAAAATTTAAACATAACAGCCGGGTGTGAGCCCGGCACTAAAAATATTGCCATGTTAAAATTTGTAAAACATCATATGGAGAGCATCTTCGGGATAGAAATCTACCCAGTAATCTCTCTAACAATCTTCTTTGTATTTTTTGTAGTTATGTTCATTTACGTGATGAAGATATCTAAAAGCGAGATACAGGAGATGGGAAATTTACCACTCGAAGATGAATAGTTGGCCAAGGATGCTTATTTAAAATTGATCTGACAATGAAAAATATATTTAGAATTTTACTTAATAAGAAGTTGCTTGCAATGGGTGCTGCATTGTTGTGGGGGGCATCTTCTGCTACCGCGGCTGACACTGCAACCGGTAGCTTAAAAGAAATGGCTTCAAACGATTCATTTCTATGGATGATTTTAACGCTTGAAATTATACTCATCTTAATCGGACTTGTGCTCATAGTTGTAATTCTTAAAATGAAGAGCATTTTGTTTGGAGTTGAAGAAGCTGAAGGTGCTGAAGCAGTTGAATCTGTTAGTTTCTTCGAGAAGTGGGCAAGCAAATTACAAGATGCTGTACCAGTAGATAGAGAAGAGGAAATTATGACAGACCATGAGTACGACGGCATTATAGAGTTAGATAATAACCTGCCACCGTGGTGGAAAATGTTGTTCAACCTTTCAATTCTGTTTGCTGCTATTTATATCGGTATTTATCACTTATCTGATGCTGGTCCATCTTCAGAAGAAGAATATCTTACAGCAATGGAAGAGGCGAGGATAGAAGTTGAGGCTTTTATGGCACAAAAAGCTAACTCAATAGATGAGCTAAATGTAGTAGCTGTTAGCGATGAATCTGCCTTAGCAGAAGGAAAGCAAATTTTCCAAACTAGCTGCGCGGCATGTCATGGTAAGGAAGGACAAGGTGGAGTTGGACCTAACATGACAGATAACTACTGGTTGCATGGAGGAGATATTAAAGATGTGTTTAAAACCATAAAATACGGAGTGCCCGAAAAAGGTATGATTTCATGGAAAACACAGTTGAGTCCATCACAGATGCAGAGTGTAGCAAGCTATATTCTTACTTTGGTGGGAACAAATCCTCCAAACCCGAAAGATCCTCAAGGCGATTTGTATGAGCCAACCGAAGGCTCTACAGACGCAGTAAGTAGTAATAAAACTGTAGAAGATAACAACATCTCTATGGTAAACTAAATATAGCATTTACTAGCAGAAATATCATCTAAGCCGCACTTATAAGAGTGCGGCACATTTAGGCGTAACACATGAATAAATGAACATTTGTGATATTATTACTAACATTAAATAACTAAAACCATTAAAATCATGCAAGGGATATATGAAGAAGAACCAGTCTCAAGTTTCAGAGATTCCCTTTCAACAATTGACAAGGAAGGTAAAAGAGTTTGGGTTTACCCTAAAAAACCAAAGGGTAAATTCTATAATAAAAGAACGCTTGTAAGCTATTTGCTTTTGGCATTTTTATTCTCCGGACCATTTATTAAAATTGGTAGCGAGCCTCTTTTAATGCTGAATATTCTAGAACGAAAGTTTGTAATATTCGGTCAGATTTTTTGGCCACAAGACTCTCATTTGTTTGCCCTGGGTCTTATATCGATTGTATTGTTTGTCGTACTGTTTACAGTAGTTTACGGAAGAATTTTTTGTGGCTGGGTTTGTCCCCAAACCATATTTATGGAAATGGTATTCAGAAAGATAGAATACCTAATAGAAGGTGACTGGAAGAAACAGCAAAAGCTTAGTAGCCAACCTTGGAATTCAGAAAAAATAATGAAGAAAGGGACTAAGTTTGCCATCTTCTATCTAATATCCTTTTTTATTGCAAATACTTTTTTAGCATACATTATTGGTATAGATGAATTGCTAACTATTATTACCGATCCTCCCTCTGAGCACCTTGCCGGTTTAGGTATCATTTTAATTTTTAGTGCTGCATTTTATACTGTATTTGCTGTATTAAGAGAGCAAGTTTGTACAACTATTTGTCCTTATGGTAGGCTGCAAGGTGTGCTATTAGATAAAGATTCTGTAGTAGTAGCTTATGATTATGTAAGAGGAGAAGAAAGAGGAAGATACAGAAAAAAAGAAGATAGAGCAGCTTTAGGCAAAGGCGATTGTGTTGATTGCCACCAATGTGTACATGTATGTCCGACAGGTATAGATATCAGAAATGGTACACAGCTCGAATGTATTAACTGTACTGCTTGTATGGATGCCTGCGATAGCGTAATGGACAAAATTGGTAAGCCAACAGGTTTAATTCGCTATGCATCAGAAGAGAATATCGCTAAAAAGACTCCTTTTAAAATGTCAACCCGCTCTTGGGCTTATACAGGAGTACTTACATTGCTAGTTGCTTTTGTTGCTATATTACTTATTACCCGCTCCGAGGTTGAAACCACTATTCTTAGAACACCGGGTATGCTGTTCCAAGACCAAGGCGATAACAAGATTAGCAACTTGTATAACATCAAGATTATCAATAAAACTAATCATGCGCTTTCAGTAGATGTAAAACTGATGGACGAGCCTCTTAATGGAGAAATTAAGCTGGTTGGTAATGAGCTAGTAGTTGATAAACAAGGAGTTACCGAACAGGCAATGTTTGTGATACTCGATAGAGATGTTCTTACCAAATTAAAAACCAAAATAGATATTGGTATATACTCAGAAGGAAAACTCATAGAAACTGTTTCGACAAATTTTATGGGACCTGCTAAATAAATCTAAGTTCAATTAAAATCTAAAAGAATATTAAAATGAGCACTTTTAAATTTCACTGGGGTTACGGAATTGCTTTGTTCTTTTCCAGTTTTGTTGCATTTATATTATTTGCTGTATTCAGCAGCACTAAAGAAAATATTCATCTGGTAACAGAAGATTACTATGCAGAGGAGTTGGCATATCAGAATAGAATAGATGAAATTAAGAATACAAATAGCCTAAATAGTCGCGTGAGTATGAGAATGATTAATGAAGCTCTTGAGATTTCTTTCCCAACCGATATGGTGGGGAAAGATCTTGAGGGTAGTATTTATCTTTTCAGACCCTCCGACTCTGGGCTTGATAAGCAATTTGATATTGCTATAAATGAAGAAGGTTTGCAGCAAATTAATACAGATAAGATTACCAAAGGATACTACCGAGTAAAATTGGAGTGGGAGATGGATGGTAAATCTTATTTTGTTGAAGAACCATTTTACATTCAATAAGTAAACTGTTATGGAACTCTGGACTGCTTTAACTATTGGTGCATTAGGTAGTTTGCATTGTGCTGGTATGTGCGGACCAATTGCACTGGCTGTTCCTGTAATTGGCAAAGGAAGTTCTGCCGCGTTTTTTTCCAGAATTATTTACAATGCTGGTAGAATTTCTACCTATGCATTAATGGGTGCTTTCTTTGGTTCTGTTGGCTATGGAGTAGCTATATGGAGTACTCAGCAAAACTTGTCAATTGTATTGGGGGCACTTATTGTAATTTCTGTAGTGGTACCATACAGCCTGAAACGCTTTTTTAATTTCAATTTTATGATTTCGGGCTTTATCGGGAAACTCAAAAAAAACATGGGCCTTTTGCTTGGTAAAAAGAGTATACATACTGTGTTTTTAATTGGTTTTCTAAATGGTTTTTTGCCATGTGGCTTGGTGTATTTAGGCATTGCTGGCGCAGTTGCAGCTGGCAGTGTGGCTGATGGGGCACTGTATATGGCTGCTTTTGGTTTCGGTACTTTGCCTA
The DNA here is from genome assembly GCF_026250525.1 of Chondrinema litorale. Classification (GTDB taxonomy): domain Bacteria; phylum Bacteroidota; class Bacteroidia; order Cytophagales; family Flammeovirgaceae; genus Chondrinema; species Chondrinema litorale. Next base: position 3,714,799 of record NZ_CP111043.1, read on the forward strand.
TGATGTTGCTGGTTTCTTATCTCGGAAAACTAATTGGTCCAGGCTTTAGAATCTTTGTGCGTAAGTCTTTACCAGTTGTAGTTGTATGCTTGGGTGTTTTATTTATTATGAGAGGCTTAAACTTGGGTATACCTTATATCAGTCCTAAGGCAAATCATGCGCACAGTGTGAGTATATGTCATTAATCGTATAATAATACTTAACAAAAAGAAGAATAGATCATTAAATATTGAAGATTATGGGTATTTTTACTAACTTAATTGTGGTAAGAGTACCCTTATTTTTTGTAATTAATTTTTTCTGAAAGTTTTTTATCTACATACAATTAATGTTAACTCAAACTGTAATAAATATGAAAATCGCATTTTTTTTACTTACTGCTTATTTTTTTTCTGCAATTTCTTTGGAACCATTTCAGATTACAGAAGACGCTCGTAAATTCTTAGATAACCATGAGATATCATATGTGAAAAAGAAAAACAATGTGATATTCTTTAATCAGGATGATATGTTTGAATATCGTACCGTAGTTGAAAACTGTGGTCAAATCATGCTCAAGAAGAATCAACTGATAATAAATTACAGCAAAGGCCAAATCAAATTTGCTTTTGATGGTAAAGAGTTTTTGCGTTACCACCGAAAAAACGAGAGCGAAAACTGGGAAGGATATAGGTTGAGACTCGACCCAAGAGCACTTACAAATAAGAATACATCCTATTTTATGTTCGAAACAAACTTAGAAGAGTTTCAATACCGCATGCTCGAAAGTGCTGCCGAGAATCTTTCAGACATTCAGAAATAGCTGATATATGCCATAGCTATTTCAGGTAAGCTACATTTTCTTTAACTTTGCAAATTGTTTCAAAAAACACCTTTTTATCTATTACAAGAAACATAAAACAGGTAAAAAGGTGTTTGCTGATAGATATATATTCTATCAGCTTAAAAAATAATTAAAATGAAGAAAGTAGCTTTTTATACCCTAGGTTGCAAATTAAATTTTTCGGAAACCTCTACCATTGCCCGAATGTTTGAAGAGCGCGGTTATAAGAAGGTTTCTTTTTCAGACACTCCTGATATATTCATTATCAATACCTGCTCTGTAACAGATAATGCTGATAAGAAATGTCGTAAAGTGGTGCGAGAAGCAAAAGCTATTTCACCAAATGCTTATGTATCTATTATCGGTTGTTATGCTCAATTAAAACCCAAAGAAATCTCCGAAATTCCGGGTGTAGATGCTGTGCTTGGTGCAGCCGAGAAGTTTAGACTATTAGATTTACTCGATGGATTTGTAAAACCGGAAAAGGCTCAAGTGTTTGCTTCTGAAGTAACAGAGGCTAATTCTTTTATAAGTGGTTATTCAATGAATGACCGTACCAGAACTTTCCTAAAAGTACAAGATGGCTGTAATTACAATTGTACTTTTTGTACTATTCCATTGGCTCGTGGCAAAAGTCGTAGCGATACTGTTGAGAGTGTATTGGTAAATGCCAGAGAAATTGCTGCTACCGAAGTAAAAGAGGTGGTTTTAACCGGAGTTAATTTGGGCGATTTTGGTATTGTAGAAGGCAGAAGGCAATTCCGTTTTTATGATTTGGTAAAAGAGTTAGATAAAGTAGAAGGTATTGAACGTTACCGTATTTCTTCTATCGAACCCAATTTGCTAAGCAACGATATTATTGAGTATGTTGCTGAATCTAAAAGGTTTGTGCCTCATTTCCATATTCCTTTGCAGTCGGGTAGCGATAAGCTGCTTAAACTAATGCGCAGAAGGTATGAGAGACAATTATATGCCGACAGAGTTGCCAAAATTAAAGAACTTATGCCGCATTGCTGTATTGGTGTAGATGTAATTGTTGGTTTTCCAGGAGAGACAGAAGAGGACTTTTTGGATACTTATCATTTCCTTAATGAGTTGGATGTTTCATATCTGCATGTATTTACATATTCAGAGAGACCAAATACGCCGGCAATTGATATGGAAGGTGCTGTTCCACAGAAAACCAGACAGAAGCGCTCAAAAATGTTAAGAAGTCTTTCTCACAAAAAGAAGAGAGCTTTTTATGAACAACATATAGGTGGTCAAGCAACAGTGCTTTTCGAGAATGATGTTGAAAATGGAATGATGCACGGTTTTACCGAAAACTACATCAGAGTAACTGCTAAGTACGATCCATTATTAGTTAATGAGCTAAAACAAGTTCAATTAGTTAGGTTGAATGATGATGGTTATATGGAAGTTGAAGAACCAGAACTTGTTTACGAATCGCATTAAGAAAGATCATATTTAAAAATATATTTATTGAATTAATCCGATTGGGAATCAATTTCCTAATCGGATTTTTTATTGGGTATTCCTTAAGACATTCCCCCTAAATCCATCCCAATTAAAACTTCGTAACTCTTTTACGATCTGCCTACTTAATTTTAATATGATTATTCACTTTTAAAAATATTGAGCTATGGCAAAATCTGATATGAAAACTACTTTGAATGATGGTGATGTAAAGAAATTTATAAATTCAATAGAGAATGAAAAGCGTAAAAAGGATGGTTTTTCTACTCTTAAAATTATGGAAGAGGTTACAGGTCTATATCCAAAAATGTGGGGGACAAGTATTGTCGGTTTTGGTCAATATCATTATAAGTATGAGAGTGGAAGAGAAGGTGATTTTTTTATGGTGGGTTTTTCTCCTCGCAAGCAAAATCTTACAATTTATATTATGCCCGGTTTCGATAGATACGAAACACTAATGAGTAAACTGGGAAAATACAAAACTGGCAAATCTTGCTTATATATTAATAAGTTAGAAGATGTGGATATGAAAGTGTTGAAAGAGTTAATAAATGAGTCATTTCTGTACATGAAGAAAAAATACGATAAAGATTAAAAATATTTAAGCTTATAAATGGAAAAAGCCGCTTCAAAGAAACGGCTTTTAACAACCACAATTATTAAAACTACAACAATCAAATATTTTAAACTTATAATCTATATCGTTACAAGAAAATTAATTTGACACATGATGATTTTACCAAGGGTTGTGCCAGTGAGTTTAAGTATCTGAATGTCAATTAATTATATTTAATTTCATTTTTTCTATTAAAAGTTACCTGTCCGCTATCGTGATAGCTATGTTCGTATTCGAACATTTTAAAAACCAAGTGTTTTTAACCTGCAAGTCTGTTAGTGTTTTTTTTATATTTTTTCACTTCTTTATTGATTTTCTTTATCAATCCTGGCCCTTCATAGATAAATCCAGTGTATAGCTGTACCATGCAAGCTCCTGCTTCCAACTTCTCGATTGCATCTTTAGCACTGTGGATTCCACCAACTCCGATAATGGTGAGTTTTTTTCCAGATTTCTCATAAAGGTACTTGATCACTTCTGTAGATCGGGCAGTTAGTGGTTTTCCACTCAACCCTCCGTTTCCTATTTGGTCAATTGTATCTTTAGAAGTAATTAAATTGGCTCTGCTTATGGTTGTGTTGGTTGCAATTATTCCAGATATCTTTGTTTCTTCTACAATCTCAATAATATCATCTAACTGGCTATCTGCAAGATCAGGTGCAATTTTCAGAAATACTGGTTTTGGCTTTATTTGCTTTTGATTCTCCGCTTGTATTAGGTTTAATAGTTTGGTTAGCGGTTCTTTGTCTTGTAATTCTCTTAAGTTAGGAGTGTTTGGTGAACTTACATTTACTGTAAAATAATCTACATATTCGTATAAACTTCTGTAGCAAATGAGGTAATCCTCTTCAGCTTTTTCATTTGGTGTAATCTTGTTTTTGCCAATGTTCCCACCAATCACAATACTTTTATCTTTCACCTTTTTTAATCTATTTACTGCCGATTCAACACCTTCATTGTTAAAACCCATACGGTTAATTATACCTTCGTCAGCTTTTACTCTAAATAAGCGAGGTTGAGGGTTTCCCGGCTGGCCTTTTGGGGTTACAGTACCTATTTCGATAAACCCGAAGCCCAGTGCCGATAGTTCTTCTATCAATCGGGCATCTTTATCAAAACCGGCAGCTAAACCTACAGGGTTCGGAAACTTTAAACCATCAATTTCCACTTGCAATTCTGGTGAATTACTTTGTGTAATAGCTTTGTAGATTGGTTTAACTAGCGGAATTTTAAATAAAAACTTAATACAACTGAATGTAAAGTGATGAATCTGCTCTGGAGGAAAGAAAAATAGGAATGAACGGATAACTTTGTACATATTTTATATCAGATAAATTTTGTTCGCTTCAAAGTTAGGTTGTACAATGGAATTTACAGAAACAATTTGGCAATGAGTAGAATTAAAAAATTATAATAGTTAGATTAATTAAGAAGTATTTCAGTGAAAGAGATTGATGTAAAGCTTGAAGATTACCAATACTTGTTACCGCAAGGAAAAATAGCAGCTTATCCTTTAAAAGAAAGAGATAGTGCAAAACTGCTTGTGTATAAAAATGGAGAAATTTCTCACGATACTTTTAAGCATTTAGGTAGCTTTTTGGATAAGAATTACAGCCTGTTTTTTAACAACACCAAAGTGTTGCCTGCCAGAATGCATTTTAGAAAAGATACGGGAGCGATAATAGAGGTTTTTCTATTGCATCCTGAGCAACCGACTCGCATTGTACAAGAAGCCATGTTGGTTAAGAATGATGCTGTTTGGGCTTGCACCATTGGTAATTTAAAGCGCTGGAAAGACGGACAGGTATTAAGCAGGCAATTAGTAGTTGATGGGAAAGAGGTTGAATTGCATGTGCAAATTGTAAATAGGGACAAGCGTTGGGTAAAATTTAGTTGGAATCAAACAGATTCGGCAAGTGGAGACTTAAATTTTGTTGATGTGGTTGAAGCTGCTGGAAATACACCTTTGCCGCCATATTTAAACAGAGCCGCAGAAGATATTGATGAAACCGAATACCAAACAGTTTATGGCAAAAAGGAAGGAGCAGTAGCAGCTCCTACAGCTGGTCTTCATTTTACAGATAACATGCTAGAAACTTTTAAAACTGAAGGTAGATTGCTCGATGAATTAACGTTGCATGTGGGTGCTGGAACTTTCCAACCAGTTAAAGTAAACAACATCAAAGAGCATGAAATGCATTGCGAACAGATTGTAGTTTACAAGTACAACATAGAGAACTTACTGCAATCTAAGAAAATATTGGCTGTTGGTACCACTTCTATGCGCACAATGGAGAGTATTTATTGGTACGGTGTTCAACTAATAAAAGGAGAAGCTGAAGAGCAAAACTTATTCATTAAAAAGCTCTATCCATATCTGTATGACGACGCTGAATTGCCGAGTAGAAAAGAATCTTTGCAAGCAGTATTGGATTATATGGAAGTAAATCTGTTAGAAGAAATTACAGGAGAAACTGAGATTCTGATAATGCCGGGTTACGATTTTAAAATCTGTGATGCATTAATCACGAATTTCCATTTACCAGAAAGTACACTCATTTTACTAATTGCTGCTTTTATTGGTGAAGACTGGCGAAAGGTATACGATATCGCATTAAAAGAAGATTATCGCTTTTTAAGTTATGGAGATGGCTCGCTATTAATTAGACATTAAGCATCTTTTTTGAAGGTGAGTAGTTCTGATTCTAAAGCTTTTATTTGCTCATTTCTTTGCTGTAATAACTGTTTTAGCATTGTAGATTGCTCACTTTCTTCTTCTATTTTTGTATTCATATATTTAATCTGATTACGCATTTGCGCTTCCATTCTGTTGAGTTGTTGCTCTTTTTCTTCGTAAAGTGTAAGCGTTTCTTCAAGCTTAATCTGATTGTTTTTTTCATCTGTTACATCATAACACATCAAAAATATTTTACCCGGTTTACCCTGCTGATTGTTTATTACAGTAAAAATTCCTTTTATCCATTTTTCATCAGCCTGCTTATCTAATATAAGAAACACACCAGTTTTAATCGTATCGTTTAATATTTCACTCCAAAAATCACTTTTAGTTTTATCTACAAAATAATGGTTGAAATTTGTACCACGAATATCTTGAAAAGTGTAACTAGTTAGCTTTTTAAAATTAGTATTTACATTAATAATTGTACCGTCAGTCTCCAACTCTACAGTAACCAAGCTCATATTAATGGCAGCGAGTGTCCCTTCCATTTCGGAGTTAATACGGGCAATTTCGCTTTGTGTACTCGACATAATATCCATGTTCAAACGCATGGCTTCTTCCTGCGTTTTTAACTGGTTATTGAGTTGTTGAGCTTCTTTTAAAAGTTGATTGGTTTTAAATTTAGCTTTCGCAGAGTTAAGCGAAATAGCAATTTTCTCTGCAATGGTTTCTAAAAACCTGATTTCGTATTCTTTAAACTTTTTAAATGATGAAATTTCAATAATCCCCTGTAATGAGTTTTGAAATTTAAGTGGGATTATTATAATACAAACAGGTTTGGCTTGTCCTAAACCTGAATTAATATGAACATAATCTTCCGGTGGGTTATCTATTATAATGCTTTTGTTTTGTTGGGCAGCTTCTCCAACTAAACTTTCTCCAACTAAAAAGCTTTTAAACTTTTCTTTTTCATCTGCAGAGCAGCCAAAACTACCAATTAAGTCTAAATGAGCAGTTTCGGTTATATTTTCTGTTTCAGCAATTATATAGAAACAGGCTTGCAATGCATCAATATAATTAACAATTTTATTGAGAATGTTATCAGCCAGTTCTTCAATATGGTTACTGTCGATTAAAGATTCTGTAATGGCGCTAATGCCATTGTTAATCCAGTGGTTTATCTTGTTTTCTTCATGGATATTTTTGAGGTTCTCACGCATGTTGAAAAGTGCCTTTCCGATAAGGTCATTTTTCTTAAGTTCATATTCAGAGTCAAGGTTGTTTTGTGAAATGTTATATGCGAGTTGAGTATTTACTTCTATATTTAGCTGATCTTCCAGATAAATGCTGTTTTTAATGTTTTTGAGGTTTTGTCTTTTTAGGTAATTGGCAGTAAAAACACAAAGTAGAAAGTGTGTGCAGTCAAACAAATAGGTAATTATCCATTCAGTAGTAGAGAGTTCCTTGTAAATATTTTGCGAATAGTACTCTATGTTATTGGTTGTGTGAATGTAGTCTGTAAGAATGCTTCCGGAGTTTATAAATAAGCCGGCAATAAAGAAGGTGAGTAAAACCTTCCAGTTCTGAAACATTATGAGGGCGGTCAAATATAAGAAAAATACAAAATGTACATAAAAGTGCCCATAGGTCTGTATCGTGTATTGTAGGTAAAAAAGTGCCAGTGTTATCCCAGAGATATACTTGTAAAAAGTGCTTCGGGGTGGAAAGATTTCTTTTACTCCAATGAACATTGTAATGTTTAAAAAGCCCATTACAAGAGCCAGCACAAAGTTATGAAAGTAAAATGCCAGTGCTATACCAAGAAAATAAAAAATAAGGAGCATATAGAAAAATATGCTATTTATTTTTTTAAAATAAGAATTGGTAAATTGTTCTACCTTTTCTTCAGGTGGAATGAAATTACTAAAAGTCATATTCCCTTGAGTGCTCAGCCTTAAAAATAATTTTACAAAAAATACAGGAATGTAATCTCTTGTTTGGGTTTTTATTGAGTTCAACGATTGAGTATTGTACTTATTTTTAGGTTACATGTGGATTTTGGCTTATTTTAAAAACAGACTAGCCCTGCACAGAAAAATAAAGAGTTCACAAAAATTAACTTGAAAGATGTTCTTGGTTTCTGTAATTTTTTTTTAGCTTTAAAAAATCGAAAAAAATGGCTCTGAGAGCAATCTAAATCGATTACAGAGAAATATATTTTGAGAATATAAAAGTTTAATTTACTTTTAAATCTACAATTTTTTCTTAGTATTTTTCTAAAAAAATGATTTCAAATTATCTAAATTTTTAAATAGTAAAATATGAATTTCTCAACTATCGATGTACTTGTCTTCATTGGGTACTGTCTCGTGATTATAGGTTTGGGATTATGGGTTTCCAAAGACAAGAAAGGGCATACAAAAGATTCTAAAGATTACTTTCTTGCCAGTAAATCTTTACCATGGTGGGCTATAGGAGCATCACTAATAGCATCAAATATTTCAGCAGAGCAATTTATTGGTATGTCAGGTTCTGGTTTCGCAATGGGACTGGCAATATCTACATACGAATGGATGGCAGCTGCTACACTTATAATTGTAGGTAAATTCTTTCTTCCAATATTCCTGAAAAAAGAAATTTATACCATGCCACAGTTCTTACAGCAGAGGTACAACGACACTGTTAGAACCATGATGGCCGTTTTCTGGCTACTTGTTTACGTGTTTGTAAACCTTACTTCAGTACTATACTTAGGTGCATTGAGCCTTGAAACGGTAATGGGAATTCCTTTACAATATGCAATTATTGGTTTAGCAGTTTTTGCAATTGTTTATTCAATTTACGGAGGTTTAACAGCCGTTGCATGGACAGATGTTGTACAGGTAGTTTTCTTAGTAGCTGGTGGTTTAGCAACTACTTATTTGGCATTAGACATCGTAGGTGAAGGTGATGCTTTTGCAGGTTTAGGCTTACTTAGAAAAGAAGCAGCAGATCACTTCTCCATGATACTTTCACAAGGAGAGATGATGATTCCGGATGGAAAAGGTGGAGTAAGAGATGCTTATCTAGACTTACCGGGTTTAAGTGTACTTGTTGGTGGTATGTGGATTGTAAACCTTAATTATTGGGGATGTAACCAGTACATTACACAAAGAGCGCTTGCTGCTAAAAACTTAGACGAAGCGCAAAGAGGGGTATTATTTGCAGGTTTCTTAAAATTATTAATTCCACTTATAGTAGTTATTCCTGGTATTGCAGCTTACATCATTGTTCAAAATCCAGATATGTTGCAACTAACAATGGATAGAATCGGTGTTGATTTCCAAGCAGCATTAACTGATGAAGCTACAGGCTTAATTAAATCTGATAAAGCTTACCCAGCATTATTAAACTTGTTACCTACTGGTCTTAAAGGTGTTGCATTTGCTGCCTTGGCTGCTGCTATCGTGTCTTCTTTGGCATCTATGGCAAACAGTACTTCTACCATTTTCACAATGGACCTTTACAAAAACTACTTTAACAAAAATGCTTCTGAGGCAAACCTTGTAAGAACAGGTAGAATTGTTTCTCTAGTTGCGTTTTTCATTGCAGCACTAGTAGCACCACAATTAGGTGTACTTGATCAAGCATTCCAGTTTATTCAAGAATATACAGGTTTCGTTTCTCCAGGGGTATTAGCAATATTTGTTTTTGGTTTCTTCTGGAAAAGAACTACTGCTGCCGCTGCATTTGCCGCTGCAATCTTAACAATTCCATTGTCTGTTCTTTTCAAATTTGCAACTCCAGACTTACCATTTATCGACCGTATGGGAATTGTATTCCTCATTATAGCAGTGATAATGATTATCATAAGTTTGATGAGTAAAGAAAAAGAGCATCCTAATGCCATTGAGTTAAGCAGTGGATTATTCAAAACCAGTCCTAAGTTTAACATTGGAGCATTATTGATCTGCGGTATACTCGCAGCATTGTATGCTATATTCTGGTAATTTGATACGTTAACTAAAATTGATTTAAATGGATTATCAAGCAATTATTAGCCAGTTCGAGAAATTGTATAAAAAGGAGCCCAAACTTTTTAGGGCTCCTGGTAGAATTAATCTTATTGGTGAACATACAGACTACAATAACGGCTTTGTATTACCCGCAGCAATCGACAGAGAAATAGTATATGCTATTGCTCCAAACCAAAGTGATATTTGTAGAGTGTATGCAATGGATTTAGGAGAGGAAGACGAAATCTATCTAAATAGCCTTAAAGAATCAGAAAAAAGGTGGAATAACTACCTAATAGGTGTAATAGCAGTTTTAGCTGATAAAGGCTTAAAAGTAAGTGGTTTTGATTGTGTATTTGCTGGATCAATTCCAATTGGTGGAGGTTTATCTTCATCTGCTGCTTTGGAGTGCGGCTTAGGAGTTGCACTAAACGAACTATATGGTCTTGGTCTCAACAAAAGAGATATAGCATTTACTGCACAAAAAGCAGAGCATGAATTTGCTGGTGTTAAATGCGGTATTATGGATCAGTTTTCAAGTATGTTTGGCGAACTTGGTAAAGTATTCAGACTCGACTGCCAGACTTTAGATATCCAATACTTCCCTTTCAAACAAGAAGGTCTTAAAATTTTATTGTGCGATACAGGAGTAACACACTCATTGGCTAGTAGCGAGTATAACAAGCGCCGCCATGAGTGTGAAGCTGGTGTAGAAGTAATTAAAAAAGCAGGTTACAGCGATGTAAAAACATTAAGAGATGTAAGTCTTGAGGTAATCGCTGAGTTTGAGTCTAAAATGGACAGTGTAGTTTACTATAGATGCTCTTATGTAGTAGAAGAAAACAACAGAGTATTAGAAGCTTGTAAAATGCTAGAAGCAGGAGATATGGAAGCTTTTGGTAAACTGATGTATCAGTCGCACGAAGGACTTAGCAAAAAATACGAAGTGAGCTGTAAAGAACTTGACTTTCTAGTAGAATATACTTTAGATAAAGACAATATTCTAGGTTCTAGAATGATGGGAGGCGGTTTTGGTGGTTGCACCATCAATATTGTAAAAGAAGAAGGCCTTGATGAATACGTCGAGAAAATTTCTGAAGCTTACAAAGCAGAAATAGGTATTCCGCTCAAAACATTTATTACTGACATTGTAGACGGAGCAGGCATTGTAGATTAATACAAGCCTGCCTTTTTGTATTTATTCGAGTAGATACATGAAAGAAACCTTAATCATGTAAATTGAAAATAGAAATATTATGTCATCATTTATATTAGAAGATCATCCGCACAGAAGATACAATGCGCTCAGCGGCGAATGGGTGTTGGTTTCTCCTCACAGAGCTAAACGTCCGTGGCAGGGGCAAGTAGAAAAGGGAGGGAATGAAGATCGTCCGGAGTATGATCCAAAATGCTACCTATGCCCCGGAAACGACCGGATAAATGGTACTGCAAATCCAGAATATAAAGATACTTATGTGTTTCAAAACGATTTTGGTGCTTTAATAACAGATACTCCATCGGGTACTGTAGACGAGGGCATGCCAGATCTTTTTAAAGCAGAAAGTGAAAAAGGAATTTGTAGAGTAATTTGTTTCTCTCCACGACACGACCTAACACTACCAGAAATGGAATTGCCAGCTATTGAGAAAGTTGTGCAATTATGGAAAGAGCAATACGAAGAATTATCTAAACTGGATTTCATCAATCACATCCAGATATTCGAAAACAAAGGAGCTGTAATGGGCTGTAGTAATCCTCACCCACACGGGCAAATTTGGGCACAGCAAACCATTCCGGGCGAAGTGCAGCAAGAGTTAATTCAGCAAGAGGCATACTTCAAAAAAAATAAAAGTATTCTTTTGCTAGATTATGTAAATCGCGAGCTTGAGTTAAAAACAAGAATTGTATTTGAGAATGAGAGCTTTGTTGCTTTGGTACCTTTCTGGGCGACATGGCCATTCGAAATGATGATTCTACCAAAGAGAAAACTGCAACATTTAGGTGAGTTTACATCAGAAGATATCTCTAACTATGCAGATATTTTAAAGAAGCTTACCATCTGTTACGATAATTTATTCGAAACTTCATTCCCATATTCAGCAGGTATACACCAATTACCTACTGACGATAAAAATTATGTAGGCTTACAAATGCACATGCATTTTTATCCTCCATTACTAAGATCAGCTACAGTAAAGAAATTTATGGTGGGTTACGAGATGTTGGGTGAGGCTCAGAGAGATATTACACCAGAAACAAGCGCTCAGAGATTGAGAGATTTGCCAACTACACATTATAAGTCAAATTAATTAAAGAATCGATCATGGCATCTTCAAAAATTCTATTAGGTTATGATATTGGTACTTCATCAATAAAACTAACTGCGCTAGAAGCTGATTCTGGTTTGGTATTGTCTTCGGCTACCTATCCAGAAGAAGAAATGCTTTTGCACTCTGCAGAACAAGGCTGGGCAGAACAAGACCCAGAAATGTGGTGGAAGTGCGTAGTTGCAGCGACCAAAATGGTTGTAAATGAAGTTCCGAAAGAAGATATTGTTGCCATTGGTATTACTTATCAAATGCACGGTTTAGTAGCTGTTGATAAGGATATGAATGTGCTTCGTCCATCAATTATTTGGTGCGATAGTAGGGCAGTAGAGATTGGTAACAATGCGTTTGAAAGCATTGGCGAAGAATACTGTCTGGAACATTTCTTAAATTCTCCTGGAAATTTTACTGCTTCTAAATTGAAGTGGGTAAAAGAAAATGAGCCAGAAACTTATGAGAAAATCCATAAGATAATGTTGCCGGGTGACTACATCGCCATGAAAATGACGAACCTCATCCAAACAACAGTTTCAGGATTGTCTGAGGGAATAATGTGGGATTTTAAAGATGGAAAGATTGCAGACAAACTCCTAGATTATTATGGAATAGATGAAGCCTTAATTCCAGATGTAGTAGAAACCTTTTCAGAACAAGGTACACTAACTAAGCAAGCTGCAGAAGAGTTAGACTTGCCACAAGGTATTAAGATTACTTATAGAGCGGGAGACCAGCCAAACAATGCTTTTTCTTTAAATGTATTGAATCCAGGTGAATTGGCTGCTACAGCAGGCACATCTGGTGTGGTTTACGGTATTACAGATTCTCCTGATTATGATCCAGAATCTAGGGTAAACACCTTTGTGCATGTAAACCATACCAAAGAAAACCCTCGCTACGGTGTGTTACTTTGTGTAAATGGTACAGGTATACTAAACAGTTGGTTTAAGAATAACATGACTGGGCTCAATAAGATGTCTTATGCAGAAATGAATGAGGTAATCTCAAAGGCACCAGTTGGGGCAAGAGGTTTGGTAATTTTACCATTCGGAAATGGAGCAGAAAGAGTGCTTGGTAACAAAGACGTAAAATCTCAAATAAATGGCTTAAACTTTAACCTTCACGACCAAGCTCATATGTTTAGGGCTTTACAAGAGGGAATTGTGTTTGCATTAAACTACGGTTTCGAAGTAATGCAAAACATGGGTATTAAGCTAGATACTGTAAAGGCTGGCAAAGCAAATATGTTCCTGAGCCCAATTTTTAGAGAAACATTTGCCAACGTAACAGGAGCAGCAGTAGAGCTTTATAACACAGATGGCTCGCAAGGAGCTGCAAGAGGTGCTGGGGTAGGTTTGGGACATTATGCTTCATTTAGCGAAGCTTTCTCAGGACTACAAACTGTACTTACTGTTGAACCAGACCAAAATGAAGCAGGTAAATATAAAGAAGCATACGACCACTGGTTAGAAGTGCTAAAGCAATATTTATAAAGAAACAAAACAGTTGATTTACTTAATCAATGAAGTACTCCCTTTTGAATATTTTCAATTAGGTGGCAGACATAAACTGATTACACATTATAACCAATTTTAACATGAGTAAAACATATTTCCCTAATATCGATAAGATAAAATATGAAGGTAAAGAGTCTGATAATCCATTGGCTTTTAAATTCTACGAAGCTGATAAAGTGATTGCAGGCAAAACAATGAAAGAGCATTTCAGATTTGCGGTAGCTTACTGGCATTCATTCTGTAATGGTAACTCAGATCCTTTTGGAGTAGATACTAGAGTTATGCCTTGGTCTCCTGCTGGAGCAACTCCAATGGATGCAGCTAAGTACAAACTAGAAGCGGCATTCGAATTTATTACAAAACTGGGAGCTGAATACTACTGCTTCCACGATGTAGATATTGCTCCAGAAGGTGCTACAGTGGCTGAAAGCGAGAAAAATCTACAAGAAATTGTTGGTATGGCTAAGCAATACCAAAAAGATACAGGTGTAAAACTACTTTGGGGAACAGCGAACCTATTCTCACACCCACGCTATATGAATGGTGCTTCTACAAATCCAGATTTTGAAGTGCTTTGCCATGGTGCAGCGCAGGTTAAAGCGGCTATCGATGCAACTATTGAACTTGGTGGTGAAAACTATGTATTCTGGGGTGGTAGAGAAGGATATATGTCTTTATTGAATACAGACATGAAGAGAGAGCTTGACCACATGGGTCAGTTTTTAAGAGCAGCTAGAGATTATGGAAGAAAAGCAGGTTTTACAGGTCCTTTCCTTATCGAACCAAAACCAGCTGAGCCATCTAAGCATCAGTACGATTTTGATGCAGCAACAGTAATTGGTTTCTTAAAAGCACAAGGTCTTGCAGATGATTTTAAATTAAACTTAGAAGCAAACCACGCTACACTAGCAGGTCATACTTTTGAGCATGATATCCAAACTGCAGTTGATGCTAGCATGTTAGGTAGTATAGATGCCAACCAAGGTGATTACCAAAACGGTTGGGATACTGACTACTTCCCGCATGATGTATATGATACTACTAAATTGATGATGATTCTTCTTGAGTCTGGTGGATTAACTTCTGGCGGATTAAACTTTGATGCTAAAATCAGAAGAAACTCAGTTGATTTAGAAGATTTGTTTATAGCACACATTACTGGTATGGATGTGTTTGCGCGTGGTTTAATTACTGCAGAGAAAATCTTAACTAAATCTGCATACAAAAAAATGAAAGCTGAGCGCTATGCTTCTTATGATGCTGGCAAAGGTGCTGCTTTTGAAAAAGGTGAATTAGATTTAGTAGCGTTAAGAGATCTTGCTGCTGAGAATGGCGAACCAAAATCTATTAGCGGTAAGCAAGAACTTTACGAAAGCTTCCTTACTCAGTATATCTAAGCAATCAATTAAAATAGATATAAAAAAAGACCTGATTCGTTCAGGTCTTTTTTGTTTTATAAGGATTAATCTAAAGCAATTTGCAAAATAATATCTCTATTCACTTCGTGTTTTCCTTCGAATAATATAGTCTCAGGTTTTTTGCAGAGCTGCGTCATTTTTTTAGAAAGTAGCTGAATTCTATCAGGATCGTAATATTGGTCTTCAGTTCCAATTACAAAATAAAGCTTAGCTTCTTCTGGAACAAAGCCGAGCATCTCTGCATTAAGCTCTCTTGGAAATTCTCCTGCCCACATAACCAGTTTAGAGAAAGTCAATCGTTTTTGAACAGCCCATCGCCAAACAGTAGAAACGCCCTGAGAAAAGCCAAATAAAACCAGTTTCACTTCTTGGTTTTCAAACTGTTTCATTTCCTGTTCAAATACTGCATTTAAGTATTGATGCTGATTATGAATGTCTACATCACGCTTTTCTTTGGTCATCCAAGAAGCACCAATATGTGTATAGTCAGATGAAAGATAGAATCTGGAAAGTCCCTGTGGAATTATCACATAGTTTTCATCAGGGTTTAACACATCAAACCTGCGCATAAAATGCTTTGCCAATTGGCCGTAACCGTGGCAGGCAATCCAGATATATTTTATCTCTTCTCCCGGGTTGCCCCAAGTTTCATAATGTGTTTGAAAATTGATTTCTATTGATTTTTCCAATGAATCAGACTTTTAATCTCTTTTCACTTTTGTTGCAGATGCTTGCGCCGTTGGGAAAATAAGTAAATCGGCAATGTTTACATGTGGCGGACGGCTTACCATAAACATAATAGTTTCGGCAATATCTAGTGGTGTAAGCGCATCTAGTCCTTGGTAGACCTTGTCTGCTTTATCTTTATCACCTTTAAACCTCACCATAGAAAACTCTGTTTCTACCAAACCGGGATTTATTGCACCTACTTTAATTCCATATTCATTTAAATCGATTCGCATCCCTTGGTTTAAGGCATCTACTGCATATTTAGACGCACAGTATACATTTCCATTTGCATAAACCTCTTTTCCGGCTACTGAGCCAATGTTTATAATGTGACCAGACTTGCGCTCCACCATTATGGGCATAATGGCTTTAGAAACGTATAAAAGGCCTTTTACATTAATATCGATCATAGAGTCCCAATCGTCGGGGTTGCCTTCGTTTAAAGGCTCTAAACCGTGCGCATTGCCTGCATTGTTTATAAGAATATCTATTTGCTTAAATTCGGCAGGTAAGCTTTCAACAGCTTTAAAAACGGCTTCTTTGTCTCTTACATCAAATATACAAGTGTGTACTGCTACTGATTTGCCTAAAGTTTCTGCCAGCTCTTTTAGGCGATCTTCTCTTCTTCCGCAGATAATCAGATTAATACCATTTTGTGCGAAAACTTCGGCAGTTGCTTTTCCAATTCCAGATGTAGCTCCAGTTATAAATGCTGTTTTGCTCATTTTTGTAAAGATTTTTTAAGGTCTTTTTTATTGTTAATTAGTTTTTTTAATTGATCGATCTGCTCCTGATCTTCGAAGCAATTTTTAGGGATGTATGAAGCTGTATATTTATCGGTATACAGTAGAAACCAGCTTTTAAATTCCTTTACTTTATAAAGCTTTTCCCAACCCATACTGTTTTCTTTTCCCAGCATTTTTACTTTAATTTTTGTTTGGGTGAATTCGTAGATCAGCTCTTCCATTAACAATGGATTTTTTTTGTACTTTCTCACAAACTGGCTATACAGAGAGAAGGGGAGTAAAATGCCAGTTACAGAGATTACTAAAAATGTATTTCTAGCAAAGTTAGGTTGTGGGTTACCTTGCAAATACATAACTACATTGGCAATCAGTGTAAGTATAATGACTGCATGCGCTATAATTATAAATGGTTTTGAGTAAAACTGGTAGTATGAAAACATTACATACTGCTTTTGCGGAATTTTTACTTTAACCTGAAGTGGTTTCATAGTTCAGTTAGTTTATTTTCTATATAGTCGTCGAGTATATAAGATTTTTTGATAAATAGAAAATGAAGTGGCTAATATTATATCATTTTAAAATTATCTAAAAAGTTGAATTGCGGCTTTTATGCTGCTTGTTTAAACAGATTTGCGGAACTAGTTTTGCGCCATGAGAAATCATTTACTCGCCGAAGTAAAGGCCTTGTTTTTAAAGGAAGTGATGCTTGAGTGGAGGCAAAAATATGCGTTTAATAGCATTATTGTCTATATCGTTTCTACAGTTTTTGTTTGCTACCTTAGTTTCAATCTTCGTTTACCTGATGCTATTACCTGGAATGCACTTTTCTGGATAATCTTGTTGTTTTCGGCTGTAAATGGTATTTCTAAGAGTTTTCAGCAGGAGCGAGAGGGGAGAACCTTTTTCTATTACCAGTTGGCAAGTCCAGAGGCAATTATTATCGCCAAAATGCTCTACAATGCCTGCTTTATGATGGTAATTTCTCTTACCGGATTATTAATATTTTCGTTGGTGTTGGGAAATCCCGTTCAAGACAATCTGTTGTTTATTTTAAATATAGTGATAGGTGCAATTGGTTTTTCATCTACACTTACAATGATATCTGGAATAGCTTCTAAAGCAGGAAATAACGGCTCCTTAATGGCTGTAATGGGTTTACCAGTTGTTTTGCCACTATTACTTATGCTAATAAAAGTATCTAAAAATGCGATGGATGGTTTAGCAAGAAGTACCAGTGTAAACGAAATTGTAACTATAATGGCAATTATTACTATTGTAATTGCTGCATCAGTAATGCTATTTCCTTATCTTTGGCGAAGTTAATTTAGTTTTAAAGTATTCAATACAATATAATGAAGATTAAAGGTCTTTGGTGGAAATTGCTAACTATTGTATTGCTGTTATATACACTAATCGGTGGATTTCTTATGGATGTTCCCCGTTTGGTAATCCTCAATGAAACAGTAAGAAATTTGTATTTCCACGTGCCAATGTGGTTAGGAATGACACTTATGCTAGGAGCATCGGCGTACTTCTCTATCAAATATTTACAGAAACCATTTGCCAAGTTCGATAATTATGCTGCTGAATTTGCCAATGCAGGAATTTTGTTTGGTGTTTTAGGTATGATTTCAGGCATGATCTGGGCAAAATTTACTTGGGGTGCTTATTGGAGTGGCGACCCAAAACAAAATGCAGCCGCTGTCGGACTGTTAATTTACTTTGCTTACGGTATTTTAAGAGGTGTTTTTGAAGATGAGCAGCAAAGAGGAAGAATTAGTGCAGTATACAATATATTTGCCTTTGCCGCCTATATTCCACTTATCTATATCTTACCAAGACTTACCGATTCTCTTCATCCAGGTAATGGTGGAAATCCCGGTTTTAATGCTTACGATTTGGATTCTAAACTTAGGTTGGTTTTCTATCCGGCTGTAATTGCATGGACAATGCTAGGAGTATGGATTGTAGATTTAAGAGTAAGGCTTCGAGTAATACAAGCTACCAATACAGAAAAAATGTTGGAGAAAAATTCAAGTTATTAAAATTAGAAGGAGATGTATAAGTACATAAAAATATTATTACTGTCATTTGCTCTATCGTTTTCATTTGCAGAATCGAGTATGGCTCAAGAAAAGCAAAAGATTACTGAGCAAGATTATTCTAATAATGAAATTGAGATGGCAGATGTAATGCGAAGCAATGGCAAAATTTACATTGTTGTAGCTACTGTTTTTTCTTTATTTGCTGGAATTGTTGTGTATTTGGTGATGTTGGATAAAAAAATAGGAGCATTGGAGAAAAACATATCAGATGATTCTATCTAGAATTACTAAACAATGCAATTGGCTATCAAAACAACCAAAAAAGAAATTTAATTAATTAACCTGTTTCAATGAAAAAGACACATATTTTCGGAGTCGTAGTAATAGCTATAGCAATTGGTATAATCATATCTACTGCAGGTGATGCCAGTAAATATGTCACTTTTGATGAGGCTTTCGATTTGGCTTCTAGTGGTAGTGACAAAAAAGTGCATGTGATTGGCGAATTGAAAAAAGATGCTTCTAACCAAGTTGTTGGTGTAAAATACAATCCTGGTTTAGACCCAAACTTTTTGGCTTTTACATTGGTAGACGAAAACAAAGAAGCTAAGGAAATTGTATGTTACCAACCACCAGCATCTATGACAGATTTTGAGAAATCAGAAAAGGTTGTAGTTATCGGAAGGGTAATAGAAGATCAATTTGTTGCTAGCGAGATTCTAATGAAATGTCCTTCTAAATACGAGGAGAGAGAAATTCAGGCAAATAGTGGTAAAAAAGTAAGTGAGTTATAATATTATCATTACTCACTTATTGCTTTTCTTAAACGATATTTTCTAAATAAGCCACCAGCTTTTCTACGGCAAGTCCTCGGTGGCTTATTTTATTTTTCTCTTCTGAAGAAAGTTCTGCAAAAGTACGATCGTAACCCTCAGGTTTAAAAACTGGATCGTAACCAAAACCATTGGTACCAGTTGGCTTATCAGTTATTTCACCTTTTACAATTCCTTCAAAAGCTTTAGTTTCGCCTTTATATATTAAAGTGATTACTGTTTTAAACTGGGCACTTCTATCAGTTTTACTTTCAAGGTTTTTTAGCACTAGTGCTATATTGTCATCACTGTTTCTTTGCGGGCCAGCATATCTGGCAGAATATACACCCGGCTCATTGTTTAGTGCGATTACTTCTAGTCCGGTATCATCTGCAAAACAATCGATTTGATAATGGTCTTTTACATACTGTGCTTTTTGCTCTGAGTTTCCCTCAATTGTTGGCTGTGTTTCTGGAATATCTTCTTCACAGCCTATTTCCTTAAGACTTACAATCTGAAACTTGTCTGCAAGAATCTCTTGTATTTCTTTTAGTTTGTGTGGGTTGTTAGTCGCAAAACAAATAGATGGTTTCATAAGCGATAAATTAAAAAAAGGCAGGAAAACCTGCCTTAGATATTATTCAAAATAGAGTAATTCAATCTCAAAATCCAATATTGAATTGGGAGGTATACTGCCTTGTTGTGTGGCTCCGTAAGCAATGCTAGACGGAATAATGAATCTGGTTGTTCCACCGGGTTTCATTAGTTTAATACCTTCTTGCCAGCCTCTAATTACAGAGCTGCTGTCAACAACAAATCCAAAACTTTCGTCGGAGAGTCTGGTAGAATCAAATTTTTTACCGTTTAAAAGTCTTCCTGTATACTCAACAACAACAGAATCTCCTGTAGTTGGAAATGCACCTTCGCCTTCAACTTCTTGTATGTAATACAAACCAGAAGATGTTCTTTGGTAATTGGTGATTTCTTCTCTTTCAAGAAAATCCTGAATAATTGCTTCGTCTCTTGCTGCTTGTTCTTCTAAGGTGAATGCATCGCCATCTTCTTCACAAGAACCTAAGAATAAACATAATGCTGGTAGTATACAGAGAATAGTGTGCTTTAAATGTGTAGGTAACATAAAAGTCTAAAAATTTATATTTCGATCAGTTTTATTTTGAAAACCAATGGAGTAAAAGGATCAATAGTTCCACTACTGGGTCCAGTATCTCCATATCCAAGAGTAGAAGGCATTGCAAAAATTGCTTCTTCGCCAACCTTCATTGTTAGTACGGCATCGTAAAATCCTTGTATAAGTCCAGATGCACTTAGTGTAAATGTAGTTTCTGTTGTCTCATTAAAAACAGAACCATCTAAGAAAGAACCTTCGTACTCAACAAGTACCTGAGCGCCTGTTTGTGGGCTCTCACCATCACCTTCAGTAATTATTTCTTTAAATAATCCATCGATGTTTGGTTCTGAACCCTCATATCCTAAACCAGTCATGTAATCTCTAATTAGTTCAATTTCATGAGCAAGTTGTTCAGTTCTGTTTCTAACAGCTTTTAAAGTAATATTAGAAGTAATTACAGAATTTGCTTCTATATATACATCGTTTAAAGTTCCGTAATTGCTGCCATAAGCATACACAGAAGGAATAATAAATGTGCTTTGTCCTCCTTCGGTCATGGTAAGTGTAGATCTTATTAAGCCAGACATATAAGCATATACTTCTGGAACAAAAGTGTAGCTAGTATCTGTCATAAAAACACTGCCATCTAGCAATGCATTTTGGTAAGATATTTCTACTACATCGCTACTGCTAACAGTAGTTCCGTTGCCTGGTGTAATTTCAGTATAATAAACATCCCACTCCTCAGATTTTACGGCATTTATGCCATTGTCTTGAATGTATTGTTGTATTACTGCTTCGTCGTCTACTGCAATTGGATCATCTGAGTTGTCACAAGAAATAATAAATAGTGACATTAGAAGTCCGGTTAAGGTTAGTTTCAGGTATGATAACTTCATATAAGGTGAGTTTAAGTTTGCAATGTTGATTATACTATAATCAAGAATAACGGGTAATTGGTTTAAAAAATCACGCAACTATTCTTAATCATAATGTAAACATTAGGCGTCAGGTTGTCTTAATTGATCTTTGTAGAATGGTAAAAGGCTTTCGAAGAAATCAACTACTTCTGCCAATGGAATAGTCATTTTTCCACCAGAAGCATTTTTGTGGCCACCACCATTAAAATGAGCACTGGCAAATTCGCTCACAGAAAAATCGCCTACCGATCTGAAAGACATAGTAACAGAATCTGTACGATCTATAAAAAGAGCTGCTAGTTTTATGCCTTCTATAGATAGGGCATAGTTTACTAAACCTTCTGTATCTCCGTTTTTCGACTGAAATCTCTTTAGGTCATCATCAGATATATACATATAGGCAGTATTAAACTCTCTAAGTACTTTTAATCTCTGGTCTAATACAAAACCCAGCATTTTAATTTTGTTCTCAGAGTTGGTATCGTAAATTAATCTGTGGATTTTTTCAGGAGTTACACCTACATCTATAAGGTCTGCAATGGTACGGTGCACTTTGCTAGAAGTACTTGAATATTTAAAGGAGCCAGTATCTGTCATTATGCCGGCGTAGATGCACTCGGCCATCTCAACTGTTAGAGAATCTGTTGCTCCCATTATATTAAGAAAGTCGTATATAAGTTCTGCTGTAGCTGAGGCTTTGGTGTCGTATAGCTCGTAAGCAGCAAAATTTTCTTTTCCAGGATGATGATCTATTAGTACTTTTACAGCTTTAGAATTAGCTACTAATTTCCCCAAATCTTCAATTCTATCTAGAGAAGAAAAGTCGAGGCAGAATATAAAATCTGCACTGTCTAGAAATTTTTCTATTTTCCTTTTTTCTCCATTTTCGTAAACCAAAACGCTTTCATTCCCTTTCATCCATTTAAGAAAATCGGGGTATTCATCTGGAGAAATAACCTTTACTTCATGCTCTACCTGTATCAAATAGCCATATAAGGCAAGGCAAGAACCCAGCGCATCGGCATCAGGCCTCCTGTGCGGTATTATGGCAATTTTTCTAGGTTTTTCCAGCTCCGGTTTGAGTGCTTCAATATGCTGCATCAGTGAAAGAATGTAACGAGTGGCAAAAATGATAACTTTTCACTGCATTTACAAATAGCTGCTTTTTAAGGTGCTTTATCTGCTGTAGAGAAATTTTTCTGTTTTATCTTTGCGCTCAAAGTGTTTAAATTTTATTCACTATGTAATAATGCTATGTTCAGTTATATCAACTTGTAAGTAGCATATTTAAAAACAGCAATTAATCACATTTAGATAAAAAAGTTCGACATGACATCTTACCTCATTGGTATTACAGGAGGCAGTGGGTCTGGAAAAACCTATTTTCTCGATAGACTTGTACAGGCAGTTGGAAGTGAAAATGTAACTGTTATTTCTCAGGATAACTATTATCGAAGTATGGATGAGCAAACCATTGACGAAAATGGTATTGAAAACTTTGATTTGCCCGAGTCTATAGATGATATAAAGTTTTCTAATGCTGTAGCTGATCTACGTACTGGAAAAGAAGTAAGAGTAAAAGAGTATACTTTTAATAATCCGGATGTTATACCAAAAGAACTGGTATTTAAACCAAACCCAATTGTAATTGTTGAAGGAATATTTGTTTTGCATTATCCTGAAGTAGCTTCTCAAATTGATCTTAAATTATTTGTAGATGCAAAAGATCATATAAAAATAAAGCGAAGAATTTTGCGTGATAAGGTGGAAAGAGGTTATGATCTTAATGATGTATTGTACAGATACGAAAATCATGTGATGCCGTCTTACGAAAAGTACATAGATATTCATAAAAGAGACGCAGACCTTATTATTTGTAACGACAAAGGTTTTGACCGTGCACTGGACGTATTGGTCAATTTTTTAAAAACCAAAATCAACTAATGCAGGATAGATTTGCCGTAATTGGAATGGGGCAGTTCGGGTTTAGAGTAGCAAAACAACTTACCTCGAAAGGTGCTGAAGTTCTGGCCATCGATAGAGACATCGACCGTGTAGAGCTTATAAAAGATGAAGTTACTTATGCCGTAGCACTAGATTCTACAGATATTAAAGCACTGGGCTCCCAAAACCTACAGGAAATGGATGCTGTGTTGGTGGCAATTGGCGAAAATATTGAAGGTCTACTGCTTACAACAGTTTTATTACTAGAGTTGAATGTAAAGAGGATTGTAGCGAGAGCGATGTCTTCTCAACAGCGCATTATCTTAGAAAAACTGGGTGTGCAAGAGATACTTTCGCCAGAAGATGAAGTAGGGGTAATGGTAGCAGAGATGCTTATTAACCCTACCATGAAGGCATTTTTTCAATTGCCAGACGATTTTGAGATTGCAGAAATACAAGCTCCTCGTAAAGTGATAGGTAAAACCCTAGACGAAATCGACCTCAAAGAGCATTATGGTTTGCAGCTTATCACCATTAAACGCCTTTACGAAGAATACGAATCGGAACGAAAGTTTATGGCTGAACACCTCGTGCAAAAAATCAACAGAGATACCATTATAGAAACCAGCGACATGTTAGTGGTATTGGGCAAGTCTTTTCAAGTACAAAAGTTTATTGAATTGAATAGTTGAGAATAGTACTCAAAATATATGATATGCGTTAAAAATGCAGATATATATTTAAAAAGTACTATTTAATTTGAAAGAGTTTTTTCTACATAAGTATAAAGACTACAGTTTATCCCAACTAAATGATATTATTGTAAGGGATAAAGCTTACGAAACAAGTGCTGTTGAGGCTGCGAAAGATTTACTGAAAGAGAAAAAAGACGCATATCAATCAGGTTTAGAAGTTCCCGTTACTCCAAGATATTATGAGGCGGAAGAAATTAAAGACAGCGATTTCACTGAAAGCTTAAATTATAAGCCTTATTTTAGAACTTACAGTTATAGAGATTTTACTACTGCTTTTTCACTAGCTAATTTATGCGTAGCTATTTACGAGTTTTTAATATATTGTAGTGATGAGAGTATATTAGGAAATAACAGAGGGTTATTGATAATAGTCGTTTACAACATAGCAGTATTACTAAATCATTCCACCTACAAATTAGAGCATAAACGTTCAAATAACTATATAGGAAGATCTATTCACACCATTACATTTACCGCTATTTTTTTAACAGAAATGCTTCTGTATAGATATCTGGTTTATTCTAGAGTATTAGATGCAGGTGTTGTATTTTATATTTTATTGGTATTTGGAGTGCTTTTTCTTGAGTTTATTGTCAGCATATTAAAGCATATATTAAATCTTCTTAAATGTCCTATATTTTAAAGATAAAGTTTTTAATAGTACTGTTTTCTTTTTCAGTGTTGGCTTTTATTCAAGTTAGAGAAAATAACTTTTTTGCTCCTAAAAACTTTAATGATTGGAAGCAATTAACATGGGAAGACTTTCAAGGTTATCCTAATCTATTTACTAAGTATGATGCTTCAATTAGAAGTGATATATATCTTAAGTTTGATTCAACAACATCTATTTATATAGCTTTCGCAAGTCAAAATGTAAATAAATCTTGGAAAAAAGAGTATGATTCAGATTATCTTTTAGAGCATGAGCAGTATCATTTTAATATAACAGAACTGCATGCGAGGATGATGAATAAATATATTCAGGATAATCCTAAATTAAGCGAAGAAGACTATTTAGAAAAACTAATAGATATTCAGAATGATCTTGATAAAATGCAGAATAATTATGATACAGAAGCCAATCATAGTTTAATAACAGATCAACAGTATTATTGGGAATATAAGGTAGATTCTTTGTTGTTGGAGTATTCTCAAGATTCTGGTTATGTTGTCGATCCGTTTACTGGTTTAAAAGCATTCTTTCCTACAAAGCCTGCTTTAAAATCTGTTATCAGAAATGATCATACTTCAGTTAGAGTGTATTCGAGAGAGAAATACGGCATTACATTAGCCTCTGCTTCTTATGATACAAGATATCTATATGGTATTGATTTAGTTGAAAATTTCGATCAAGGAATAAACAGGTTGGTAAATCAAGATTCTACTAATCTTTTGTTGTCTTATAATATTGATAATTTTGATAGTATTAAAATTGCAAATATTGTCCAGCATGATACTGTCTATAATACTAGAAGTTATAAAAAATGGATATTTAACGAGGTATATCTATATCAAGTTTTAGCTGTAATTCCGTTTGACAGCACATCTAACGGATATGATAAAATTGCGAATTCATTTATAAACTCATTCGATATTGTAAATACAGATGATTATTGGATCGAAAAGTTTAATGCAGCTAAATTCGATTTAGAGCAACAAATTCAGCCTCATAAATTTTCTTTATACGAAACAAAAGAGGAGTTAGGAGGAGATGGTTTATGTACTTATTGGAATAACGATACTTATAGTTCAGTAGGGATTTATAAAAGTCCTATTACTAATAGTGATGGCTCACTTTTTTTAGCGCTTGATTTGTCTCATACACCTGATAGTATAGACATACAAACTGTGATGGTATTGAACGATGAAATTTATAATTCTCAACCAGATACAAACTATCATATTTTTTATATCCCTGCCGAAAAGATACCAGCAAACAAGAACTTTACGATTGATTTTGGATACATTCCTAATAACGATAGTGTGAATGGCTGTTTAAATGTGCATTATCAGGAAATAGAAATATTGAGGGATTGATCTTAGGTTATAATTTATAAAAAGTAAATCGAATTTATAATTCTCTTTCTGCTTTATAATTTCATTTATCACATCTTTTATAAAATGAATAGAGTATTATTGATTCTTTTGGTTTTTATAGTTTTTGTCAGTTGTAATCTAGAAAAAGGGAAGGAAATAACACATAGTGATTATGTTGATTCTAAGGCATTAGAAGAATCAGATAGCTTAATTGAGGAAAGGTATTATCCTGAAAATGAGAATACAACACAGATTGATACTGTAATTTCTGGTAGGCAATTAAAAATCACAGTTACTAATACCTTTACTAGCTCATATGTAAAAGACGAATATGAAATAGACGGGATTAAGCATATAGATAAGTATCGAGATAGTGAAAAGAGATTCATAATCGAATTGTCAAATGAAATTCTCTTAGATACTACCTTTATTAAAGAAGATTTTGTAAATTATACTGGTGTTGACTTTCTTGAAACAGCTAACTTTCACGCGTATTGGTTCGAAAAAATAGAAGGTGATACAATTGAACTATTTGGTGTAGTAGGTAAACCGGAGACAGATTGGGTATTTGCATTTAGCCACTATTTTGATTTAAAATCTAGAAAATTCAAAGTAAAAGAGCATATTGAAGATGAAATGTAGTTCTATATCCCTCAATATATAGTGTCTTACAAGTTTTTTAAGCGTAAAACTGTCAAACTTCTAACTCCAATTTCCCCCAAATTTCCATTTTCCACTTGCGATTCCATTTTACGGGAAACTGAACCACTTTTTCCCCATTTTTCCTCAAAACTGATTCGCTTTTTCCACAATTAGGCACATGTAAAAAGTGCTTGGGTAAAAAAGCCACTTTTTACCTTGTTTTTTTAAAGGTTTAAATTTTAGTATCCACACTTTCCCACTCAAAGGTAAATTTTCAAAATTTTTATTTTTTAAACTTAGCTACTTTTACTGTAACAAAGTGTATTTTAATAACAGGCACGTTTTCAGTTATTTATAACTGTTTGATTAACTTTAACTTTAAGTATTAAATGTTATGATTAATTTTTTAGCATTTGATTATAATAATAGAGTGTACTCAAGGTTTAGATAAAAAGGTCAAAAAGTGGTAAAATGTGGTAAAAAGTGGTTGAATTATTGATTAATTATATTAGATTTGTATTAATAGTAAGATTTTAAATTGGTAAGAAGTATCGATGTCCTATTTTTCAAGCGAATATGAGTGCAGACTAGACACCAAAGGAAGGTTGGTTTTACCAGCTCGGGTGAAATCTGCATTGCCTGAAGAAGACGGAAACCGAATTGTGTTGAAGAGAGGTTTTGAGCCATGTCTTACTGTTTATCCTCAAAGTGAGTGGGAGCAAATATTTAATCAGATTACAAGTCTGAATGAATTTACCGAGAGAGATAGAAAGTTTCAACGCATGTTTATGCGCGGTTTAACAGAAATTGAACTTGATAAAACAGGTAGGTTTCTAATTCCGAGATCACTGCAGAAATACGCAAAGCTTGATAAAGATGTGTTGATCGTGGGTTTGGGTAAAAGATTGGAGATTTGGAATCCTGATGAGTACGATGAGTATTTGGCTGGTGAACCAGAAGAATTCTCAGATATGGCTCAGGAGTATTTGGGTAGAACAGGAATGGGAGCGAAAGAAGAAGAAAGCGAAGAGGTAAAAGAAAAGGAAGTGAAAGAGGAAGAAAGTACAGAAAATTAAACTCCGGACCTATGTATCATGTACCGGTATTATTGAATGAATCAATTGAAGGCTTGGATATCCAGCCAGATAAAACATATGTAGATGTGACTTTTGGAGGTGGCGGTCATTCTTCATTGATTCTGCAAAAATTACAAGGAGGGAAATTGCTTGGTTTTGATCAAGATCCCGACGCAAGGCAAAATGCCGAACAGCTTGGAGACGCCAGGTTGAAGCTTATTGAAGCAAATTTCAGGTATCTGAAAAAATACCTTAAACTTTATCAAGCGCCTAAAGTTGATGGAATACTCGCAGATTTGGGAATTTCTTCTCATCAGATAGACCAAGCAGAGCGTGGTTTTTCGATTAGATGGGATGCCAAACTGGATATGAGAATGGATCAGTCGGGGAGTACAACAGCCAGAGATATTGTAAATGGGTACGACGAGAAGCAGTTGGCTGCAATCTTTAGAAGTTTTGGAGAAGTTAAAAATGCTTGGCCATTAGCAAAGGGGATTGTGAGAGCACGTGCTACTTCAAGTATCGAAACTACTGGTGAGTTAGTAAAAGTACTCGATAAGTTTGCGCCAAAAGGAAAAGAGTTTAAGTATCAAGCTCAAGTATTCCAAGCGCTGCGAATCGAAGTAAACGAAGAGATAGAGGTGTTAAAAGAGTTCTTAGAAGGTTGTGCAGAGGTACTTAACAAAGGAGGGAGATTGGTGGTAATTTCTTACCATTCACTCGAAGACAGACTGGTAAAGAACTTTATGAAACATGGTAAGTTTGAAGGAGAACCTGAAAAAGATTTATACGGAAACTTAATAAGGCCATTCAAGCCTATACAAAATAAACCGATTACTGCACCGCCTGAAGAGATAAGTAGAAACAACAGGGCAAGGAGTGCCAAACTCAGGATTGCAGAAAAAATATAAGATTTAACAATTAAGCCAATCGCTTTAACAATTAAACCCGGGTTTTCCCGACTCAACATTCACAAAGTTTCTGAACTGTAAGAAATACTATCGGACATTTTTTAAAACTGTGGAATATTTTCTATGAATGCTTTTAACACATATGCCAAAGTAAAACAGGAGAAGAAAAAGAAGCCGTCTATGCTTGGACAGGTTTCTGGCAAATTCGACTTTACTTTCGATGACAAGACGGCTATTAAGTTTATTCCATTTTTCTTTTTTCTTACATTTTTAGGGTTAATCTACATCAGCAATACATACTACGCAGATAAGCTTGCTAAGAAAATTGGAGACATGGAGAAAGAGGTGAACAGGCTAAGAGTAGACTATGGTTCAAGAAAATACGAATTTGTTAGTGTGAGCAAGTTCGAAGAAATAGCCAAGAAAGTAAAAGGCTTAGGATTAACCGAAAACAATGAGCCAGTAATTAGGCTTGAAACTAAGGAAGAAAAATAGTAACAGACTTAATTTTTTATTTAACAATATTAAAATTTTTTAATGGGAGTCAGGAAATCCATATTGGTTAGAATTAGACTGGGTTTTTTGGTAATTGTTATTCTGGCGGTAGGTATCCTCGTCAGGATTTTTGATTTACAAGTGGTTGAAGGAGATAAGTGGAGCAAAGCTGCTGAAGAATACGGTCTAAAGTTTATGAAAGTTGAAGCTACCCGAGGAAACATCCTCAGTGATGATGGTAGTTTGATGGCTGTTTCTCTTCCATTTTATCAGATAGCAATCGACCCCTCTATTCCTACAGACGAGTTGTTCAACGAGTCATTAGATACTGTATCTTATTTATTATCTGATTACTTTGAGGATAAAACTGCTGAAGAGTATGCCGCAGAGCTGAGAGAAGCGCGTGCATCTGGTAGAAGATACAAATTGCTTAGTAAGCAGCTAGTAAAATACCATCATAAAAAAATGATGGAAGAGTGGCCTTTATTTAAAGAAGGCAAATGGAGAGGTGGTGTATTATTCGAGAAAGTAGACAAGAGATTTTTACCATTCGGCTCCTTAGGGAGAAGAATGATCGGTTTTACCCGTATGGATTCGTCTAATATAGTAAGAGGAGTTGGTCTCGAAAGAAGCTTTAATAACAAGTTAGCGGGTGTAAGTGGAGATGCTTTATATCAACGTATTGCTGGTGGAGAGTGGAAACCTGTAGATAACGACCTTGAAGTAAAAACAGAAAGTGGCGTAGATGTACAAACTACTATAGATATACATTATCAAGAAATTGCTACCAATGTGCTAGATAAGCATGTAAGAAAGCACAGAGCTAATTATGGTGTTGCTATTGTAATGGAGGTGGAGACTGGTGAGATTAAAGCAATGGTAAACTTAAGTAGAAGTGATAATGGCGATTATATAGAAGATTACAATTATGCAATAGGAGCGCAAGGAACAACAGAGCCAGGTTCAACTTTCAAATTGGTTTCATTTATGGCATTGTTGGAAGAAACCAACATCTCTATAAATGATACAGTAAACACACACGATGGTAAATTCGAATTTTATGAAGACTGTGTGATGAAAGACCCTGTATATTATGGTTATGGAAAAATACCTGTAAAATCAGTTTTTGAGAAGTCTTCCAACATTGGTACTTCTCGATTGGTGTTTTTGCACTTTATGGAAAAGCCAGAGCGCTATATAAACTATTTAAAGAAATTTGGTTTGGGTGAGCCACTTGGTTTCCAAATGATGGGCGAAGGTAAGCCATACTTTAACGAACCGGGCGATCCTAACTGGAGTGGTTGTTCATTGCCTTGGGTATCAATTGGTTATGAGGTAAAAGTATCGCCTCTTCAATTACTTTCTTTTTATAATGCGGTTGCAAACAACGGGAAAATGATTGCTCCAATTATTGTAAAAAAAGTAACCAAAGGCAGCAAAGTTTTAGAAAACTATAATGCGAAAGTGATCAACGAAAAGATTTGTTCAGATCGCACTTTAGGAATTTTACAAGGTTTGCTTGAAGGTGTAATCGAAAGAGGTACAGCTAAAGATATTAGAACAGATCAGTATAAAATTGCAGGTAAAACAGGTACTACACACAAGGTTAAAAATGGAACGTATGTAGATAACTACTATGCTTCATTTGCTGGGTATTTTCCTGCTGACAACCCGAAGTATTCTATAATGGTAGCCATAGACGACCCTAAAAATGGTGCTCACTATGGTGGTTCAGTTGCTGCTCCTGTTTTTAGAGAAATTGCAGATGAATTATATGTGAGAGGAGTTGAAAAAACACTTCCTGATACACTAGTAAACGATGGTGTTTTCCCAATGATTCAAGCAGGTTACTATAAAGATTTGCAGAAACTGGCCGATAATTTTAATGTGAAAAATGTGCCATTGAATACTACTGAGTGGGTGAGAGCACAAACAACTGGAGATACAGTACTATGGAGTAATAATACTGTAAAAGAAGAACAGGTACCAGATGTAAGAGGAATGACATTAAAAGATGCACTTTTCATTTTAGAAAATCAAGGATTAAAAGTAAGGCCGAGGGGTAATGGAAGAGTGCAAAGACAGTCTTTAAGTCCAGGAACAAAAATTAGAAAAGGAGGAGTAATTTATATAAGCTTAGGTTAACGAAATTATCAATTTAAAATAGTATAGTCATAAAAAAGCTGACCGACATATTAGGTACTTACCCAACAGTTTCATTCAGAGGAAATACAGACAGAGTGATTAACAAAATCTGTTTCGATTCTCGTGAAGTAACTGAAAATGATATGTTTATTGCTGTAGAAGGTACAGTAGTTGACGGCCATGATTATATTGATAAGGCAGTTGCTCAAGGTGCTACAACAGTAGTTTGTGAGAAGCTTCCAGAAAAAACAGTTGACGAAGTTTGCTATTTGCTGGTTGAAAACTCGGCCAAGGCAATGGGAATTTTTGCTGCGAATTATTACGATCATCCATCGGCTAAATTAAAGCTTGTAGGAGTAACAGGAACTAACGGTAAAACTACGGTTGCTACTGTGCTTTATCGCTTATTTAGAGAGTTGGGTTATAACTCTGGGCTAATTTCTACTGTAGAAAATAAAGTAAACGATACTATTTTACCAGCCAAGTTTACAACTCCAGATGCCATACAATTAAACAAGCTTTTAAGTGAAATGGTGAAGCAAAAATGCACACACTGTTTCATGGAAGTAAGTTCGCATGCCCTTTCACAAGAGAGAGTAGAAGGTATTCATTATATCGGTGCATTATTTACCAATATTACACACGATCATCTAGACTACCACAAAACCTTTGATAACTACATCAAAGCGAAGAAGATACTTTTTGATAATCTGAGTGATAAGGCATTTGCTATAGTAAATAAAGACGATAGGAGAGGAATGGTAATGGTGCAAAATTGCAGTGCCAGAATCAAAACTTTCTCATTAAAAGCTATGGCAGATTTTAAAGGTAAAATGCTCGATAATTCTTTTGAAGGCTTACTGCTTGAGATTGACAATAGAAAAACTTGGTTCAGACTTATTGGAGCATTTAATGCGAGCAATTTATTAGCTGTATATTCTACAGCAGTGATGTTGGGCGAAGATAGCGAAAATGTACTTACACAGCTTTCTGCTATTGCACCAGCAAAAGGCAGGTTCGATCAGGTAATTTCTGAAGACAACAGAGCTATTGTAGATTATTCTCATACGCCAGATGCTTTAGAGAATGTGCTTAAGACAATAAATGAGCTAAGAAAACTAGGTGAGAGAATAATTACAGTTGTGGGTTGTGGTGGTGATAGAGATAAAACAAAAAGACCTAAAATGGCTGCAATTGCTGCCAAACTTAGTGATAAAGTAATACTTACATCTGATAATCCGAGAACAGAAATTCCAGAACAAATTATAAAAGATATGGAAGCTGGCTTAGATATTTTGGGTAAAACAAAGACGCTTTCCATTACAGACAGGAAGGAGGCAATAAGAACAGCTTGTATGCTG
The DNA here is from genome assembly GCF_026250525.1 of Chondrinema litorale. GTDB lineage: Bacteria > Bacteroidota > Bacteroidia > Cytophagales > Flammeovirgaceae > Chondrinema > Chondrinema litorale. Next base: position 3,747,395 of record NZ_CP111043.1, read on the forward strand.
GCGGGCAAAGGAGATATTATTCTAGTTGCTGGCAAAGGGCATGAAAACTATCAGGAGATCAATGGTGTGCGTCATCATTTTGATGATAAAGAAATACTTGAAGAGATTTTTTCTGGTAAAAACTAAAGTTTAAATAAAGTTTCAACCGAATAGAATTATTTAAAACAGTTGCTTTACTATTTATTCAAATATCTAGACGAACATTTTGCTTTTCCGGGAGCAGGAGTTTTTCAGTATATCTCTTTTAGAGCATTGATGGCGGCAGCATTCTCTTTGTTGTTTGCAACAATAATCGGAAAGAAAATTATAAATATGCTGCAAAGAGCTCAAGTAGGTGAGACTATTAGGAACTTGGGCTTGCAAGGAGAAATGGAAAAGAAGGGTACACCTACAATGGGTGGTCTAGTAATTATATCAACCATTTTATTGCCGGTTTTACTTTTTGCTAAACTTGAAAATATTTACATCATCCTATTGCTAATAACTACAGTATGGATGGGAATGATTGGTTTTGTTGACGACTACATTAAAATTTTTAAGAAGGATAAAAAAGGATTAAAAGGTCGCTTTAAGATTGCAGGTCAGGTTTCTTTAGGTCTGATTATCGGTGTTACTTTATACTTCCACAACAGTGTGGTTGTAAGAGATTTCGATATAGACATTAACAGAGCGAATATAGATCAGGCATTAAACCCAAATAATTACGAAGATGTAAAGTCTACCAAAACAACCATTCCTTTTGTAAAAAGAAATGAGTTCGATTATTCATCATTAGTTCCAGATGAAAGACTGACACCTATATTATATGTACTTATAGTAATTTTTATAGTAACAGCAGTATCGAACGGAGCAAACATTACAGATGGAATAGATGGGCTAGCAGCCGGAAGCTCGGCAATAATAGGCTTGGTGCTGGCGATTCTGGCTTATGTTTCGGGTAACATCATTTTTGCCGATTACCTGAATATTATGTTCCTGCCATATACGGGCGAAGTGGTAATATTCTGCTTGGCATTTGTAGGAGCTTGTGTAGGCTTTTTGTGGTATAACTCTTACCCAGCACAAGTTTTTATGGGAGATACAGGTAGTTTGATGCTTGGCGCAGTAATCGCAGTTTTATCACTCATAATAAGAAAAGAACTATTACTGCCGATCTTGTGCGGTATATTTTTTATCGAGAATATGTCTGTGATTTTACAGGTGTCTTGGTTTAAATACACAAGAAAAAAATATGGTGAAGGGAGGAGAATATTTTTAATGTCGCCGATTCACCATCATTATCAGAAAAAAGGAATTCATGAAGCAAAGATTGTAACCAGATTCTGGATCGTGGGGATATTGCTGGGTATTGCAGCATTGGCTACACTTAAGATCAGATAAATACATCTAAAATGAAAGAAAAAGTAATCATATTAGGCGCAGGCGAAAGTGGAATAGGAGCTGCTATTCTTGCTAAAAAACTCGGATACGAAGTATTTGTGTCTGATGCTGGTATGATTGCACCTAAGTTTAAAACGGAGTTGGCTAAACATAAAATAAGTTATGAAGAAAATGGCCATTCTGAAACTGAGATTTTATCTGCAAGTGAAGTAATTAAAAGCCCGGGGATTCCAGAGAAGGCTGGCATGATTCAGAAATTGAGAAATGCTGGTATTAAAATCAGTTCGGAAATAGACTTTGCTTCTAGATATACCAAAGGAAAAATTGTAGCAATTACAGGCACCAATGGTAAAACCACGACTACTTTGCTTACTTATCATTTATTGAAAGAAGCAGGTTTTGATGTGGCTTTAGGAGGAAATATAGGAACTAGTTTTGCCCGTTTATTGGCTGAAAGTGATCATGATTATTTTGTATTGGAAATCAGCAGTTTCCAATTAGATGATATTCATGATTTTAGACCACAAGTGGCATTGCTCCTAAATATCACCCCAGACCATTTAGACAGATATAATTACGATGTAAATCAATACGCCAAAGCAAAATTCAGAATATTTGAAAACATGTTGCAAGGCGATACACTGATTTACAATGCAGACGATGAGCTTATTGCCAAAGAGATTAATCACAACAGTGATTTAAAAATGTGGCAAGAGAGCTTTTCAGAGGCTTTTGTGAGAGATGAGGAATTATTGATCCCAGCATTTTTCTCTCCATTATTCGATCAGCCAGAAGGCGCTGGAAATAACTGGTTAACCTTTAATGAATTGCCATTAAAAGGAAAGCACAATGCCATGAATATGAGTGCAGCATTATTAGCTGCAACCAGATTGGGTATCGATTATGCCATGTTGAAAGAGTCGCTGAAAACATTTAAAAATGTAGCTCACAGATTAGAGCTTACAGAAACTATAAATGGAATTGAATTTATAAACGATTCGAAAGCGACCAATGTAGATGCCGTAAAATATGCACTTGATGCATTTAATACTTCACTAATTTGGATTGCTGGAGGTGTAGATAAAGGCAACGATTACAGCGAGATTGCTGAGTTGGTAAAGGCCAAAGTAAAAGGGCTGATTTGCCTTGGGAAAGACAATGAGAAACTAAAAACAGCTTTCAGCGAAACGGTAAGCTTTATATATGAAACTGAAGATATAAATGATGCTGTACTTACGGCTTATCATCTGGCAGAAAAGGGAGATGTAGTATTGCTCTCACCAGCTTGTGCCAGTTTCGATCTCTTCAAAAATTATGAAGATCGAGGCGATAAGTTCAAAAAGGCAGTAGCAGAGAATCTCAGTTCTTTTAAAAAAAAAATTGAAAGAAAATTAATCAACACATTGTAGCAGGTTGTAAAAAGATAAACATATGCAAATAGAAGAACACGCAACAGGCAGCATTTATAGATACTTACAAGGTGACAAGGTGATCTGGGCAATTAGCATCATCCTTTCTCTAATTAGTATTTTGGTGGTTTATAGTGCTACCGGAAATTTGGCTTTTAGAAGTGCAGATGGTGATACTGAGCACTTTCTTATTAAGCACACATTCCTAATTATTTTAGGCTTCGTTGCTATGTTTTTTGCACATAGAATCGATTATCGCTTCTATTCAAAATTATCTAGATATGCTTTGCTAGCATCTATTCCATTGTTAATTATAACTTGGCAATTTGGTTCAAATATCAATGAAGCATCTAGATGGATTGTAATTCCTTTTACAAGTTTTTCATTCCAGCCTTCAGATTTTGCTAAACTGGCATTAATCTCAAATGTGGCTAGTATGCTTTCTAAAAGGCAGATGAGAATAAGAGACGATCAGAGAGCAATTAACCCAATGTTGATTTGGAGTGGTATAGTTTGCGGATTAATTGGTTTGACTGACTGGTCTAGTGCATCAATTCTGTTTTTAACAATTTTACTATTGTTTTTTATTGGTAGAGTTCCAGTAAAATACTTAGGAATGATGCTGGTAGTAGGAGCAATGGCAGGTTCATTTGCATTTACTTTTGGCCAAAGAAAAGACACTGTAAGCAGCAGGTTAAGTTCATTTATGAACAATAAAGTATCATTCCAGTCTGAGCAGGCATTCCTAGCAGTTTCAACTGGTGGAATGTTCGGGAAAGGATCTGGTAATAGTGCAGCTAAAAACTTTTTACCTCACCCATATTCAGATTTTATCTTCGCAATTATTGTAGAAGAGTACGGAATGTTTGGCGCTATTGTAATTATAGCTGCATTCTTAATAATTCTATATCGGGGAATGCTCATTGTGAGTAATAGCCAACGGGCATTTGGAGGCTTGTTGGCTGCTGGGCTTACTTTTAGTTTGGTTTTGCAAGCATTTATACACATGGGTGTAGTTGTAGGTGTTTTGCCAATTACAGGTTTACCATTACCATTACTCAGCATGGGAGGTACCTCACTTTTATTCACTGGTATGTCAATCGGTATGTTGTTAAGTGTGAGTAGAACAGAGGAACTTGGAGAAGATGATTCACTAAGAAGAAACCTGAAAAGAAGAGTAATAAGCAGAAATAACGCGATATAAATTAGAAAAACGAAATAAGAAATTGACAAATAAAGGAGAACATATTAAAGTAATCATTAGCGGTGGAGGCACTGGTGGACATATCTATCCGGCTATTGCCATTGCTGATGCTTTAAAAGATATGGACTCCGAAACTGAAATTCTGTTTGTTGGTGCAGAGGGAAAAATGGAGATGGAAAAAGTACCCCAAGCAGGATATACTATTAAGGCATTGCCAGTAAGTGGTTTGCAAAGAAAACTCACATTAAAAAACTTGAGTGTTCCTTTTAAACTATTTAAAAGCTTAAATGAAGCAGGCAGAATAATTAATGGTTTTCAGCCAGATGTGGTAGTAGGAGTGGGAGGTTATGCCAGTGCACCTGTATTAAGAAAAGCGCAGAATAAAAAAATTCCAACGCTTATACAAGAGCAAAATGGCTATGCAGGGTTAACCAATAAAATGCTTTCGAGCAAAGCTTCAAAAATTTGTGTGGCTTATCCCGGAATGGAGCAGTACTTTCCTAAAAATAAAATTATGTTTTTAGGAAACCCAGTAAGAAAAGATATTGGCAGTTTGGATACGCTAAAAGCTGAAGCATTTAAGTATTTTAATCTTGATCCTGAAAAGCCGGTAGTGTTGTCGATAGGAGGGAGTTTGGGTGCCAGAACTATTAATGAAGGCTTATTGAGTATCTATAAATACTTACTTGAGAATGGCATTCAGTTAATCTGGCAAACAGGTAAATTTTATTACGAATCTATTAAACAACAACTGGATAGTGATACAAAGGGATTGTGGGTAAATGCATTTATTAGCCGTATGGATTATGCCTACGCTTGTGCAGATATGGTAGTATCGAGAGCAGGTGCATTGAGTATATCGGAGTTGTGTTTAGCAGGTAAACCAGCTATACTAATTCCTTCGCCCAATGTGGCAGAAGATCATCAAACAAAAAATGCAATGGCATTAGTGAAAGAAGATGCAGCTGTAATGTTGTCAGATTCAGAAACTAAATTAAAATTGCAGGATGAAATTATCGATCTAGTTGGAAATGAAGACAAAAAGAATCGAATGATTCAAAATATAAAGAAACTGGCGAAACCCCATGCAGCCATGGATATCGCTAAAGAGATCGTAAAACTAACTTCAGATAAAATGAAAATGGCATAATTTAAATTTATGAGTTTAGATCTGCAAAATATTGAACAAGTTTACCTAATAGGTGTTGGCGGCATTGGAATGAGTGCCTTGGCACGTTGGTTCAAAGCGAATGGCAGAGAAGTATGGGGTTACGATAAAGTACAAACCGCTTTAACAGATGCATTGGAAAAAGAAGGGATTCCTGTGCATTTTGAAGATAAAGTAAGTCTGATTCCAGAAGAAATTTTGGATAATGACCAATCTAGTTTGATAGTATTTACACCGGCAGTTCCGGTAGATCATAAGCAACTTAATTTTTTGAGAGATGCAGGTTACCATGTAATGAAACGCTCTCAGGTTTTAGGTTTAATTTCTACAGTATTTTTTACTGTAGCTGTAGCTGGAACTCATGGTAAAACTACTACATCTTCTATGTTGGCACACATACTTCACCATACTGGGCAGCCATGTTCTGCTTTTGTTGGTGGAATAGCTAAAAACTTTGAGTCTAATTTGCTAATGAGCAATGCAGACCTTGAAGATCAAGTGTTGGTAGTTGAAGCCGATGAATACGACAGGTCTTTCTTAACATTGAATCCGGATATTGCGGTGATCACATCTGTGGAGCCAGATCATTTAGATATTTATGGAGATGATGCTAACCTGAAAGAAGCATTTATCGACTTCATCGGAAATATTAAGGGAGAAGGTCAACTTTTTATTAGAAAAGGAGCTGCTCCTGAAATTGTAAGAAAGTTACAGGCAAATACCAATATTAGAACATTTGGTTTGGGTATTGGCGATTATGCTGTAGAGAATGTAAGGCAAAATGGGCAGGGTGTAATCTTCGATATGGTAAATAATTCTGAAGATGATTCTATGGATGATATTACCGACCTAGAATTGAATATGCCTGGCGAACATAATATGATGAACATGGCTGCCGCAGTAGCAGCAGCATTAAGTATTGGTTTGCAACCAGATAAAATAAGAAAGGCAGTAGCAACTTACTCGGGTGTAAGACGCAGATTTGACTTTGTAATTAATACAGAAGACAAAGTCTATATAGATGATTATGCGCATCATCCAACTGAGATTCAGGCTTTTTTGAGCGGAGTAAAAGCATTATACCCTAACAAAAAACTGACTGCTATTTTTCAGCCGCATTTATTTAGCAGAACTAGAGATTTTGCAGATGGATTTGCAGAAAGTTTATCTCTAGCAGATTCTCTTATTTTACTAGATATATATCCGGCTAGAGAAGAACCAATACCAGGAGTTACATCAGATATTATATTTAAAAATGTAAAGTGTGATGAAAAGGTAATGTTGAAAGACGATGATTTGCTCGATGCTATAGAGAAAGCAAAACCAGAGCTTTTAGTAACAATAGGAGCGGGCAATATAGATCGATTTATCGAACCAATTAAACAGATTTTTGAAGCTTAGGAATAAAAAATTATAAAGAATGAAATTTCCGAAGAAACTCACTACGATTAACATTATTCTGGCGGTAAGTCTTGTACTTATTGCAGCGGGATATATTTTCTATCGCTATCCGATTCTTGGAGACGATACGATCATAATTAATGTAGATGACGACAGCGGAAACTTCTTTGTAAGCAAAGAGAATGTAAAAGAAATTATTGACAGTCTGAAATTGGATAATCCGGGAAGAAGGATTAGCAATATGCAGCTAAAAATGATTGAAAAGGCCTTAAAGCAACAAGATTTTATTTTGGATGCACAGGTTTCTAGAGACCTGAAAGGTAACATTATTATTGATATAGCTCAAGAACAACCAATTGCCAGATTAATGGGAAACAATGGTAAAGGGGCATATATCAATAAAGAGAAGAAGATAATTGAACTGTCTGATAACTTTTCTGCCAGAGTAATGGTGATATCGGGAGAAGGTGCAGATAGCCTGATGAGTCCGGGTTTTATGGACTCTAAGGTAGGTCAGGATTTTTATGATTTTATAGACTATATAAAAGCTGATGAATTTTGGAATCCACAAGTAGCAATGCTAGATGTTGATAAAGATTTTGAGGTAACTATTTATCCTCAGGTTGGGCAGCATCTCTTTGAGTTTGGCTACTTTGTAAACTTCGAAAAGAAGTTTAATAAGATGAAAATTTTCTATGACGAAATCATCCCCAAAAAGGGCTGGGGGGCTTATCGACTGGTAAAAGTACAGTACAATGGTCAAATTGTCTGTAGGTAAGCAAGAATCCAAACAAAATATAATTAACAAACGAATGGTGCTACTGGCCTTAAAATCAGCAACATCATTTCAGAGAAATAACTATCAAAATACTTTTAATCATTTAATGTCAATATTATGCAGGAAGACAAATTAGTTGTAGGTCTCGACATTGGCACCACTAAAATTTGTGCAATAGTAGGCCGGATGAATGAATTCGGCAAGCTAGAAGTACTTGGATTGGGTAAAGCTGTTTCAGACGGTGTAAAAGAAGGCACTGTTAGAAACATCGGCAAAACCGTTGCGAGTATTCTGGCATCTATTAAAGAGGCTGAAGAAACAAGTAAAACTGATATCAAGCTGGTAAATGTGGGTATTGCTGGTAAGCATATCAAAAGCTCTGTGCATCACGGTAGCATTACCCGAAAAAGCAATGACGACGAAATAACTGCTGAAGATGTACATAGATTAACCAATGACATGTACAGAATAGTAACCGAACCTGGTTCGGAGATAATCCACGTAATGCCTCAGTATTACACAGTGGATTACGAAGAAAATATTAAAGATCCGGTAGGTATGTCGGGAGTAAAACTGGAAGCAGACTTCCATATAATTACTGCGCATACAAACTCTATAAGAAACATCAAAAAGTGTGTTGAGAAAGCTGATCTGGATATAGAAAACATGATACTTGAGCCATTAGCTTCAAGCTTATCTGTTTTAAGTGAAGAGGAGAAAGAAGCTGGAATCGCATTGGTTGATATTGGAGGTGGAACCACAGATATTGCAATCTTCTATGATGGAACAATCAGACATACTTCTGTAATTCCTTTCGGTGGCAATATCATCACATCTGATATTAAGCAGGGTTGTGCTGTAATGCAAAATCAGGCAGAATTACTAAAAGTAAAGTTTGGTAGTGCTTTAGCTGCAGAAACTTCTGAAAACGAAGTGGTTTCAATTCCGGGCTTAAGAAACAGACCACCAAAAGAGATTTCTATTAAAAACCTTGCTTACATTATAGAAGCAAGAATGGAAGAAATTATCGATTTGGTAATGCTCGAAATTGAGCGTTCTGGCTATCAAAACAGACTTGCTGGAGGTATTGTAATTACTGGTGGAGGTTCTCAGCTTAAAAATCTGAAACAACTTTTTGAATACAAAACCGGGCTAGACGCACGTATCGGTTACCCGAACGAGCATCTTGGAAAATGTAAAATTGAAGAAGTTAAAAACCCTTTGTATGCTACCGCTATTGGTCTAGTACTAGCAGGGTTTAAATCGATAGACGATAGAGATGCAGAGGTATTTGCAGGAGGATATGTAAACAGTTCTCAAAAAGCACCTAAACTTTCAGGTGGAGATCTTTTTTCATCTTTTCTTAAAAAGACCAAAGATTTACTAATCGACGATTACGACGATAAATCTATGTACTAGTCAGCTATGTGCCTAATACACATTTAAGATTAAAAGTTATTAAAATCATTTTTTAAAATATTATAAAATTATTGAACAATGGGAGAAACAACATACGAGTTCGCAAATCCCTCTTCAGGTAAATCAATTATTAAAGTTATAGGTGTCGGTGGTGGCGGCGGAAACGCGGTTAATCACATGTTTCGCCAAGGTATACAAGGGGTAGAATTCTATATTTGTAATACAGATAAGCAGGCGCTAGAAACCAGCCCTGTTAATAATAAAATTCAAATCGGAACTGACCTTACAGAAGGTTTGGGTGCTGGTGCTAATCCAGAAGTTGGAGAAAAAGCAGCTATCGAATCTAAAGAAGAGATTAGAAAGATTTTAGAAGATAATACCAAAATGGTATTTATTACTGCTGGTATGGGTGGTGGAACCGGAACTGGTGCTGCTCCTGTAATTGCAGAAATAGCAAAAGATCTTGGTATTCTTACTGTAGGTATAGTTACACGCCCATTCAGTTTCGAAGGTAAGCCAAAATCTAGAAGAGCAGATGCTGGTGTCGATACTTTAAGAGAGCATTGCGATACAGTATTGGTTATTTTGAATGATAAGCTGAGAGAAGTATATGGTAAAGCTACCATGAAAGAAGCTTTCGGTCAGGCAGATAACGTATTGAGTAGAGCTGCAAAATCTATTGCTGAGATCATCACTGTTGCTGGTAATATCAACGTCGATTTCGAAGATGTTAAAACAGTAATGAAAGACTCTGGTGCAGCAGTTATGGGTTCTGCAACTACAGAAGGCGAAAACAGAGCAAGAAGAGCAGCAGAAGGAGCTATTACTTCTCCATTGCTTAACAATACTAACATTTACGGTGCTAGCTACATCTTACTTAGCATTGTGGTTGGTAATGAAGACGAGTTCCAAATGGACGAGTTAGAAGAAATTACTGGATACATTCAGGAGCAAGCTGGAGAAGATGCAGAAATTATTTTCGGTCAGGCTACTGATGCTTCTTTGGGTGATGGAATTAACGTAACTATAATTGCTACGGGGTTCGACGAAACTGATCAGAAAAGCACTAGAAAAGTAATAGACCTTGAGAGCAATAAAGTTAAAATGAGTGTAAACTCTCCATCAGAAGACTTTTTCGATAAAGTAGGTAGAGATGAAGACGATGACGATATCGAAGAGTTTTTGAGAAAAAAAGAAGAAAAAGAAAAGATTGTTTTTGAGCTTGATGGCGATTACGAACTCGTAAAAGATGAGACAGAAGAGCAGAAAAAAAAAAGGTTGGAAGCCCAATATCGAGCAAGAAGTGAGAAATTAGGCGCCCTTCGTTCTGTTAACGAAATGAGTAATGATGAATTGAAAGATAAGCAGGAAACTCCTGCCTATTTGAGAAGAGGAGTTGAGTTGAAGAAAGATCCACATTCATCAGAAGACAATGTTTCTCGTTACCGTCTAAATGATAATAATGAGATTTTAGGAAACAACCGTTTCCTACACGATAATGTTGATTAAGCTTTAATAGAATCATATAAATCCTATTCTGGTTAAAACCCAGAATACTTCCTGCTAAAAACGGCACCTGTATCAGGTGCCGTTTTTTTGTTGCCAATATGTTAATAATGCGAGTTAATTGCACTTTTATGGTAATTAAATTTCTGATATTTCTTTTTTTCAACTATTTTAAAAAAAGGTGCTGCTTTTAAGTGATTGCCTTTTAAGTTTGCAAGTAATTCTGATCAACACGATTAGTCAAATTCTAACCTGAATTTTAGCTTATTCATTATCCTTTGTTTTTAAACTAAATCTGATTTTAACAAAAGTGCTTTATGCAAAACGATTCTTTATTTAAACATAATCTTATATTTTTTTTAAAAAAAGAAGAGGATAAAATTCCGGAAGCAGAGAAAATTCTTGATAAAAAATTTTCAGAGTCTTCTTATAAAAAGCTAAATCTCTATCTTGATCAGGCAATTAAATTAGCTAATCTTTTAGACGTTCCCATCGATCAACTAATTAGTAAAGATTACCAATTGCTCGAAGCTTTTAATACTAAAGAGATCAAACTATTTATAGTAGATATTGACGGAGTAATGACAGACGGAGGTATGTATTACTCAGAACAAGGAGACGAGTTTAAAAAGTTTAATACTAAAGACGGTCTTGCAATTCGTGCTATTACAAAAGAAGATTTTCCAGTAGGTATTATTAGTTCTGGTTTTAACAAAAAACTGATACAAAGAAGAGCTGACTTATTAGGCATTAAATGGTTATCGGTTGGAACCAAACCAAAGATAGAAGTTCTGAAAGAATGGTGTGATGCTTTACACATTAGTTACGAAAATATTGCTTATATAGGTGATGATCTAAACGATCTTGAAGTAATGCAAACAGTCGGATTATCAGCCTGTCCTGCAGATGCTACAGGTAAGATTAAGGGCACTGCAAGGGTGATTTTATCCAAAAAAGGTGGTGAAGGTTGTGTAAGAGAATTTATCGAAAATTATTTGTCGCATCTTTTTTAGCCTTTGTCTATATTACTTCCTGCTTGATGGAATAATCTTAAATATTTAACTATTAAAGCGTATTATTACCTTAATTATTAAAGTGATTTCTTACTTCTTATAACAAAGAATGAAACTTTTAAGGGTAATAATAATCAGCTGGGCATTACTTATAACAAACACTTGTAACTTGTCAGAAGAAGACAAAGTTGAGTTAAGTAGTGATGCTACAAAAACAAAAGCAGCGAAGTCATCAACAGAAAATAAGTTTGATGATTTGGTGAATGCTTTTGATGCTGCCATTATCAATTCTGATCCAGACAAGTTCTACGATGAACTTGAAAAAAAAGCCATAAACTAAGTTATTTGGCTAAATAGCTACTCTCTATTTATCTCTTCTTACTTTATTATTCTGATTGTTTTCTTACTTTTACTGAGCTTGGTTTAACTGAACAGTAAGCTACAACTCACAAGAAAACAGAAGAACATGAATAAACAAATCAAACTCCCTTTATTAATCCTTTCAGCATTGTTTGTAGGTTTGTTTACAATAAGTGCTACTACAAAAACTCTCAGCAAAAAAGTATTATTAGATAATAATGAAATCTCAGATTCAGCTTATGTAATTGAAAACTACGATAAGTATGAGTATCAGATTCCAATGCGCGATGGGGTAAAGCTTTTTACAATTGTATACATCCCCAAAGATAAATCGCAGAAATATCCAATGTTGATGAAACGTACACCTTATTCTATAAGACCATATGGAGAGGGAAAGATGCCAAAGTCACTTGGGCCTTCTAGATATCTGATGAGAGATAAATATATTTTTGTTTATCAAGATGTAAGAGGTAGGTATATGTCTGAAGGTTTGTATGATAATATGCGCCCACATATAGACAATAAAAAAGGCAAAAAGCAAATTGATGAAAGCTCTGATACTTACGATACAATTGATTGGTTGCTCAAGAAATTAGACGAAGATAATGGTAGGGTTGGTCAATGGGGGATTTCTTATCCTGGATTTTACACAATTGCAGGTGCGGTAGATGCACATCCGGCATTAAAAGCTTCTTCACCACAAGCACCAATTTCAGATTTCTTTTTTGATGATTTCCATCACCAAGGAGCATATATGCAAAGTTACTGGTTGGCTACTTCTGTATTTGGTTATCAGAAAGACTCATTAACTACCGAGTCTTGGTATAAAATGGTATACCCAGAGACAAACGATGGCTATGAATTTTATATGGAAATGGGACCTCTCAAAAATGCTGATAAGTATTTTGGCAAAGATAATTTCTTTTGGCAACAGCTTAAGGAACATCCAAATTACGATGAATTCTGGCAAAAGAGAAGTATTTTACCACATCTGAATGGTATCGATCATGCACTTATGACAGTGGGAGGTTGGTTTGATGCAGAAGATTTATATGGACCGCTTAATATTTATAAAACAGTAGAACAAAACTGCCCTAAGGCTTACAATACAATAGTAATGGGACCTTGGAGCCATGGCGACTGGTCTAGGGAAAAGGGATTTCAGGCAGTAAGTAATGTTTATTTTGGTGATAGTATTTCTACTTTTTTCCAAAGAGAAATCGAGTTTGATTTCTTCAATCATTTCTTAAAAGCAAGTGGTGATGGGAAATCAGGTTTACCAGAGGCTTATATGTTTGATACAGGAATTAAAGAGTGGAAAAAATTTGATGTATGGCCGCCTGTAGATATTCCTCCGGTTAATCTATATTTTACAGAAGAAGGTAAAATTGTTTTTGAAGAGCCAACATCAACAAAGGATTTTGCTTTTGAATATGTAAGTGACCCGAGCAAGCCAGTACCATATACAGAAGACATTAAGATAGTATTTACACCGCGTAAATATATGGCAGACGATCAAAGATTTGCTTCACGAAGACCAGATGTAGTTACTTTGGTGTCTGATGTTTTAGAAGAAGATAAAATATTGGCAGGAGAGATATTGGCTAAGCTAAAAGTATCTACCTCAGGTACAGATGGCGACTGGATTGTTAAGTTGATTGATGTTTATCCTTCTGATCATAAAGAGTACCCACATAACCCACCAAATGTAACAATGGGTGGTTATCAGCAGATGGTAAGAAGTGAAATGTTTAGAGGCAGATTTAGAAATAGTTTCGAAAATCCAGAACCTTTTGTATCAGGAGAGGTTACAGATTTAAACATTGCTTTGCAGGATATATTCCATACTTTTAAAAAAGGGCACAAAATAATGATTCAAATTCAAAGTACATCATTCCCTTTGATCGATAGAAACCCACAAAAGTATGTTGATAATATATTCGAAGCTGATGAATCAGACTTTATCAAAGCAACAATTAAAATTTATGGAAATTCTTCTGTAGAAATAGGTAATCAGATTGAACAACCCATTGAGCTTTTGAAAAAATAACATAATATGAAATATTCAATTCAGGATTGATTTATGAGGACTGCTTTTAATAATTCTGAATTGATGTTTTTAATGAAATATATAGTTGATTTTTCCTGATTATATCTCAATTTTCATATTTTTAAGTAAATCCCTATTGTATTTTTTATTATTCATTTTGGGACTAAAAACTGAAATGCATCTAATTTTTTAATGATATTACAACACGTATGCAAAAAGAAGATATATTACCTCAATTAGTAAAAGATGATCCTTGGCTCGAACCATATGTTTATGATATCAATGAGCGAATCCAGAATTTTAATGAGCTTAAAGCCAATATCGAAAAGAATTATGGAAGCCTGTTAAAATTTGCAGATGCTCATCATTATCTGGGATTTAACTACGATAAAAAGAAAAAAGGTTGGTACTACAGAGAGTGGGCACCAATGGCATATTCTTTATACCTCATTGGTGATTTTAACGGTTGGAACAGGACATCGCATCCATTATCTAAGCTTGATAATGGAGTTTGGGAGATATTCTTCGATGATAAAACATATAAAGATCTGCTTGTTCACGAAAGCTTAGTTAAAGTTTTAGTGGCTACACAAAAGGGTGCTTTTGATAAAATTCCTGCGTATATGACCCGTGTAGTTCAAAATGAACAAACACATGATTTTGCTGGCCAGATATGGAATCCGGCAAAAGCATTTAAATGGACAGATCAGTCATTTAATACTAGTTCTATTACAGAACCTATTATTTATGAGTCTCATGTTGGAATGGGACAAGAAAAAGAAGGGGTTGGAACCTATAAAGAATTTGCAGATAAGGTATTACCTAGAATAAAAAAATTAGGATATAATGCCATCCAACTAATGGCTGTGCAAGAACATCCTTATTATGGTTCTTTTGGTTATCATGTTTCAAACTTTTATGCAGCATCGTCAAGGTTTGGAACACCAGAAGACTTAAAGTACCTTATTAACAAAGCACATAAAGCAGGGCTTGCTGTAATTATGGATATTGTTCACTCACACTCAGTTAAAAACCTGAATGAGGGTATAAATGAGTTTGATGGTACAGATTACCAATACTTCCATGGAGGTGGTAAAGGTCATCATTCAGCTTGGGATTCTAAACTGTTTAATTACGGAAAATGGGAAGTTTTACAGTTTTTATTATCTAATGTGAAATTCTGGTTAGAAGAATATCACTTTGATGGTTTCAGGTTTGATGGAGTAACTTCTATGATGTATGATCATCATGGACATACAGCATTCGACCATTATGATAAGTATTTTAAGGGTGATGTTGATAAAGAGGCTGTAACCTACTTACAATTGGCCAATGAAGTTGCGAAAGAAATAAAGCCTGATGTGATAAATATTGCTGAAGATGTGAGTGGTATGCCAGGCTTGTGTAGAGAGGTACAAGAAGGAGGTATCGGATTTACTTACAGATTAGCAATGGGTATTCCTGATTATTGGATTAAGCTTTTAAAACATGAGCAAGACGAGAATTGGAATATCCATGAGATGTTTGGTACTATGACCAACAGACGCTATAAAGAAAAGGCAATTGCTTATGCCGAATCTCACGATCAGGCATTAGTAGGGGATAAGACTATCGCTTTCTGGTTGATGGATAAGGAAATGTACTGGCACATGCAGGTTTCTGATGATAATATGATCATCGATAGAGGTATTGCTCTGCATAAAATGATTAGGCTGTTCACATTATCACTTGGTGGAGAAGGCTACTTAAACTTTATAGGTAATGAGTTTGGGCATCCAGAATGGGTTGATTTTCCTAGAGAGGGTAATGGATGGAGTTATAAATATGCAAAACGCCAATGGTCGTTAGTAGATAATGAGAAACTTAAATATAAATTCCTTAATAATTTCGATGGTGAAATGATTAATCTCATCAAGAAAAATCATATTCTGGGTACGCATGAAGTACAACAGTTAAATATGGATGAGATGAATAAAACCATTATTTTTAAGAAAGGTAAACTCATTTTTGTTTTCAACTTTCATCCGACTAATGCAATTTTTGATTACAAGTTCTGGGTACCTGAAAAAGGTAAATATAAAATATTATTAAACTCAGATGCACCAGAATTTGGTGGGCATGATCGTATCGATAATTCGACTATTTTTCAAACTAATGAGAGCGATATGTTGAGTATTTATAATACCAACAGAACAGTTCAGATTTTTAAGAAAACTAAATAGAAATTTAGTATTGTATTATAATAAGAAAAGCAGGCTCTAAGTCTGCTTTTCTCGTTTTTTAGCTTTTTTAAGCATAATTGTTGCCTTTTGCTAAACAAATTATACTCTTATGGATAGAAGAAAATTTACTAAAGAAGTTACCAAAATTGTATCTACAGGTATTCTCTTATCTTCCAATCAGCTAATAAGTAGCTGTTCTGATGATGATGTTATTCCAGATGGAACTCTCAGCTTAAATATTACAGAATATGTCGAATTAATTGCTGGCGAAGTTTTCCAACTTAATTGGAACAGTAAGGGAATTGAAGAAGTTGATTTGGCCTATAAAATTGATCAGGCAGTAAATTTCCTAACATTCGAAAGAAACTATCCAGCATCGAGCAGTAAATATGACTTTACAGTTCCTGAGAATATAAATGGAACATCAATGACATTCAGGATTTCAGATTCTACATCTGGTGATATATTAGCAGAAGGAACACCTATTGATTTATTATTTAAGTACTTGATAAACTTAGCAGAAACTCCAGAATTAGAGAATGTAGGAGGATTGTTAAATGTAGAAGAGGGTGTAAATAATCCTTTTATCGTTAGAAAAACAGGAGCAGAAAGTTATTTAGCATTGTCTAGGGTTTGTACACATCAAGGTTGTATTATTGATGTACAAAATGATGCTTCATTTAGTTGCCCGTGTCATGGTTCAGCATATAATAATGAAGGTGAAGTAACTCAAGGACCTGCAGAGCAATCATTACAAAACTTTAGAGTAGAGCAGTTAGACAGTGAGTCGCTAGAAGTTTATTATTCTTAGAATTGCCTACATAAAAGAAGAATTATTCTCAGAACTGTTTTGATGAAATACTCCATTTGCTGGAATTGGTTTAGCATATTGATTAAGAAACTCAATCATTTTGTGTAAAGAGCGAAACCATTGGCCACCATTTGTTTCAACCATTTTCCCAACAGCTTCTAGTGATTTTTTTTGAGCTGAAGAAAAGCTGTCATCTGAATCTTTGGTGAGTACGCAAAAAATAGTTTTTTCAGGTCTTTTGTTAGAATCATCGATCACTTCTGCGATAGAATAAACACCTGTCATTTTGGGAGTGATAACATACACGCAAAAGTCACAATGTTCTCTTTCGTAAAGCTCTTGTTTGTATGCTTCTTCATTCCAGTCATCAACAATAGGGTTGTAAAAATCCACTTTTAACTTAGGAATGATGTAATCACGCCATTGAGATTTATTTGCTGTACCGCCCAGAAATACTTTAATCATAATTAGTATGTATGAGAGTCCAATTTTGGGTAAATTAGAGGTATTTTCACTCTTAAAATAGCTTATAATTCCTCATTTTCCAAATTTATAATTTACTTACGTGATTTACAGCAAAATGACTGAAACCTTAGTAATTTCTTTATATGTAACTTTTAAATAGATTTTTAGTTTCTAATTAGCCTTCTTTTCCTTATTTCCATTAGAGTTGTTACTCTTTTTAACAGTAGAATCTACTTGTTTAATTCTTTGTTGCCATCTTTGAGTTTCCTTGCTTAAAATAGATTCAACTTTTGATACTAGTAATGGAAATGCGTCTTCCTCGTCATATGGTTCTGATCTGGTTAAATACAATGCTCTTTCGTATTGTAAGGCTTCACAAGTAGTTCGGTATTCTTTCCAGAATTTAAAGTAGTCTTCAAGCTCAAGTGTTTTGTTTATAACTACCAGAATTATACCTCCAAATGCAGCTGATAAGAGTAAAACCTTTTCCATAATATCGTTAGGTATAATGGCTGTAAGTGTAGTAATGACTGGTATAGTGGCAGCAATAATGAACTCTAATCTTTTATATTTTTTATACTTTCTTTGATTGATACTGCTTTTTCTGTCGTACCAAGAAATTTGATTATCCAACCTTTCTTTAATGTATTCATCATCATGCATTAAAGGAAGTTTTCTAGTAATTGGTTTGAAGTTTTGGAATTTACCATTTGATTCCAGTACTTTTCTTTCTTCTTCCAGAGCTTCTTTTTCTAAAGCAAGTATTTCCTTTTCTCTTTGTATAAAGTCAGCATCATTGTCGTTAGATACTTCCTCATTCAGATTGGTATTTGTTCCCTTATTAGTCATATTGCAGAATTTTATTGGCGATATAACGGTATAAGCTTATTTATATGATGAATAAGGATACAGCAATTACATATTAATCTAGATATATGATTTAAAACTTACGACTCTTAACAAATTGAATAATTTTTCGTGGTAAGCATAGTTTAAATTTTATAGAATCAATCTTAATACATGGGTACTAAAAGTAGTTTCAAAATATTTGCAGTAGAAGACGACCCTGTTTTCGCCAAAATGCTCCAATATGTTTTAACACTGGATCCTGAGCATGAGGTGAAAATTTTTGGGACGGCAATGGACTTGTTAGATAATTTACATCATAAACCATCTCTGGTTACTATTGATTATTCATTACCAGATATGGAGGGTGAAGAACTGCTTAAGCGAATTAAGTATCAATATGCAGAAGTACCAGTAATTGTAATTTCGGGTCAAGAAAGAATTAAGACAGCTGTAAAACTACTTAAATCTGGGGCGTATGATTACATTACTAAAGATGAAGATATTAGAGAAAGACTCTTAAACAGTATAAACAATGCCAAAAAGAATATTAAACTGGCAAATGAAGTAGAAATACTGAGAGAAGAACTTTCTGTAAAGTTTGATTTTGATAAAACCATTATTGGAAATAGTCCTGTAATTAAAAAGGTTTTCAGAATGCTTGAAAAGGCAGTGAATACGAATATTACAGTTTCAATTAATGGAGAAACAGGAACAGGAAAAGAGTTGGTGGCAAAGGCCGTTCATTTTAATTCTTCAAGAAAAAATAAACCTTTTATACCTGTAAACATTGCGGCAATCCCTAGTACACTTTTAGAAAGTGAGTTATTCGGTTATGAGAAAGGATCTTTTACAGGAGCTAATAGCAGAAGAATAGGAAAGTTCGAAGAAGCTCACAAAGGGACTATATTCTTGGATGAAATCGGTGAAATGGATATTAATCTCCAGGCAAAATTACTTCGTGTAATTCAAGAAAGAGAACTTGTTAGAATTGGAGGTAATGAAGTTGTAAAGTTAGATGTACGTATCATCACTGCTACACACAGAGATATGGCAGAAGAGGTTAAAAAAGGCAACTTTAGAGAAGATTTGTACTATAGATTATTGGGTTTGCCAATTTCTCTTCCACCATTAAGAGATCGTCAAAATGATGTTTTAATCATTTGTAAGTTCTTTATAGATCAGTTTTGTAAAGACAATAAGTTGGATAAATTAGTTTTGTCACCAGATGCGCAACAAAAGATACTACAATATTCATGGCCGGGTAATATTAGAGAGCTAAAGGCGGTAACAGAACTTTCTTGTGTAATGTGTGATGGAGAGAAGATAACAAGTGAAGATATTCAATTTAACAATCTCAATAAAGAGGTAGATCTGTTGAGTCAGGAAATGACACTTAAAGAATATACTTTTAAGATAGTTAGAAATTATTTGAAAAAATATGACGATAATGTTCTACTAGTAGCTGATAAGTTAAATGTTGGTAAGTCTACTATTTATCGTTATTTAAAAGAGATGGAAGAAGAGAATTTCCAACTTAGATAAAACTAACTTAAATAACACAAACACTACTCTAATTAAACAACAATGAATTCTACAAACGAGCTTACTAGTTTCGACTTTATCAATACTTTTAGTGATAATAATAAAGACTTTGTTCTAAGTATGATTGATGTATTTTTAGAGCAAACTCCCAATGAACTTCATAATATGGAAGAAGCTTTACACAACGAAGATTGGATAAAGCTTTCAAAATCAGCCCATACTTTAGTGACTTCAGTAAAGTTTATGGGTATTTTTACAATTGTAGACGACTTAAAAAGCATAGAAAACAATTGTAAAGAAGGCATCAACCTAGACGAAGTACCAGATACTTTCTTAAAAGTAAAAAGTACTTGTATAAGTGCTATCGAAGAACTAGAGATAAAGAAAAAACTTTTCTAAATACCTATCATTTTGTAACCAGCGCCATGAACTGTGATAATAATCTCAGGATTATTGGGGTCTTCTTCAATTTTTTGTCTGAGTTTTAGAATAAAATTATCAATTGTTCTAGTTGTTGGGAACTCATGATACCCCCAAATCTTTTCGAGAAGATCGTTTCTACTTACAATTTTGTTTTTGTGAGTCCACAGGTATTCTAATACACTAATTTCTTTGTGTGACATTTTTATTTGAATACCTTTATAAAAAGCCTGATAAGTCTGAAAGTTTGCTGAAAGCCTTCCAAGTTTAATTATACTATCATCTGGGTTTGGTTTGTTTGAACCTCTTCTTAAAACAGCTTTAATTCTCGCTAAAAACTCTCTAAGTCCAAACGGTTTGGTAATATAATCATCTGCTCCGAGTTCTAAGCCTATAACTTTATCAATCTCTTCGCTTTTTGCAGTTAAAAGGATAACTGGTAAGTCTATGCCTTTTTTTCTGATGGTTCTACATACTTCAAAGCCCGACATTTTAGGTAGCATCACATCTAGTATTAGTAAATCATACTTTTTGCCTGAAAGCATATTTAATCCTTCTTCACCATCGTTAGCCGTTTCTACTTTATACCCTTCAAACTCAAGGTTATCTTTTAAACCTATTTGCATTCCAGGCTCGTCTTCAACAATTAGTATTTTTTTTAACATGATAATATAATTTTAATTTGTACTAGGGAGTTAGTTAGTTATTGGAAAATAAAGCAGAAATGTACTGCCCATATTTTCTGTGCTTTTTAAAATAATTTTACCTTTATGGGCATCTACAATGTGTTTTACTAAGGTAAGACCGAGACCAGTTCCTTTTGTATCGTGAATATCATTGTTGGGTACACGGTAAAATTTATTAAAAATGTCTTTTTGAAATTTTTCAGGAATGCCAATGCCGAAATCTTGTACGCTTAATATTGCATAATTGCTTTTTGTATAACTTTTTAAAATAATCTCTTTTTTATTGAGGCTGTATTTAATGGCATTGTCTATAAGATTATTGAATACCTCTGCAATTGCTTCTTTATCTGCAAGTACCAAAGGGAAACTATCTTGTGTTTTAAATTGAAAGTTGAAATTGTTTAGTTGGAGTTGTGGCTTATATTCATTTAAGCTGCTCTCAGCTATTTTTTGGAGATCTATTGCTTCGAAACGAAATCTCTTTTTACCAGATTCTATTCTTGAGAAGTTTAAGATCTTATTAACTGTTCGATTAAGTCGGTCTGCCTCATCATTAATCATTTTATAATATGATTTTTTTTTATTTTCTTCAGAAATACGACCTTCAAAAAGAGTTTCAGCAAATATGCTAATCATGGCTAATGGAGTTCGTATTTCATGAGAGACATTTGACACAAATTCTGATTTTAATTGGGCTAATAAAAGCTCTTTTTTCATGTTTCTAAATACCAACCAAAGACCAACTATTAGTACTCCATCTATTACTAATAATATAAGAATGTTTTGCCGGGTTCTAGCCTTTACGATTTTATCTATGCTATTGCCTTTTAATGAAATACCTAAGAAATGATTTGGTAATAGCCAAAGTTTTCGATTAGATACTATTTCATCACTTTTAATTGAATCAGTAGCATATAGTTGTTGGCTTGGATTATCGCAGTAGCTGGTAATAATGAATTCGTCTCTGGCAACTTCTTGAATTTTAGGAGCAAGTACTTCTTCTACAAATAATTGAGGGTCTACCATAAATGCACAGAATTGATAGCCATT
The DNA here is from genome assembly GCF_026250525.1 of Chondrinema litorale. Taxonomy (GTDB): domain Bacteria; phylum Bacteroidota; class Bacteroidia; order Cytophagales; family Flammeovirgaceae; genus Chondrinema; species Chondrinema litorale. The sequence goes on from NZ_CP111043.1 coordinate 3,769,128, forward strand.
AAATGGGTTTTTAAGAGCAAAGGTCATTGGTAGTAGAGAATCGGAGACTGTCTCTAATGCTTCGATCTTTTGATAATCATTTTTTATAAATTCTGCTAGCTTGAGTAGTGTTACTTTTTTTTCATTATTTAGTTTTAAAAAATCGTTCTTGAGTTTCTCTTGAACAATCAGTTCAGATTCAATTACAGAATAGGTGAGGGTATTAGTTGTTGTAAGACTTGTGTCGACAGTAAAAAAAGTGATTTGACTAATTGTCGGATTAAACTCTAAAAATTTTAAAAGAAAATCTTCAGGTGCGTCTGAATCGGGGAATCCATTAAATACTTTTGTCCATTGATCGAGAATATCATTTGAATATTGATTGATGGAAAATAAGATAGCATCAAGTTGGTCTTTGTAAATTTCCTGAATTATTTCTTCATTTTTATTCAGTTGGCTAAGTTCAAAAACAGAAAAAGCTAAAGCGGGGAAAAGAAAAATTGCAATTAATATAATGGCAATTCTTTTTTCTGTATTGTTAGTAGAATTTGCTCTAACAGTTTTAGTCCTGAACCAATTCATTTAGTTACATAGTTTAAATTCAATCCAAAGCTATTTGAGTCATTCAAATGGCCTGAATAAGTATTTAAAGTAGTAACTATGGCACATCAAGACAATAAGTTTTTTTTGAATGGAAATTATCTTCCATAAAAAAAGCCGGCGTTTGCCGGCTCTGTTTATTGAGAGTAGTTTATTGGTTTGCTATCTTCGAAATGCTAACACTGCGGCACCACAGTGGCTTTGAGAATCTTGGAATGTAAAATTCAGAAAGTAAATACCAGTAGCATTACACTTGTACTGGATTCCTGTAAAGAACTTATTATTGATAAAATTAGAAGCGACTTTATTTCTTTGTTGATCAAATAGACTGAAAACCATACCATTAGAACCACCATCTTTAGAATTCATGGTGAATGAATAGTTAGTGTCCTTACTGAGTATGCACGTATATTCAACTTTAGCTGTTCGGCCTCCTTTTCCATCAACTCTGTAACTTTTTTCATACAAAAAGCCGGGAGCTATATTCTTCATACTTTTTTCACTATATAAGTCTGAGTTACATTGTCCGAAAGCTGCGAATGAAATACCTGTTGCTAAAAAAAACAGTAATGTAACAAGATGTTTTTTCATGATATCTTTTTTATTTAGACTGTTTTGTTTTGAGAGTTAGTTATATCTTTATTTTTGCTTCCATGTAAACGTGTAATTCATCAATAGCTTTTAGATATTGTCTTTAAAATATACTGTTAACTTACATTGAAAACCATCTAATTTAAATGAGTTTTTACAAAAAAAACGGAAGCAGTTTTACTGTTGAAATAAGAAAACATATCCTGAAATTTAACTTTCCAGCCAAAACTTCAAGAGGAGCTATTAATAAGAAGGTAACGTACTTTTTAAAAATAACGGATTTAAAAACTGGAATTTTTGGCATAGGTGAATGCAGTCCCTTACCTGGACTTAGTTTGGAGTATGATGAATCATATGAAGAAAAATTGATTTTCTATGCAGATGAATTGCTGAATCTAGGAAAATTAGAAAGTTTTTATGAGTTGCCAGATATCAAATTGTATCCAAGTATTTTGTTTGGTGTTGAAATCGCTTATCACGATTTAATAAAAGGGGGTAATAAATTATTGTTTGACTCTTCATTTGCTACAGGGCAAGAAGGCATTCCAATAAACGGATTGGTATGGATGGGTGATAAGGATTTTATGTTGAAGCAGATGACCGAAAAGTTAGAAAAGGGTTTTAACTGTATCAAGATTAAGATAGGAGGAATTGATTTTGAAGATGAATGTTTTTTACTTAAAATACTGAGGCAACAATTTACAGAGTCAGATATTACAATTCGATTAGATGCCAATGGTGCATTTAAGCCTGATAATGCTCTTGATAAACTAGAGAAATTATCTCAGTTTTCAATTCATTCAATTGAGCAACCTATTAAGCAAGGCCAATGGAATGAAATGGCTATGGTTTGTGAAAAATCACCTATTGCAATAGCCTTGGATGAAGAGCTAATCGGAATAACAGATAAATCTGCTAAAATTAAAATGCTAGAGGCGATTAATCCTCAATATATTATTTTAAAACCATCATTAATTGGTGGCTTTAAAATGTCTGATGAGTGGATAAAATTAGCTGAATCTAAAAAAATTGGCTGGTGGATAACCTCAGCACTCGAAGCTAATGTGGGACTTAACGCCATTGCACAATATACTGCCATATATAATGATCTAATTCCCCAAGGTTTAGGAACAGGCCAACTTTACCATAACAATATAGATTCTCCTTTAGAAATTCAGGATGGCAAACTACATTTAAAACTGAATAATAAATGGCAAGAGGTTTTTCAACGTGAATAAATCCTTCACTTTTCCTAAATTCTTTCATAAGTATTAGAAATGCTTAATCGATGTAATTGGTAAGGGTGCTATTGATTTTTTGATGCAAAATTCGGTAAAAAAGCTATATGGCTAAATATAATTTTGGAAACCTTTTATCAATAGAAAAAGGTTTTACGAAAAAGCGGAATTATATTTTACTTATATGCATAATTGAAGGAAATTATTACATACTAACACACACTTGAAACTTCCACAGATTACCAATTGTCATCTAAAGGTAGTTTTATTTGCAAACTCATTTTTTGCAATATGGACTTTTTACAAAAATTCAACCGAGCTAGTAAGTACGAACAAGGCAATATCCTTTTTGCCAACGGAGAATTCATTGCTAGTAAAAATTATCAAGGTTATAAGTTAAATCTATTTAGGTTAGATCACTACGTTTTTGAAGTTTGGTATTCTCCTGTAAACAAATCAATAGAAAAAATTGTAAGAATTACCGATTACGATATTTTATATACATATTTTAAAAATGTGGATATAAGTGGAGTTATTCTTAAATAATAACTCTTCTAATATAAATCAGTCATAATTTCTGATAGCTTTGTAAGCTTAATTTTAGATAACCACAACTAAAAATGACTGATTTGAGCTTTCTTAATTCTTCTCAATTAGAAGAATATCAAAAAAATGGTTTTCTTGTCATAGAAAATTTTATTGATGCTGGTAAAGTTGATTTACTCAGAAAAGCAGCAGAGAAGATAGTTGATGATTTTGACATGAGTCGAGTATCTGTTTTTTCTACCAAAACCCAAGTCGAAAAAAGCGATGCTTATTTTTTAGAAAGTGGAGATAAAATTAGTTGTTTTTTTGAGGAGGATGCTTTTAATGAAAATCAGGAGCTCACTGTTGAGAAGAGTAAAGCAATCAATAAAATCGGGCATGCAATCCACGATTTACATCCTGAATTCAAATCTGTTTCATATACAGAAAAACTAAAAGCGCTAACCAGTGATTTGGGTTTTAAGAAGCCTGTAATCGCACAAAGCCAGTACATTTTTAAGCAGCCAAGTATAGGAGGGGTAGTTAGTCCTCATATGGATGCAACTTTTTTATTTACAGATCCAGTGAGTTGCACTGGAATTTGGATAGCAATGGAAGATGCGACGATCACTAATGGTTGTTTACAGGCTATTCCAGGTTCACACGACAATTATCCTTTAACCAAAAGGTTTGTTCGAGATGCAAGTGATGCTTACTCTCAAGCAAATAAAACCACTTTTATTCCATTAAATGAAGTTCAAGAAGATTGGGATATGGAAGCGATGGTACCTCTCGAAGTAAAAAAAGGAGATATGATTATACTTCATGGAAAGTGTGTTCATATGAGTTATGAAAATCGCTCCGGGCATTCAAGGCATGCTTATGTAATGCACTTGATAGACAGCGAATATGAGTGGGATGAATTAAATTGGTTACAGCGAGCCTCCGATTTTCCTTTTATAGAATTGAACTAATTACTTTTTTAAGACTTTAAATGTTTTTACTTGGTCTTTATATACTAGTTGAATGATATAAATACCTGAAGGATAATTAGAGAATTCTATACTTACTTGGTTTCCATCTTTTGATGGTGTCCAAGTATTTTTTTTTATTAATAACCCACTCAAACTTGTAATGCTATAATCTAATTGCCTATTAGAATTTATCTCATTATAGATATTTAATTGACTTTCAATTGGGTTAGGGAATACTGAAATATTATCAAAAATTGCCTCATTCAAAGCTGTGACTGTTGAGGAAACAAAGAGTTCATCAGAAAACTGAGAAGTATCAGATTTATTAAATGCTGCAACTCTGTAATAATAAGCTATTCCTGTAGTAATGGTAGAATCTATATAATAACTATTGCTATAATTAGTAATCCCTACTTTTCCAAAAGTTGTATTAAAAGTTGCTTTTCTTTCGATTATAAAAGCTAGGTTTTTAACATCTGGATGTTCCCAATTTATCTTCACGAATTGACCTGGCTCAGAAGAGACACTTAAGTTTTCTGGTGCCTTAAGTTTCGGTTTAGCTATATATAAGAACAATGTTTTAGAATAATCAGAAGTCAGATTTTCTGATATATAAAATAGCCTGTAGAATAAACTATCACCTTCATATACATCCTCATCAAGATATTCGAAAGTATTGGCTTGTAAAGTATCTATTGATATAAAATTATTAGCCCCCTTAGATTTCTGCAAAACACATTGGTATTCTGGGTTATCAGATGTCCATTGTATTAAAACTGATTTTTGAGCTGTATAAGCTAAAGTTACATTTGCTGGTGGAGTTATTGGAGGTATTTCTTTAGACTTTGTTTCAAGGAATGCTTCGGAATTTCCTGCATTATTATAGGCTACTAGTTTGTATTTATAGTAATTGTCTGCAAGTATATTTTCATCAAAATAGTCTTTTATATTACTTTCCAAACTATCTAAAAATTGAAATTCTGTGTTTGATGAGTTTGCTTTAAACAAAGCATATCCGTTTGCTTTTTTTACTGCATCCCAACTTAGCTTAATATAATTATAGCTAATATCACTTGCTACAAAGTTTTGAGGAGGAGTAGGTGGATTTGGTAAAGTTGTAACTTGGGCAGATAATGCTTCAGAATAACCACCAGTATTGAATGTTTTAATTGTATATTCATATTTAGTATCAGCTTTAATATCCAAAGTGTCTGTAAAATCAATTAGGTTAGCAGCACCTTCAAATAATCTGACCTGATTTCCATTAGGAATAATCTTTCTATCTATAATGTAGCCATCTTCATTATTAGCAAGATCATTCCATTTTAAGCTAATTTCATATTTAGATACCTGATTGATCTTTAAATTTTGTGGTGCGGCTGGTGGATAAGGTAATGTGGTAACCTCTAAAGTATCCGAAAAGGTTGTTCCTCCATTACCTATAGAAGCAACATAATAATAATAGGTGCTATTAGCTTCAAGATTTTGGTCTGTGTACTTTTTGCTGTTTGCAGCTAACTCTGTGATTTTAGTAAAATCTTCATCTTGAGTGTGTGATCTATACACATGATAAGTATTTTCATTATTGGCCTTATCTTCCCATGTAAGAGTTAAATTTTCTGAAAGAACATTACTAAATATTAGATTCTCGGGTTTTGCTGGTGGCGCATCTGGAGTTGCTACTGTAACTGTAGGAGAATAAGCAATATTCCCATTATTCAATTCAATTTTTAATCTGTAAGAGTAAGTATAATTACCTGTAACATTGTTATCAATAAAATTTAAAGAGCTAGCATCAAGTGTTTGGATTAAAGAAAAAACTCCATTTTCTTGTTCTGCTTCAATTGTTACAGAAGCAGCATCTTCTAGATTTACCTGCCATGTTAGATTTACTTCGTTACTACTAATTGCTTCTGCAAGTAAATTGAAAGTAATAGGAGTAATACAGATTTCTAATGACCATTCCTCTAAACTACCTCCATCAATTGCTGCTATATCTTTTACTTTTAACTGCCATTTCCCATTGCTTAATTCATTTTTAAATGCACTCAGACTTTCTAATGGTTTATAAGACTTTTGGTTGGTAGGAGGGCAATCTATTATTGATGTAGTTGATTGATCTGCAAATGCAAGATCAAAGTTATCTTCGCTATCACAAATCTGTTTCATTAAGGTGACTTGTGTACCAGATGGGCTTACTAGGTAAAATTCAAGATCTTTGATATAAGAATGTTTACCTCTAACTCTCGTGACTTTCACATCTTGTATAATGCCAATTTCAGTGATCTCGATCTCAGAGATTATTTCAGACTCTTTCTCACTATCTATAATTTTTGGAATATCGCTAGCAACAACTTCTAAACATTTGCTGCTTTCTGTTACAAATACTCCTGTTTCTGATTGTATGCTATTTTCACAAGGGTTGCTTGCTGTTAATTTCCAGTAATATGTTTGATCATTATCAAATTCAATAGGTACTTGGAAAGTATGAGTCTCAATTTCATTCTGCTCAAAAATGATGTTTTTAAATGATGGATCATTAGCTACAATTAAATGATTAGTTGTACTAGCACTTGTTTCATTCCAAGTAAATATTGGGGTGTTAGTTGTTTTTTGTTTTAAGCCATTTATAGGAGAAACTAAAATTGGTATATCTGGTAAATCTAATGCCGTATTAACTTCAATTGTTTCAGTGTAAACTTCGTCTTTGTAGTTCACATTAAGTTCGATAATAAATGATGAATCTATCTGACTTAATGTGTTATCTATTTCAAAATTCACATTTGTACCAGTTTCAATGTTAGCTGTTTTGGGTGAAATATTAATACCATCAGGCAAATTGTTAAAACTAATTGTAGCTGCGGACTCTAAATCTATCAAAGCTTGAATCTCTACATCTAAACTAGCAACAGCATCACTACAAATGCTTAACTTTTTTGTTGATGCATTTATTAATAAGGATGGAATTTCGATATTAAAATCATTTCCTGAAATATCGTAGAAATAGTTACCAACAGATTTTACTTTAACTCTTGCCATATTTGAGGCCACAATAGGGAGTGTAATTTCTTCTTTACCGTCATTTGGTGTGTTTTCTAGTAATATTTCATTAAAAGTGATACCTCCGTCCAGAGAGAGTAGTATGGTTACTTTACTACAATTCACAGGAGCTTGATCAGTTTGTGCAACATCCCATTGTATCATTAATTTATCTCCAGCTAAATAGTTAGCTTCAATTTTTTCATCATTAATCTTGAATGGACCTGCACTTTTATTTACCTGATAGTGTATGTCTTTATAAGTAAAGCCTCCTTTTAAATCTCTTACACTTAATCTGAAATTTAAGTCACGTGTATAGTCAGGAAGTAACTCTCCAATTACCTCATCTTCTTTTAATTGTGAGTTTAAGGTAGGAAAAAACCTTTCAGAACTCAATGTGTATGGGTACGATCTAAACAATGGAGCATTTTCAGTAGGATTATTAAGATCACCAGACGGTCCAATGTCAATTTGTTCCCAACAATAGTATAGTGAATCGCCATCAATATCTGATGCTTCAGCAGTTAATGAAAATGGAGTGTTCGCTGGGATTACTAGATCAGCATCAGGCATTAATGTTATTTCAGGAGCATGATTGGTATTGCTGATAATTTCTGCACAACTTGTATAGTTTTCAATATAATCTAATATCTCTTCTATACTTCCTGCATGGAAATAATCATCACTATTGTTTTGTAAGTTTGGTGCGCAAATACCTGCGTAACCCATTATAGTTGAGCCGCTACCTGGTTCATAAGCAGTAGATGCATTTCGGTTACAGGCATTGTTTTGTGTATGACTCGCACCAAACTGATGGCCAATTTCATGCGCAACATAATCAATATAGAATGGATTATCAGTCGGATTTGAAGAGCCCGAAACACCTCCTGCTTTTTTAGAAGTACATACACTTTTTTTATAAGCTATGCCGCCTGCACCTGTACAAAGCACATGGCCTATATCGTAATTGTTACTGCCAATTAAATTATTTGTAATCTCAATATTTTCATCTATTAAAGATGTAGGGCTTTGATTAGAAAATGGATCTGTTTCAGGATTTGTGAAAATAAGTTTATCGTTATTCTCGGCGAGTATTAACCTAACTCCTAATTCTCGTTCATATACCGCATTTATTCTGGTAATTATATTTACTATTTCACTCAGTGCTGCTTCTACTGTGCCTCCATGATATTGAGTGTATTCTCCTGTAGCAGAAATAGCAATTCTAAATGACCTGAAAGTGCTATTAGAAACAGCGTCAGCAGAAAATCTGGCCGCGGCACTATTGTGCGAAATTGATGTGTTTTCAATCGTTTTCTCTTCTAAAAGAACTTCAGAAGACTGATAATCTTTTTTATAATATGAATGATAAGTTTTGTTTTGAGAGCTTCCTGCTAAATCTAAATAGACAATTCCTTCTGTTGAATATATCGCTGCCGAAATTCCCGATTTACTTTTATTAAACCAAATTGGCTTTCCTGTAGAATCATATCCTTTATAAGTTTTTATTTCAGGATATTTCTTTTTGAGTGATTCAGGTAAAATATCTATTTCGGTTACATTATAACTAACAAACTCTCCATTTGGTAATGGGAAAGATAGTTTTACCTTGTTTTGAGATTTATTGGTGGTTGATTTTTCTTTTGGAACTTTACTTAGAATGGAATTAAATAAAGTTTGATTAAGTGTAAAGTTCTTACCTTTGGCATTGATTTGATTAGCAACTTTTAACCTCAAATTTGCAGAAGAAGTGTTACTTAACGTCCAAGGGTTAATGTCTTGATTTATTTGGGCAGATGTAGAAGAAACTTTTAATACAAGCAGCGATAGCAGGATTAAAATCAAGCGGATTTCAATACATTTGATTTGTATTAATACATGTAGTTTCATATTATCTATCTTCTAAATTAAATAGAAGTTTATGTAAATGCCGTCTCAAAAAACTCTATGTGAAACCTATTTAGATTTAGTATTGCAGCGATAGTAAATAATCACATATAAGTTTTGCCCTTACTTTTCTATTTGATTTTATCAAATTCAGTTAGTTAGTCTGGAGTGCGATTTCAAAAATTGCTGATGTTTGTGGGGTAATAATTAAAAAAGTATTCTTGATAAAGATAATATAAATTGAGTATGAAGTAAAGCTTGTTTAATAATATTAGGTTTATTTTAGGTTAAGCTTTTTATAAATTATTGCTCTGTCAAGTTCCTGAACTGAGCCCGGTTCAAACTCTAATAGTTCTAGATTTTCAATTGATTTGCGAATTAACCTAAGGGTAGGGAAGCCTGTTTTAGCGGTCATTTTTCTAACCTGTCTGTTTTTTCCTTCAATTAAAGTAAGTTCGATCCAAGAGGTTGGAATGCTTTTTCTAAATCTTACTGGTGGATTTCTTTCAGGAATGTAAGACGGCGTTTCTATCAGTTTTGCTTTTGCGGGCTTTGTGAGATAGGTTTTCTTATTGACCTTAATTTCAAGTCTATTTTCGAGTTGCTTAATTGTTTCAAAATTTGCATCACCTTCAACTTGAACCATATATGTTCGGTTATGAGCAAATTCAGGGTTTAATAACTTATGATTCAGCTTTTTATCATTAGTAATAATGAGCATACCTTCGCTGTCTCTATCTAGCCGACCAACAGGGTAAACATCTCTTGGGAAATTATATAAACTGGCTAGTCCAGGATGTCCATCCGCTTCAGAAAACTGGCTGAGTACACCAAAAGGTTTGTAAATCACAAAGTATTTAAGATCAGGCACTTGAAATGAGTCGTTTTTATTTTATTTTTCAAAATAAAGCATTTTTAAACAGATCGTCAATTAATTTGAATAAGCTAGTGCCGATGCAAAAAGGATTTCACAAATACGTATATGAATTTATAGTTGTAGTTGCAGGTATAACCATCTCTCTATTTTTTGATGGTGTGGCAGAAGATTTAAAGAAAGGGAAACAAGAGAAATATTATCTTCAAAATCTATTGTCGAATCTGGCAGACGATAGTGTTAAACTTTCTAGTGCTATCGGTTTTATTAATGAAGTGGATCGTTCGTCTACAGTTTTATTAAAGCAAAACTTAGAAAAACCTGCCTCGAAAGTTGCTGCAGAAGAGATTGCCAATTGCCACACTAATTTATTGATGCATACAGTTTTTGCCTCCAACAATTCTGTTTTCGAAGAGCTTAAAAGTACAGGTGCTTTTGAAACTATTAAAAATAAGAACCTCAAAAATGATTTATTTCGCTATTACGGAAATGTGAATGCGGCTAAAGAGAATGATCTTTCAGCAGATAACACGATCGTAAGTTATGTGTATCCATGTTTAAACAAACAAGTTCAATTAAGTAAAATGGCTGTTTTAAATGCCAATTTTTCATTTATGTTTAAAGATGTAGACAAAGCGAAAATTGCTTTACCAAAGTTTGAAGCACTCTCAGAAAATCAAAACGACTATTTAAATGCGATTATAGTTAGGAAAGGGATTAACTCTGCGCAATTGACTATGTATCAAAACTTAATGAAAAAAATTACTTCTCTCAAAAAAGAGATTACCGAAGAGTTAGCAAAAAAATAGTAAGATGAGCGAAAAGTTAATTGTATTCTGCAACGATTTACTGAATCCTAATAAAGTAGATGTTGATTTTGAAAGTGAGTATAGTGCTGCGATACAAGTTGGTTTTAAACCCTTATTAATTAGTCACGAAGAGTTAATTGCTAATGATTCTGTGGGTTCAATTAATAAAATTGTAAGAAGGGAAGTAAAAACTAAGGCAATTTATAGAGGTTGGATCCTTACTGGAGAGCAATATAAAAGTCTGTATGTAAAACTGTTAGATAAAAATATTGCGCTTATTAATTCACCACAGGCTTATGAGCATACTCATTATTTACCAGATGCATATCCAATAATTGAAGCACATACAGCTAAATCTATTTTTATTGATTTAGCAGATAATAAGCTAGATTATAAACATATTTCAAAATCACTTGAGCCATTTGGTAATCAGCCTATTATTGTTAAAGACTTTGTGAAATCAGAAAAGCATTATTGGGAAGAAGCCTGCTATATTCCAGATGCTAGCAATATTGAAATTATTAAAAAAGTTACTGATAAATTTTTAGAATTGAGAGGTAGCTATTTAAATAGAGGTATAGTTTACAGAGCATTTTTAAGTTTAGAACCATTAGCTAAACATGCAAAAAGTGGAATGCCATTATCTAAAGAATTTAGAGCATTTTTTATGGCAGGTTCATGCATTGCTTACTCTCCATATTGGAATGGTATTACCTATGATGATTTAATGCCAGCATTTTCGAAACTTGAAATTCTAAGTGATATCCAAAGTAACTTTTTCACTGTTGATATTGCTAAAACTACTGATGGGAAATGGCTTATAATAGAACTTGGAGGTGGGCAAGTTTCTGGAATTCCTGAAAATGTAGATTTGAAGGATTTTTATTGTCAGCTTTTTAAAAGAGTATAGTGAAATAACCGGGGTGATTACCAAGGATAGATAGCATCATATTTTTTCATATATTCATGTACTCCTTACTCTAAATAAATATGACTGAAACAATGAATACTGATCAAAACTCCAGAAGAAAATTTATTAAGAATATAAGTTTGGGTAGTGTAGCATCTATTATTTCTTATCCAATGCTTTCATCATGTGCAACACCACAACAAAATAAAGACAAGCTTGGTATCGTGCTAGTTGGTTTGGGTTATTATAGTACCGATCTACTGGCTCCCGCCTTGCAAGAAACTAAACATGCTTATCTGGCAGGAATAGTAACAGGTACACCAGAAAAAGAAACTATTTGGAAAGAAAAATATGGCATAGCTGAAAAGAATGTATACAACTACAACAATTTTGATGAGATTGCTAACAATCCTGATATCGATATTATATATGTGGTTTTGCCTAATTCGATGCATGCAGAATATACAATAAGAGCTGCCAAAGCCGGTAAGCATGTAATTTGTGAAAAACCCATGGCGTTAAATGTGCAAGAGTGTGAAAGCATGATTAAAGCTTGTAAAGAAAATAATGTAGCTCTTTCTATTGGCTATCGGATGCATTTTGAGCCCAATACACAAGAAGTTATGCGTATTGGGCAAGAGCAAGTATTGGGTGCAGTTCAAATGGTTTGTGCTGGTGCTGGTTACAGAGAAACCAGAAAAGACCACTGGAAATTGAAAAAAGCCATGGGGGGTGGTGCGATGATGGATATGGGAGTATATTCTTTACAAGCTGCCAGATATGTTACAGGTGAAGAACCCATTGCTGTTACAGCACAAGAATTTAGAATTAGAAAAGATCTATTTACTGAGGTAGAAGAGACTTTAACATTTCAATTAGAGTTTCCTTCTGGCGCATTGGCAAATCTCCATACAAGTTTTGGAATGAATATGAATTATCTGGATGTGAGAACTGAGAAAGGATATATAAAACTCGATCCATTTTCTTCTTATAATAATATTAATGGTAGCACTTCCGAAAAAACACTCAATTTACCGCAAGTAAATCAACAAGCAACGCAAATGGATGAAGTAGCGGTTTGCATTAAGGATGGAAAACCATTGCGAGTAACAGGTGAAGAAGGTTTGAAAGATATGAAAGTTGTAGATGCAATTTATCACGCTGTAGCAGCAGGCAATCGGATTTCTTTAGCATAAAAAAGCCTTTTACTTTGGTAAAAGGCTTCTTCCATTGATTTTTTGTAAGTATTCAATGATTTATTTAGAAAGCATTTCTCTTACTCTTTCAAGCTGGTCTGATGTTTTGCCCTTAGAAACCTGTTTTTCTTTCTCAAATACCTGGCTATATCTTTCATGGTTACTGAAATAGATAGCGGCATCAGAAATAGGAGTCAGGCTTCTTTTAGATGATTTGTAGTAAGTCATAAGTAAAGTATTATAGAGGATGAACAATATTTTACAAAATTAGGAAACAAATGAATTGGCAAACATGATAAACATCAGGTAAATTGAATTTTTCAATATTTTATTCTGAAATATGTTTGTATACCAGCTAAACTACCTTTAAAAGGCAATTTTATGTTATGATAATATTAAAATAAGGTAGGTGATTAGTTATTGTTTAACAAAACTAGTTTTGAATAATGATGTTTGCAACAAAAAGGTGGATAAAATAAAAAAATTATATGGAGAGTGTAAATATTTTGTTAAATATTCAATAATTAAACAAATGTTAATATTATTAACTTGAAATATTAATATAATTAAAATAGGGGAGCCTTTTTTCAAAGGCTTTATTCTATTTGCTTTAGGTATGCTTCTAATATCAAAGAAATAAATTTACCTGGCTGTTTTACCCCATTTTGCAGAGCCGCTTCTTTAACTCTTTCGTATAAATCAGTTTTTAATTTTACAGAAGCATATTCTATAGTATTTCCCTTTGGTTTGATTGAATCTATATCAAGGTTACTAAATTTTACTTTTTTTTCTTTAGATGCTCTTAGGTCAAGTTCACTAGTTTCGTTTTTTAGTGCGTCGAAGATCAAGTCGGTTTTACTTTTTTGCTTGTCCATGTTCATATATCACATTTTTGAAGAAATTCTTTGAAGTAATGATTAAATTCATCTTCTGTGTTTTCTGGTTCAGTAATGTCGAACACTGTAGAAATGCCACGTTTGTATCTAACTAAATTAGATAAAGATGATGAAAAAAGTTCTAAACCACCAATGCCATTAAGTTCTATAAGTCTTTGGTGCTCTACTGTATTGTCTCTTTTATTTACAACTCCGTATACTTTTAAGTCAAACCCTTGCTTAGCTTTAACTTCTTTTACAATAGGTATAGTTTTAAGGAAATTTATAGTTGCTTTAATATCAAGCGCGCTGGCAACAACAGGTACAACTACGATATCAGATATTAATATACTAAAATATACTTCTTTCCCTTCAACTTTTCCAGGTGCATCCAGAAAAATTAGGTCATATTTTTTTTCTGCAATGGCTAATGTTTTCTGAAAATTAGTCTCTGGCTTCGGTTGACTCCAATTGTAGGATATAACATCGTAAGAGCGGTTAGAGTTTTCGTGTTTGTAGATGTCTTTTACAGATTTTTGAGGATCACAATCAATTACTAAAACTTTTTTATCTGTTCTGTTGTGGATGGCGGCAGCAGTTAACATTAATAAAGTACTCTTACCTGACCCACCTTTCTGAGTGGCAAATGCAATAATTTTAGCGCTCATGAGTAATGTTTTGTCTTTAGATAGATGGTTTAAATTCTATTACTTTATTTAATTAATGCCCTAAATTAATCCATAAAGTTATAAAAACAACTTATACTTCCAATATACACTTAATAGAGTAAGTGTAACTTCTACCTTAATCATTATTTTTAACCCTTTTTGAGGTGAATTAATACTAACTATAGTGTGAATTTTGTAAAGACCTTGAAAATATGATTGTAATAATTGTATTTTTTATGATATTATTTTAAGAAAAATGTAAAAATTCAACTTGTAGAGTGATTTTTTGATAAAGTAAATTTTTTTCTAAAATATCATTTATTTAGTTTGCATGGATAATTCAAAATCTATTTTTTAAACAGGTAATTTTAATCAAAAAAGTTTTAAGCATGAGTGATCTTGCAGTAAACGGGAAGTTAGAAAAAATATGCCAAGAGGCATATGAAAAGTTGGACAAAATCAATCTTGATGAGTACAACGATGTTAAAGAAAAGTTAGCTTGGTGTATAGGTAGTTACAGCTACGATAAAAACCCAGCAGGACTATACGAAATCGGTACGCAGGCTTTGGATGCGTTAAAAACATATAAAAAAGAAAAGCCACGTTTAGTTTCTAAGAAATTGATCGAAGACCTTGAAAAGGTTTTAAGTAATAGTAATTAATTCATTATACGTATTTTAATAACTCTTCTTTGCTTACTATTTTTTAGTCTATCCTGCCATTAAGTAAGATAAAAAAATTAAAGCCATTCCAATTTTGGAATGGCTTCCTTCTTTTTAGAAGATTTATTTTAAATCATTTTATCTGCCTCTTTCTTCGCGCCTTTCATTTATAGGGTAGTGGAGTTTGTACATAAAGAACACATCTCTGCTTTGCTCATTATTTTCCTTGTTTTTAATCTTTCTTAAGCCACTCACCAAAAAGTTGCTGTCGTACCAATCTAAAATTCCACCATTTTCATAGTTTATGCTTTTCTCAAAAGGTTGATAGAGTTGCAAGGTGTCAACAGTAACACTATCAGAAAAACCTCTTAAATCGGATACTTTGTAGCGAATGCCCTCTTCGAAGGCACTTACAAAAACAACTGAGTCTGTATCTGCATATACATTTGTGAGTTCTAGCGGATAATCAGATTCTATGTCTTCTTCATCATAAGAAAAACTATTATCCCACATAAGTGCGCCATTAAAATCAAACCCGCAGGTTACGGTATTCAATAATGTAAAGCCATAAGAGATTGGTCTGTTTTTAGGAATTGGCTCTCTGGTGATGGCAGCAGGAATATATTCACCATCAAAACCTTTAAAATCAGCACTAAAACTCCTATAAAGTGGATCTCTCCAAATACCATAGCCACTATATGCAATTGGTGAATTTGGAGCCTCTCTTATTGGATCGTAGATATCTGCTGCAAAAATAATCTGGCG
The DNA here is from genome assembly GCF_026250525.1 of Chondrinema litorale. Lineage (GTDB taxonomy): Bacteria > Bacteroidota > Bacteroidia > Cytophagales > Flammeovirgaceae > Chondrinema > Chondrinema litorale. Next base: position 3,784,720 of record NZ_CP111043.1, read on the forward strand.
ATCAGTCACTTTTAGATCGTGCACAAAAGGGTTGTAACGCAAACGTTTCTTTTTGCCACTTTCTCTTTTCTTTGCAATGTTTCTTTCTAGTCGATCTTTTTTCTTTTCTGGTAAGAAGTTGAAGAAGTTTTTAAAGTAACCAAAGTCGTAAAACCTCAGGTTTTCTAGCACTCCATTTTTGGTTTTTAAGGCATAAACTCCTTGTGTTCTGTCGTCATACTTTAGGCCATAGGTGCCTATTACTACCATCTCATTTTCACTAATTACATGTGGCCTAAAGGTGAGAAAATTATAGTCTCGATTACGCTCTAGGGTAAAGTTGTTTAGCATTTTGCCTTCTAGGTCGTAAGTAGCAATGTAGATAGAGTGTTCGTCTGACATCTGCTGGCTTCTAAGTACGGCACTAAAAACACCATTTTTTTCATCCACAAACATTCCTACCAAATCAGCTTTTAACTGATTGATAGAAGGAGCTACAATCGAACTTTGGTTCTGGTAATTATATCTGATAATTGCCGGGTGACTTTTTATAGTACCACCAAAAAAGATAATAGAATCGATTACACTAAAATCTGTAATGTAAAAGTTTTTTACTTCTTCATATTTAATGTAAGTGGCTTCACCTGTTTCTAGAGTTATATCTATTACCTGATATTTATTGGTAGACTCTTCAAGAAGAAAATAAATATTTCCTTTAGTGTACTGATGATCAATAATTTCAACATTGTTATCTACAAGATACTTTTTGCTCCATATTGTGTGCAGGTTAGTATTCATAAATGTTGCTATTAGTTCGCGCTTCGCATTCTTTTGAGGTTTGGTGCTTGCCAAAACAGCAAGTACTCCTTCCTCGCCTGCGGGAATTAGACGATAATCCTCGCCGAGTTTATCATCGATTTCAAATTCTACATATTCTTGTGCTGTTACTTGACCATAACAACTAGAAAAAGTAGAGTAAGATAATAATATAAAAAGGGAGTAAAGAATTCTTTTCATATTGTTAGTTTTTAAGTGTCAAAAAGCCTGATCTGACAATTGTCTTATCAGTTTCAGAGATAAGTATAATCTTATAACATTTAATTTAATCATTCTCTTACAATATCACCAAAAAGAGAAGTATTTAGTTCTGGCAAGATATAAAAAAAGTATAAAATTTTCTTATACAAAAAAGTGATAGTATCGAATATAAAAGTTTGATTTTACTTTGGTGAAAGTAAATTTAAAGAAAGTGCTTAAATGAAAATATGTCTATTGATGATAGGTGTAATCAATTGATTATCATATGATTGGTTGTTTTTTTGAGCTTGAAGAATTTAATTGGGAAGAATTTGATTTATTTGAATTGTATTATTTTCATCATCAAAAAATAATACAATTCTTATTCTCCCATTTCTTTTTTCCACCAAGAAACACCTAATCTAAGTTGGTAATACTCATATTTCCTTTTAAAATGGTCGAATAGGACTTTTAAATTATCTGTTTTGTTTAAGTCTTCCCAAGCTTTTCCGATTTCTATGCATTTGCCTTTTTCTATGTAAATTTCAATGTTAGAAATTTCTTCTTTTTCAAAAAGATAGGCAATGTGGCTGTAAATGGTTATTTCGTTTAATTTTCTTAAAATAGAAATCTCACTTACAGATTTACCTGCTTGAATGAGTTTTAAAGTTTCCAGATAAGTTTTGCCTTTAATGTTTTTAGGTGTGCTTCCTCCAAGTGTTTCTTCCTGTATTTTTTTGATGAAAATTTCGCCGTATTTATTAAGCTTATGCTTACCAATACCGCTTATTTGTGCCATTTGAGATAAATATAGTGGTTTTTCGGCTGCCATTTCTTGCAATGTTTGATCGTTGAAAACCACATAGGCAGGTACACCTTCTGCATCGGCAATCTCTTTTCTTAACTTTCTCAAACTACCAATCAGACCTTCTTCAAACATCATTTTCTTGCTCTTCTTAGGAGCCGATTTCCCAGTAAACAACTGAACTTGGCTTAGTTTTACCTTATGTCCGTTAAAGAGCACCATTTTGCCAATTTCGGTTACTTTTAACTTGTTGCCATCTGTAAAATCCAGTTCTAAAAATCCCTGATTGATCAATTGTGAAATAAAGCTGAGCCAAGTATCTCGGCTAATATCGCTACCAGCACCAAAAGTTTTTATTTGATTGTAGCCTAACTCTTGAATATCTTTTCTGTTAGAACCTCGTAGCACATCTACAAGCATGTTTGTACCTACTTGCTGTTTCATTCTCACTACTGCTGAGAGTGCTTTTTGAGCGATAACGGTACCATCGAAACTACGTGGAGGATGAAGACAATTATCGCAGTGGCCACAATTTTCGGTTCTATGCTCACCAAAATAGCTTAAGATAAAATTAGTTCGGCAACTGGTGGCAGAGCCAAATTCTAACATTCTAGAAAGCTTGGCTCTTTGCACATTTTTAAAAACTTCTTCAGCTTGAGACTCTTCTATAAACTTTTGTAAAATTTGTCCATCACCATAACTAAAGAACAGGATACATTCAGAAGGCAAGCCATCTCTTCCAGCACGACCAATTTCTTGATAGTAGCTTTCGAGGTTTTTAGGCAAATTATGGTGGATTACATACCTAATATTGGATTTATCTATACCCATTCCAAATGCAATGGTGGCACAAATCACTTTTATATCATCTTGCTGAAAAGATTTTTGAATTTGCTGTCTTTCAGAAGCAGAAATATCTGCATGGTAATAAGCAGCGTCAATCCCTTCTTTGATCAATGCCTGAGCAACCTTTTCGGTTGATTTTCTACTGAGACAGTAGATAATACCACATTCGTCTTTTCTAGATTTTACATAGTCTGTAATATAATCAATACGCTTGTTGGCAGGAAGAACTGTTGTAGTGAGGTTTTTACGCTCGAAGCTACTTAGGAATAATTCGGCATCTCGTAGTTTCAGCTTTTCCATTATCTCCCTTTGTGTAGCCTTATCTGCTGTGGCAGTGAGTGCAATAAAAGGAGTGTCGTCGAAATACTTCATTAAAGCTGGTAAATGCATGTATTCCGGTCTAAAATCATTTCCCCAAATAGACACACAGTGGGCTTCATCAATGGCAACCAAGCTTATTTTCTGTTGATTGATAAAACTGATAAAGTTAGACTGTAAAGCTCTTTCAGGAGATACGTATAAAAGTTTTAGTGTTTGGTTTGACAATTCATGCTCAATGGCTCTAATCTCATTGGCTGTAGTATTACTGTTTAATGCCGCAGCCGATACACCATTAGCCAGTAATGCTTGCACTTGGTCTTCCATTAAAGCAATAAGCGGAGAAATAACAAGTGCAGTACCTTCTTTTGCCAAGGCTGGCAATTGGTAACATAGAGACTTACCACCTCCTGTGGGCATTATCACCAGACTATCTTTACCCGAAAGTGTTCTGTTAATTACATCTTCCTGAGTAGGTCTGAATTGATCGTATCCAAAATACTGCTTTAATAATTTTTTAAGCTGATGTTGCATAGGAGCTGGTAAGTTTCAATTTTTTATATCTGGCAAAGATAAAGTTAATCCCTACAAGTGCGAACCTGAAAAGGATTTATCACTTAACTGGGTTAAGAATCGTCTTTTCTGCTGCTACACTGTCGATTTTTTCTTTGCTGTAATACACTGGGAAGTATTCGTCTTTTGCCCAACTTTCGAACAAATTGTTGTAAAACTGACTTTCTGGGTTTCCAGATTGCCCCGGAGGATTGGTACCAACAGCGGCATCCCAATCTCCTGTATTTACAATAATTCTAAAAGTAGCACCATGAGATTGTCTGTCGTTTCCACCAGAAGCATTTGTTGTGTAAGAATTGCCACCTCTTGGCATTGGACCAACATTAAGTTTTTCTTTAGTCTGCTCATTTACAGCATCACTCAATGCATGGTTTAAAGAACTGTGTTTGTATTTTGCCTGACCGTATTGCCAGTTTTCCATATTGTCTCCAAGTTTTTCTTCTAGATTACTTATACCAGTTTCCAAAGCTTCTTTGATAAAAGCATCTCTAGCTAGTGGGTTCGTAAACATCAACTCTGGTTGCTCAATCCAATCAATCACTTTTTTCATTTGGATGTAGATGTATTTTTTCCCTTCTTCTGGAACTAGCTTTTCTTTTGCATCTTCTTTTAGTTGGTTTTCCCAAGCGATGTAAATGCCAGCAGCAATGGAGTTTGGTTCAAGTCTGTAATCCCAATCTAATAGTTTAGCTCTTGCTGAATCAGCTTTTCCATCTAACTCTAAATCTTTTAGATAAGGAACAATGGTTCTTGCAGGAATAGACAAGTAATCTGTTTGCAATGCTCTCATGTCTTGCATATCGAGTTTTTTACCAGTGCTCAGAAACTCATTCACCCGATCTCCTCGGTAAGGGTCAGACCAGTTAAAACCGATAGCATCCCATTCGGTGTAGGTATCTGGAGTTACATTTTGGTTGGCAGTGCCAAAAAATCCTTTCTCTGGATTAAAAATATGAGGCTTTTCAACAATGGGTAAATAACCATCCCACTCGTAACTTCCATCTCCGGGAACTGGAACTAAACCGCTATAATTTCTTCGTAGGGGAGCGATACCTACAGCCTGCCAACCAATATCTCCTTTCTTATCTGCCCAGATCATATTTTCTCCGGGAATGTGGCTGTAATTACAAGCAGCTCTAAACTCTTCCCAGTTTTTAGCCTGATCCATTCTAAGAGAAGCTAGATAAGGAGCGCCACCGGGTTCCATCCAAGCACACCTTACTGCATAGGCTTTCAGGTTTGTACTATCTATATAACATACAGGCCCATGATGTGTATAATTAAATTCAGCAGTATAATTCTCGGCATCTTTTACAGGAATACTTTCTGTAATGGTTTCCATATCTTTCCATTCTCCTTTATACTTATATTGTTTCAGGTTTTGAGGATTGAGATCGTAGACTAATAAGTCTTCTCCATCTGTACTAAACACAGTAAGTCCCCAAGCACCATATTCATTATGCCCAATGGAAATACCGGGAATTTCTGGCTCTCCACCACCAATTACATTCCAGCCCGGAGCTACCAAATGTACCATGTATCTTAATGAAGGAATGGCAATGGTTCTATGTGGATCGTTTGCCATTATCGTATTGCCGCTTTCAGTGAGTTTGCCGCTAACTATCCAGTTATTACTTCCAATCCACTCATGGTCTACCGGAACAGGAGAGGTAGGGTCAGCCAGTGCTTCTGCTTTGTGTTTTTCTTTTTCCAAAAAGGCTGTACTTGTTGTTTGATATTCTGATAGAATATCTTCTTTCTCAAATTTGACAGGTTTTCTGTAAGCATTGTATAGCTCTAGTATATCATCAAAAAGAAGTTCTCCATTGATTTTTGGGTCAAGCGAAATCTTCGGGTCTTTCGGATGAAACCAAACCAATTCTTTTACCTTTTCTTCGCCCAGTTTGGCAACCGCTCTACCCATACTTAATTCGCGAGTGATATTCCCTAACAAACCCTGATGGCGAGATATTACTACTTCTGGTGTCCATTTCTGTGGAGTAGTGCCTAATATTTTAAATTCTAATGGAAGTTTCTCCGGTGTTTGCATTATCTCATCTATGTAAGCATTTACACCTTCTGTATAAGCAGTTATAATTTCGGAGCCATCTTTATGGTAATAATTCATCTCTTCTTGCATATCTCCTCGAAATTTAAAGAGCCTTGTGCCAATGTCTCTTTTAAGTTCTTTTTCGCCCAGCAATTCTGCTACAGTTCCAGTAGCTTGCCTTCTCCATATTTCAAATTGAAATAATCTGTCTTTAGCAGCAGCATAACCTTGTGCGAAAAACAAATCGTGTTGGTCTTGTGCATAGATGTGATTAATTCCCCATTGGTCACGAATGATTTCTACGGGTTGGTTTAATCCCGGAATGTTCAAAGGAGCAGAAGTTTCTTTTACTTGTTGTTCACAAGCAAATAGAAAGAAAAGGATGTAAATAATAGTTGGGTTTTTCATTAGGGGTATCTTGTTTAGTGTATTGTAGTTTTATTTATTGAAATTTAACAGATACACAATAGAGATTGAAGCACACAAACGATTTTGTTGAATTTAATTAAACTTTGTATTGATGTTTGGGTGAATTTGTAATTCGATTTTTTTATAGCGGAATTTAAGTTTGCGAATAGGAAAATCCATAGCCTGATTTTAATTTTCCTACTTAATCTTTAAAGAGTATCAATCTGCGAATTGAGCAAGGCATTATCACGATTTTTACTAGATTTGTCGATTATGTTATGGATTAACTGAAACTACCCCAGCTAATATTTCTAAATCTAAACTAAACAATGAAGAGAATATACTTAACATTCCTAGTTTCATTAGGCTTGCACTTACTGCTTCATGCCCAAAACCTACAATCACCAGCAGACTTTTTTGGATATGCTCCGGGAGAAGGTTTTGCGCCTCATCATAAAGTAGTTGACTATGTTCAATATCTTTCAAGTACTTCTTCGAATGCTACATTAATGCCTTATGGCTTTACCAACGAGGGTAGAGACTTGCTTTTAGTAGCTGTTTCATCAGAAGAAAACTTGAGAAACTTAGAAAATATAAAGAAAAATAACCTAATCGCTGCTGGTTTCGAAGAGGGCGAAATGGTAGGAAAACACATTCCTATTGTATGGTTAAGTTACAATATACATGGTAACGAATCTGTAAGTACAGAAGCCGCCATGTCTGTATTGTATTCATTACTTACTAAAGACAAACCAGATGCAGAAAAGTGGTTAAACGACATGGTAATTGTGATTGATCCATGTGAAAACCCAGACGGTCGCGATCGTTATGTAAACTGGTATAACCAAACAGTTGGTAAAGCGAATAATGTAAGACCAGATGCTTGGGAGCACAACGAACCTTGGCCGGGAGGTAGATTTAACCACTACTTATTCGACTTAAACAGAGACTGGGCTTGGCAAACACAAATTGAGAGCCAGCAGCGTAAAGATATGTACTATCAGTTTTTACCGCATGTACATGTAGATTTACACGAAATGGGTTCTAACTCTGAGTATTTCTTTGGTCCATCAGCAGAGCCATTCCACAAAGTAATGACCAACTGGCAAAGAGAATTCCACAACATTATTGGTCAGTACAACTCAAAAGCATTTGATAAAGAAAACTGGTTATATTTTACCAAAGAAGTTTACGACTTATTTTACCCAAGTTATGGCGATACTTGGCCAACTTACCAAGGTGCAATCGGTTTTACTTACGAGCAAAGTGGTGGTGGAAGAGCAGGTTTAGGTATAGTTACACATACTGGCGATACGCTTACTTTAAAAGATAGATTAATTCACCACTATACAACCAGTTTTGGTACAATTGAAGCTGCTTATTCGCAAAAAGAGAAGATGCTAGATGAGTTTAAGAAATTCTTTAGCGATTCTAAAAGCAATGGAAATGGTGAGTACAAGTCTTTTGTAATAAGTGGGAATAACGGTGAAGATGCTAAAAAGGCTTTCTTGCAATTGTTAGACAATCATAAAATCGCTTATGGTGTAGTTGGTTCGGGTGTAAGAGTAAGAGCTGGTTCAGCTTATGATTATATGCAGAATAAAGATATCTCGGTTTCTCCAAAAGAAGGTGATATTGTGGTAAGTACTTACCAACCTCAAGGAAAACTAGTGAGGGTTTTATTTGAGCCAAAACCAGAACTAGCAGATTCTATGACTTACGATCTTACTTCTTGGGCATTGCCATACATCTACGGTTTAGAAGCTTATGCATACAAAGAAAACATTGCTGCTTCTGGCGAGGTTGAGATGCCATTCGAAACGAATACCATAGCTACAGATAAGCCTTATTCTTATTACCTAGAGTGGAAAGACTATCAAGATGCAAAACTACTAGCACATTTATTTAATAAAGGAATTAAAGCTCGATATGCATTAGAGCCTTTTAATGCAGCGGGTAAAGATTTCGATAGAGGTACTATCATTATCACCAGAAAAGATAATGAGTATGTTAAAGATTTGGATAAAGTGATGGCAGAAGTTGCCAACGAGTTGGAGCAAACTATTTACAAATCGTCTACAGGTTTGGTAAACAGTGGTAAAGACTTAGGTTCTGCTTATGTTCGTTTTATCCAAACTCCAGAGGTAGCAATTGTAAATGGTGATGGTGTTTCGCCAACCGCTTTTGGTGAATTATGGCACTTCTTCGAAGAGCAATTGGGCTATCCGGTTACAGTGCTTAATACGGCAAACTTAAACAGAGTTGATCTTGACAAATACGATGTATTAATTTTGCCAAGCGGAAGATACTCAAGATACACTGCTAAAATTACCGATTTTGCTTCTGCTGGTGGTAAAGTAATCGCTATTGAAGGCGCGGTAAATACTTTTACTGCTGATGCATCAACTGCGATTGGAGATGCGTTTATTAGTAAAGAAGAGAAAAGTTCTGACAAAAAAGACGACGACTTTCTTAAGAAGTTTGGTGATAGAAGAAGAAGTTCTTTAAGCGAAAGCGTAGAAGGTAGTGTATTTAAAGTTCACTTAGACGAAACTAATCCATTGGCTTTTGGTGCAGGCGAGGCAACTTACTTTATGAAGCGTAATTCAACTGCTTATCCTTACTTAAAAGAAGGATGGAATGCAGGTGCATTTAAAGACGATAGCTATACTGCTGGTTTTGTAGGTTACAAGCTAAAAGAAAATGTAAAAAATAGTTTGGCAATTGGTAGTGAGAATTATGGAAGAGGAGAGATTATCTATTTCAGTGATTCTCCAATTATCAGAGGTTTTTGGCACACAGGTAAATTACTGTTAGCTAATGCAGTATTTCTTTCTGGTCAATAAGATTTAATAAATAGAATCTAGCTTATTTTACCGCAAGCCTCCCATTTTATGGGAGGTTTTTTTGTTTATAAAAAGTACCATTTCTATAATTTAGCTGTATATTTTACTTTTTTTATAGGAATACTTTTTCCATATAATCTTATCAATATGAGGCTGATTTTTTTATCTATTATTCTATCAATTCTTTGTGCTTGTTCTTCTAGTAATACATCAGAAGTTAGTAAAACCCCAGAAGTTGAAGAAATTCTAGAAACCAAAAATGTATCTGAAAAGATTGATGCAATAGATGCAGAAGCTACAAGTAAAGTAGATATAAAGGAAGCAGTTTACACAAACGATTCTCTAATCAAGCAAAAGGTTAAACAATTAGACGAGCAGTTTGCCAGTACACCATTCTATACTTTTATTGGAGGGCAGGATTTTTTCATCATTTCGAATCAAAAGATTACTGGCCTACATGAAATATTTGATGGTAAGAATTTATATGGTCTAGTCAATAGTGCTCTTCAAACTTTATTGAAGCCCGAATACGAAAAAATTTACAACCCCAATCTTACTATTAAAAACTGCTTCGAAATTAAAAGTAAAGGTCTGGTTGGTTTATTTAATTATCAGACAAAAGAGGTGCTTAAACCCCAATTCGATTATATTTTACCTGCAAGTAAATCTATCTCGAATATCGCTTATGGATATAAAGATGGAGTTTGGTTTAAAATTGAAAATGAATCTTTACAGAATGCTAAAAAAGTAAATGATTATAATCCATCAGGTTTATTGAAGTCTATTTCTTATGATGCAACAAAACTGAGCGATAGAATGATGTTTTACAGTTATGCAAATCATTCTGAAGACGATCCAGAAGAGGGAAATGGTGTGCTAATAAATCCATCTTACATTGAGTATTTCAATTTAATGCCGAATGAGTACTATACTGATATTATAATATCAAATCATAAAGAAGCAGATTTTGGTGTAACAGGTGCAAAAGTTGAAACAGAAAATGAAAAGTCTTTATCAGGTAAATTAAAATCATTTTTAATATCCATATATGAAGAAGGTATTTCCGGTAGGGGGTATCAGATAACTGAAAAGCAATTGGTGTTGTATAATTCAGAAGAACAAAAGATTAATGCGATCTCATTAGAAAAACATTATTCTGATCCGTCTTTGTGTAACGAAGATAATTTCCATTTTCTTAATGATTCCATCTACGAAGTTATCACTCATAGTTCAGAATTTGGCGACGATATGGAAACACCTTATAACTTTGCTACAAAGTATGTTTTCTATAAAATTTCTCCAAGAGGTGAGGTTGAAATGCTAACTTCAGACAGAGTCTACGACTTTACTAAATTCATTTACATAGATGAGTCTTATTTTAAAGGTTGTTTTGTGAAAAATATGAAGGAAGGTGAAAGTAGTAATGAAGAATATAATATATGGCAATCTGATTATTTGAGCATAGAAGATTTAGATATTATGCGCAATGAAATTTTTGCTGAATATGGTTATAGATTTCAATCTGAAAAATGGCAAAAGTACTTTTCTAATAAAAAGTGGTACAAGCCGAGATATGATAATGTAGATGACCAGCTCACAGAAATTGACAAGGCGAACATTAAAGTAATTCTCCAAACAAAAGAAGCCATGCAGGGTAAAGAAGAAGAATTTACTAAGAAAAGACCTTCAACTTATTATGCTGCTGGTTAAAAGGAGCTATTTTTTTATTGCATTTATCATCGGGCTATTAATCTTATTAAAGTCTCTGGATTACATAGAACCAGATTTTACCAGAGGCTTTTTAATAGATAAACAGGAGGTATTTCATTTTTATAAGTTTCCCTTATTTGCTCATATGTTTGCTTCGCCAGTGGTGTTACTTACTGGTATAATTCAATTTGTATGGCCACAAAACAAGTTACATAAACCCTTAGGCTGGCTCTATGTATTACTGGTAATTTTGTTTGCTGCCCCTTCGGGTTTTCTCATGTCTTTTTATGCCATTGGAGGAATTTTAAGCACCATCAGTTTTGGCATTCTGTCTTTATTGTGGATTTATTTTACCTACAAAGCCTTTCGGTTTGCAGTAAAGCAAAACATCGTTAAGCATCAACAGTACATGGCGAGGAGTTTTATTTTAACTAACTCGGCAGTGCTTTTAAGAATCTTCTCTTATATCAATAACCACTTTAAACTCAGCGATTCTTTAGATAGCTACATTCTAATTTCTTGGTTAAGTTGGCTGCCTTGGATTTTAATCTATGAGCTAATTTTATACTCCAAAACAAAGAAAACCCTCGTAAACAAAGCGTAGCCAAAATGCTTGTTTTTGAAACATTCACTTGCAAAACCATGTTTGTATATCTTAAGCTAAAAAAATTGTGACAAATTGAGTCGCTGCGTCTTACCTAAAAATTTGGGTGATTGAGAAAAAAATGCGAGTTATTACACTTTTAATGAGTTATTTTGCGGACGTTTTTTCTTTAGCAGTTTGTTAATAAGGGAATTGAATATCTGATTTTAAGGTTTTCTTATCCCAAATCAGCCCCGTTTAAATTGAAGAATTGAATTCTGTCCTTTTTTTGGCTGTTTGTAATTTAATTTACTGTTATCTTGAAAGCTTAAATAGACAACTATTATTTAATAAATATTCATTTAATGAAAGCACAACACATTTTATTAATTCTATCAACATATATCTATAGTGTTTCCTTAACATTTGCGACAGGAATAAATGCTACAGATGAGGTTTTTTCTTACAGCGATACTACTAAAAAAGCACCTGAAAACTGGTTTAATCTAGACCGTGACGAAGATAATGTACAAGGTGTAAGCACTGAAAAAACTTATAAAGAATTACTGAAAGGTAAAGAATCTAAAACTGTAATTGTAGCCGTAATCGACGGTGGAGTAGATGTTGAGCACGAAGATTTACAAGGGAAAATTTGGGTAAATGAAGGCGAAATTCCTGGAAATGGCAAAGATGATGATGGCAACGGTTATGTTGATGATATTAACGGATGGAATTTCTTAGGTGGTAAAGACGGTGAAAACGTAAACTACGATACCTACGAGCTTACCAGAGAATATGTGAGACTATCTGAAAAATTTCAGGGAAAAACTGAGGAGAATCTTTCTAAAGATGAAAAGAAAGAGTTCGCATACTTTCAGGAATTAAAAGCAGAATATGATTCAAAAGTAACTGAAGCGAAAGAAGTTTATGACAACTACATGGGAATGGCTGATGTAATTAAGCATTCTATGAGATTAATTTCTGCTTATTTAAATGTAACTGAAGAAGAGTTAACTCCAGACCAACTGGCTACTGTAAATTCTCCTGACGAAAAAATTAAAAGAGCTGCTTCTGTTTTAGGATATGCTTTGGAGAATGACATTAAAATGGAATATCTCGAAGAAGCGATTGAGTATTTTGAAAACCAATTAAAATACTTCTTAAATAAAGATTTTAACCCAAGAAACATTGTTGGTGACGATTACGACGATTTAACTAACAGGTTTTATGGTAACCCAGATGTAACTGGTCCAGATGCAACTCACGGTACACACGTATCAGGTATTATCGCTGCTAACAGAAACAATGCACTTGGAATGAAGGGTGTAGCTAATGATGTAAAAATTATGGCAATTAGAGCAGTACCAAACGGAGATGAGCACGATAAAGACGTAGCAAACGCAATCCGTTATGCAGTAGATAATGGTGCTGATATTATCAACATGAGCTTTGGTAAAGGTTACTCTCCAAACAAAAAATATGTAGACGAAGCAGTTGTTTATGCTGAGTCTAAAGGTGTATTACTTGTACATGCTGCTGGTAACGATAGTGAGAACTTAGACGAAGGTAAAAACTTCCCAAATAAGAATCTTGAAATCAGAAAGAAGCCAGCGAAAAACTGGATAGAAATTGGAGCTTCTTCTTGGGGTGGTTCAGATAACTTTGTGGGTGAGTTTTCTAACTACGGTAAAAAATCTGTAGATGTATTTGCTCCGGGCGTTGATATTTACTCAACTATGCCGGGTTCTAAATATGAAAACCAAAACGGAACAAGTATGGCTTCTCCGGTTGCTGCTGGTGTAGCTGCTTTAGTGCTTTCTTACTACCCAGACTTAACGGCAGTTCAGTTAAAAGATATTCTAATGAAGTCTTCTTCTAAATTTGATAAGATGGAAGTAAACATGCCAGGTGAGCCAGAAACAGAAGATGGAGACGATACTGTAGAGTTTGAAAAACTTTCTGTTACTGGTGGAATCGTAAACTCATTTGAAGCTGTAAAGCTTGCAGAGTCTATGAACTTGAAAAGTAAAAAGAGATAATCTAGAATAGAGATAAATAGAAAGGGGGCTTGATTAAAAAATCATCCCCCTTTTTTTATAAGCCTAGTTTTTTCTTTAATTCATTTAAGGCATCCTGATCTTTAAATTTCTTCACTGTGTTTTCCATATCTCGCTCTGCCCTTATCTTTTTAGCTTCTTCTTCAATACTTTCTGTTTTTGGGGGTTGAGGTGTTTCTGGTGGAGTAGGAGTAATTGGATCAGAATCGCTCTGCTGTGTTGCCTGTTTTTTGGCTTCAGATTCATATAAATCAGATAGAATTTCTCTGGCATTTACCTTTTGCTGCATGCGATTAAGCATGGCAACAGTTTCTTGCTCAAGTTTAGAAATAATCTGTGTGTCGGCCTCTTTTACCTCGCTTTCTTTTACTTCTTTTATCTGATCAATTAGCTCTTTATTAGCTTCAATTTGGCTTTGTGTAGCCTCCTGATGTGCATTGATTTTTTGGCTCAAATTATCATCTGGTGTTGTCTTATTTAGAAATTCGCTAATTGTTTTCAGGTCTAGTTTTAAAGCTGTAGTTTGCTCTTCGAGTGTACTAATACTTTTCTCTAATCTTTCTTTAATCGTTTGGATTTCTTCTTGTGTCATAATTTATTTTTTGAAGCTCATAAATGCTTTTCTGATGTGCTCAAATGCCTCTTTAAGTTCATTAGTGAAATTATCTATTTTGTCTTCACTAACATACTTATTAGTATCTATTTTTTGCTTTACATTGTTTATTTCATTTCGAAGTTGCTGCTTCCACTTCTCCAGATCATCTCCTTTTTTTTCTGCATACTTTTTTTGTATGGAAAATTCCATTTGAAGCTTATCCAAGAGTTGTTTGTATTGTAGTTGTGCTTTTCCCTTAAACTTATCAGACTCTTGCTCAAGCTCTTTATAAATGTCGTCTAAATGATCTCTCATGTTTTTAGTCTTTGTCTCAGCCTTGTCGAAATTATTATAAGAGAAATTAAAATTAGCGTTGAGTAGCTCTATTAAATCTTTACCTTCTTTTTCGAGTTTTTCTAGATGAACAGAACCTTCACGACCAACTTCTTTTGCGTGGTTTCTAATGTTTTCAATATTATTATTCAGTTCGTCTCTTTTCTTCTCAAAAAGGTCTTTGGCATCTTTAGAACCTAAGTTTAACTGTACTTCTAGTGTTTCAAGATTCTTTTTTAAACTCGAAAGAATTTCTTCCAGACGTTTATTTTTCATGTATCAGTTGTTTTGAATGGTAATTTGATTCATTTCAATTACTCATTGAAAATATACATAAAAATACGAAGACAATAAAAGGAGTGTTTTAGTCTTGCGAAATACAAGGCACTGGTTCATCACTTATTCTAAATACTTTGGCATTAAAAGAGTAGTGCCACCATTCGGAAGTGATGCTTTTAAAACCATATTTCTCTAAGGTAGATTTTAGCAATAATCTGTTTTGTAGTACTTCTTCTGAAAGTCCTTGGTAAGCATGATGTGCCTCTCTACCGAAAAAATCAAATTCAGTACCCATATCGAGAGGAGTACCTGTTTCTAAATCGTAAAGTGATAAGTCAACAGCATTGCCTCTATTATGCATTGAGCCTTTTTGTGGATCGGCTACATAAATAGGGTTAGGCACAATCTCCCACATTTTTTGTTGTACAGAAATTGGGCGGTAACAATCGAATAACAACATGCCATAGCCAAGTTTAATCAATTCTTGTTGAGCTGCTACTAGTGAATCAGCTACTATTTTTCTGAGTAGGCAATTGGCACAATCGTATAAAGCTTGTTTGGTAAAGTTATTATCGGTAGCGTATCTGATGTCTAGTTTAAAACTATTACTATATCTCGCTAGTTCAATAAAAGCAGAATCGGGGAGGAGGGCTATACTATCTAAAAAGTTATTTTGTTGTGAAATTTTAGATTCGAGTGTATCGGTGATTCTTAAGCTAGAATCTATTGAAGGGCTAGGTAAAGTATCAGCCATTACAGTAGTTACTTTTTCTTCATTATTCTTATTGTTACAAGAATAAAGGCAAGTAAAACCCGCAATGGCTAATATAATTAAGTAATTTTTATGCATTTATATTGAATGAATTGCTTGCAATGTGTGCTCAAGCATATCATCAGTAAAGTCTAAGTGTGTAACCATACGAACATGTACAGGGCTAAAAGTAATACACTTTACACCTTTTTCAGCCAATGTCTTTACCATTTCTGCTGAGTTTTTTACTTTAAAAATCACAATGTTTGTCTCAACTGGATACATATCTTCTACAAATGCGGCTTCTTTTAAAGCATTTGCCAGTTGTTTAGCTCTTCGGTGATCATCATTAAGTCTTTCTACATGATGATCAAGCGCATAAGTACCTGCTGAAGCAATAAGACCTGCTTGTCTCATACCTCCACCCATCACTTTTCTTAATCTTACGGCTTTAATTCTTGGTATACCATTAAAAAGTAAAACAGAACCAATAGGAGCGCCTAAACCTTTAGAAAGACAAACTGAGATAGTTTTAAACAACCTACCATATTCTTTAGGAGAATCGTTGGTAACTACCAAAGCATTAAATAGTCTTGCGCCATCTAAGTGTAGATGCAAAGCGTGTTTCTCACAAACAGCTGCTATTTTTCTTATTTCTTCCATATCGTAAATAGCACCACCACCTTTGTTCATGGTATTTTCGAGTGCTACTATCTTAGAAATAGGTTGATGTAGATCGTCAGGGTTAATTGCTGCTTCCACTTGTTCGGCAGTAATCATTCCTCTGTCTCCATCTATTAGTTTAGAGCTTATAAGTGAATTATAAGCTATACCACCACCTTCGTAAATTTGGATATGGGAGTTTTTATCACAGATAATTTCTTCCATAGGTTGAGTGAGCAACTTAATTCCAATCTGGTTTGTCATGGTACCAGAAGGACAGAAAATGGCATCGTCCATTCCAAACATTTCAGCCATTTTTCTTTCAAGTTCGGCTACACTCGGATCTTCTCCATAAACATCGTCACCAATAGGAGCTTGCATCATAAATTGCAACATCTCAGGCGTGGGGCGCGTAAATGTATCGCTTCTTAAATCTGCAATCATCGTAAATTTTAAAATAGAAAATATAAAACAATGAAGTAGAAAGTTTGTATTCTACTTCGGTAAGTAAGTAATAAAGAAAAGGTTAATTTTTTTAGTCTTATAGTTCTCTTAGGTGATAAGCTTTTGGTTGTACAAATGCTCTAATTCCCTGATAGGAGAGAGTTGAACCTATACCAGAATTTTTTCTACCCGACCATGGCGATGTAGGAGAAACCCTATCGCAGCAGTTCCAGTAGGTTGTTCCAGCATTAACTTTACTAAGGATATTGCTTGCTCTTTCTTCGTCAGATGAAAAAACGGCTGCAGTTAATCCATAGCTTGTTTCGTTCATTAGTGCAATGGCTTCTTCATCGCTTTCAACTTTTTGGATTCCAACTAAAGGGCCAAAAGTTTCATCTACCATTAAGCTCATATCGTGATTTACATCGGTAAGCACTGTGGGCTCAAAGAAATATCCTTTAGATTCCAGAGACTCATCACCAGTAAGTAATTTTGCTCCTTTATCAAGCGCATCATTCACCTGAAATAAAAGGAAGTTTAGCTGCTCTTTTCTGGCAACTGGCCCCATGTCGGTATCTTCGCGAGTTGGGTCACCTACTCTAAGCATTTCAGTTTCTTTCACAAATGCTTTTACAAAAGCATCATAGATTTTTTCATGAACGTAGATTCTTTCTACTGCACAGCAGCTTTGGCCACTGTTGTAAAATTTACCTTCAACAGCTTGTGCTGCACTAAAGGCTATATCTTTTACATCGTCTGCTACATATAATGGATCTTTTCCACCTAGCTCCATTTGTAGAGGAACCATTTTAGGAGCGATTTCTGAGGCAATTTTTTGGCCTGTAAGGTATGAACCAGTAAAATAATATCCTTGAAGTGGTAATTTTAATAGTGCCTCTCCAGTGGCTTTTCCGCCAGTTACTGTTTTAAATACATTTTCGGGTACTCCGGCTTTATATAGCAATTCTGCTATTTTTAATCCGGTAAGTGAGGTATATTCAGAAGGTTTGTAAAATACTGCATTACCAGAAAGAAGCGCTGGAATAAATACATTATACCCTACATTATATGGGTAATTCCATGCAGAAATATTAGCAATGATACCGAGTGGCTCATAAACTATTTTTTCTTTGGTTGCGCCTTCTGTTACAGTCCATTCTTCAGCTAACCATTTTTTTATATTATTTAAGAAGTACTCAATTCTACCATGAGCACCATTAATTTCGTTTTTGGCTTGATTTACTGGTTTCCCCATTTCTGATGTAAGCAAGGTAGCCAACTCATCGATTGACTCTTTTACCAGTTCTCCAAATTTCTGAATTATAGCTATACGGTCGTCTAGGCTGGTGTCATTCCAAATTTTTTGCCCATTAATTAATTCCAGATAAATGCTTTGAATATCTTCAGAAGAGAATTCTTTTACATTTCCTATTACTTCTTCGGTAGAGGGGTTAATAATTTTCATAAAAATTAATTAGGAATAAAGTAAGTCTCAGAAATTTAAATGATGTAAGTATTGATTAATGAAATTTCAAATTAGACCTTGAAATTAGTTAGCTTATGGGGTAAAAAAAAAATATTGTCTAAGAAAAAAGCCGCTTATTTTTAAGCGGCTTAGTTTTTATTCGATTAATTTAAAAATCCGGCTCCATCTAATTCTTGTGAATATATCTGAAAGTCCTCCGTCAGGGCCTACAGGCTCCACAGACCACCAGATTAATAAGCCTTTTCCTAAAATATGATCTTCTGGTACAAAACCCCAAATTCTTGAATCTTGAGAATTGTGTCTATTGTCACCCATCATGAAGTAGTAGTTCTGTTTAAAAGTATATTCAGTAACTACATTTCCATCTAAATACAATTTGCCTCCTTCAACTTTTGCATCTTCGTTACCCTCAAATTGCAAAATTGCTTTTTCGTATAAAGGCAATGTCATTGAGTCAATGGCTATTTTATCTCCTTCTTTAGGAATATAAAGAGGGCCGAAGTTGTCAAGACTCCAATCGTATAGTGGTGAATTAGGGAATGTTCTAGCTGCATCTTGACCAATTTCAAAAGTTATTTCTTCTACATCTTTCACAAAATCGTAAGATTCTAGCTTTTTTACTTTTTCATCACTACTCTGGATATAATATTCGGTTCCAGAGTTGCTTCTGCTAGTCATAGGATCAGTGTAATCTGTAATATCAAGATTTTCAAAAACTCTACTTTTAATTAAAGTATTAGCAGTAACCTTATAACTGGTTTGCATTTCCTCAGGTGCAGGAAGTAGTTCGCCATTTATATATACATCTTTATTTTTAATCTCAAGTTTATCTCCAGATATACCAATACAACGCTTAATATAATTCGTTCTTAAATCTACTGGATATTTATTGTATTCATCAGGATAGTTAAAAACTACTACATCGTTGTTTTTCACATCAGTAAAACCTGGTAATCTGAATTGTGGTAGTTGAATCCAATCTACATAAGAAGGGATTTCTGTACCCCAGATTTTCTGGTGAGTTAAAGGTACCTGTAAAGGTGTTTTAGGTGTTCTTGCTCCATAATGAACCTTGCTTACAAATAGGAAATCGCCTACAAGTAAAGATTTTTCCATTGATGGAGTAGGGATAGTAAATGCTTCTATAAAGAGCCATCTGATGATAGTTGCAGCTATTACAGCAAAAACAATAGCATCAACCCATTCTCTAACTGGCCCTTTTTTAGGCTTCTCAGAAGTTTTTTCTTTTTCTTTTAACTTCATTAGATATTATTTTTTTAAACTCAAAAACCGTTGATAAATAGAAACATCCATATAACAACTTCAACGGCACGCAAAGATACTGGCAATTTGATGAATTCTGCCAAAGTAATGCTAAATTATATCAATTGCGATTATTTAGTTGCTAAAATTTTATGAATGGTAGATAATTATTACTAACTAAAATTGTAATAAGTCATTCATTCCAAAAACACCTTTTTTGTCTTTAAGCCATTCTGCAGCTAGTACAGCACCAAAAGCAAAACCTTTTCTACTATGTGCAGTGTGTTTGATAGAAATGTTATCTATATCTGAATGGTATATAACCTCATGAGTGCCAGGTACATTTTCAATTCTGTGAGCGGTTATAGGAATTTCGTTTTCATCCTTTTTATTTTTGTCTAGTGCCCACTTCGTATATTTTTTATTTTGTTTGATGATACCCTCAGCAATACTTATGGCTGTTCCACTTGGCGCATCTTTCTTTTCAGTGTGGTGTGTTTCAGACATTTCTAGCTCATAGTTCTGAGTATCCATAAGCTTGGCTAAAAATTCATTAAGCTTAAAAAAGATATTTACTCCTATACTATAATTTGAGCCATAAAAGAAAGCTCCTTCTTTTTCTTCGCAGTATGATTTTATTTCATCATATTTTTGAAGCCATCCTGTAGTGCCACTTACTATTGGAATATCAGCATCTATGCAACTTGTAATATTTAATACTGCTGCTTCTGGCTCAGTAAACTCAATTGCTACATCGATATCTGTATCTTTTATTTGAGATAGTTTTTCAGTTTCTCCTCTATCTATAATTAAGGCTATTTTGTGGCCACGGTCAATTGCCAATTTTTCTATCGTTTTACCCATTTTACCGTAGCCTAAAAGTAGTATGTTCATAATTGTATAAAATCTAGTCAGTCAAAATTACCAAAAAAACTTTGATTGGAACTGATTTGATAAAAATGAATTAAAATGTTTAAGTATATACAAAAAAAAACTGCTTACAGCTTTTTGAAATTTTGCTGTAAGCAGGTTAAAAGTGTTAAAAGATTTTATTCTGCCTGAAAAACGTAAGTGATATTTAGGTTACCCGAAGTAGAGTTGATTTTTTCTAATGAAAGTTTTCCCTCTTCTTCATTTACGTCAAGGATTCTGTACTTCTCTTCTATTGCCTTACCCTCATCTAGAATTAGATAAGTTTCTTCAGATGGAGCATCTTGTTTTACAGTCCAAGTTCCAGCATAATGGTTGCCTTTTAAATCAACCATCTTATACATTTGATTAATGTTAAACTGGAATGTCACTTTTGAATCATTCACTTTGTTCGTTTCGCTTTCTGCCCAAATAGAATTTGATAACTTCCATTGGTTTTCAGCGATAAAAAACGCCGGATTAAATACTTCTTGCTCTGAGTATTTGAAGTTTGTAAAAGATATTGACAAGATGGCAATAATAAGTGCAAGAGTAAACTTTATTCGTCTCATATAATGTTTCTTCCTACTGACTTTGAATCAAGCCTATGAAGCTCAATTGCTTGTTAATAGTTGCAAATTAGTTTGTTTTATTATTATACGAAAGAATTTCAATAATTTTATTCAAAAAAAATATAGAAATAGTACAAAGTAAGGTTTATTATACTATTTATATAATTAAAAATTAGTATTTGATGTCAAATTATTGAGGTTCTGCCAATAGTTCATGGTATCTAGTAGGATTATTAAGGATATTTATTGCTTCAAGTATGTCGGGATTGTCATCAAAAGTAATTTCAATCTGACCTTTTTGGAGGTAATATCTACTGGCTATTTCGTATTCTAATACTTCCTTTATTTCATTTTTGAACTTAAAAAGGTCATCTTTTTTGTTTTTGAGTATCTGATTTTCGAGTTCTTCAATCTCACTTTTGATGCCTTCGTATAGTTTTTCATGTTTTGAACTAGCTATTAGATTTTCTAGTGTGTTCTCAACTTTAGTATTATAACCGTACTCTTTATCATTTAACCATGCTACAAAATCATTGTATTCAGAATCTGATAGGTTGAATGTTTTTGCTGCTGGAATAGAATCAATTTTGCTTCTAAAGATATTAGCATAATCGAATATTAATTTCTTATCGATTAAACTTTTTGTAATTGGTGCATAAACAACCCTTTCTGTATTTATTTCAGGGTCTATGCCTGCACCGTCATACACTACACGGTTATTTTTAGTTTTAAAAACTTTTCTTTCTTTAGTAGCATCCTCTACAGGATCATTTCTTCTTGAATAGTCAATTTCCTGAATACATCTACCACTTGGTATATAATATTTAGCTACTGTAACTTTTAGTTGTGAGTTATAAGATAGCATGGTAGTAGTTTGAACCAAGCCTTTTCCAAAAGACCTTTCTCCAATTACAACACCTCTGTCGTAATCTTGTAAAACTCCAGAAACAATCTCAGATGCAGAAGCACTATTATTATCTACAATTATTGCCAAAGGTATGTCGGTGTCTACAGGTTCATTTAATGCTCTATAATTTTTGCTCCACTCAGAAGACTTTCCTCTCATACTCACAATTTCAGAACCTCTAGGCAAGAATACATTGGTGATATTAACTGCCTCGTTTAGCAAACCGCCAGGATTACCTCTAAGGTCGAATATAATTTTTTGAGCACCTTCCGCTTTTAACTCGACAAGTGCATTTTTAACTTCTAAACCTGCTTTTTGAGTAAAGTCTGTGAGCTTAATCATGCCAATGTCTTCTGTAACCATGCCGTAGTAGGGTACATTTTTTTCTCTTACTTTCTCATAAGAAATATCAAAATCAATAACATCATCTTTTCCATATCTTCTAATACTTAAGTTTACACTAGAGTTAGCCTGGCCTTTTAAAAGATTGCGTATGTTAGACAATGGTCTATCTGATATATCTAAACCATTTACTTTTACTATTTCATCACCAATTAGTAATCCTGCTTTTTCTGCAGCATAACCTTGCAATGGCATAGTAATAATTATTTTTCCATCAATTTTATCTACTTCAGCACCAATACCACCATACTCACCGGTAGTCATTGTGCGATAATCTTCGATTCTGTCTTCAGGGATATAATTAGTATATGGGTCTAATGATGCCAGCATACTGTTTACTGCTTCATTAGCTAATTCGGTTGGTTCTACATCATCTACATAATATTTATTTACCTCTTTAAATAAAGAAGCAAAAGTTTCTAAACTCTTTGCTATTTCAAAAAATCTGTCTGATGTAGATTGTGAAGAAATTAATGTTACAGAAAATACTGATAAAACAACAAAAAATACAACCTTAAAAGCCTTGCCCATATGTGTACAATTAAAAAATCTTACTTAATAGTATAAAAGCGGAAAATGAGCTAATATTTTCACTATGTTAATAAAATTAATTTCCAGAAAAAAATTCCATTTAAATGTAAGAAGTAATTATATGGGCTTTCTTTTATTAAATAAGGGCTATATTTTTTTTATTACTTATATTCTTTGACCTTTTGGTTTAGTTATCAGGTTCATCATAAAAGTACTGGATAATATTATATGTATCGGCATTCCAATCAGGATTAAGCGTTTTCATATTTTCTAAAGCAGCTTCTTCTGCCTCTTCGTAAGAGGCTTTTCCTAATGCTGCACCATACACAGTTATATTAATACCTTTTTTGTTCCTATAGGTACTTCTAAGAATTATTCCATAGCCTTGACTATCAGTAGCAGCGTATTCTTTAACATTTTTTGTATCGTATCCAAGCTCTACAATTTGACTAAAAGCTGCATTTTTGGCTGAATCAATATTTAACATTCCATAACGGAACATATAGTCACCTTTACCAGTCTGTGGGTCTTGAAATACATAAACTGCAGATTGGGCACTTAGCTGGTTAAAAAAAGCAACCCCCAAAAACAGGAAAATGACAACTATTTTTTTGCTCATAGATTTTTTTTTAATAAAGTTTGCCAAACACTAGAATGTTTAATTTTTCTTGAAAAATACTACTAGAAAAATTGCTATTACATTAGTTTATTACACCAAAAAATCAGCTTTATGACCCGATTTATCTTAATTACAGCCTCTTTACTTAGCGGTTTATCAGTAGCATTTGGAGCTTTTGGAGCTCATGCTCTAAAAGCTTTCTTAATATCTAACAACAGGTTTGATACTTATCAAACTGCTGTTCAATATCAGTTTTTTCATGCATTAGCACTTTTATTTATTGGAATGTACATGCATCAAATTACAAATACATCAATATTTAAAAATGCAGCGTTAGTTATGCTTGCAGGTATTTTACTCTTTTCAGGGTCTCTTTATTTGCTTTGTTTTACCAACAAAACATACTTAGGAGCCATTACACCTATCGGAGGTGTTTGCTTTATAATTGCCTGGGTTATGATAACAATAGGTTTTTATAAAACATTACCTTGAAAAGTACATGCAGTTTGTGAAGGATATCGAATCTGGTTATATTGTTTTAGTGTCACAAATATAGGATTTGATAACTTTTTATTAGTATTTCAATGTTTTTTTAAGCCTGATTTTTAAAATGGTTAGGCTTCTTTAACAAAGTCATAATTTTACTATAGTTTAAATTAAATTTAAAACTTACAACAAAAGTCCATTTATCCTACCTACATTAATTAAGTATGCCTGATTATAATAAGTTTTCTGCTAGTGATGAGAATAGCATTTTTGACCGAGATGCTTGGGGAGTAAATACCATTGGCGTTATTCTCACTACTTTGATAGTAGCTGTATTATTTGGTATTTTTTTTAAAACAGGGCTAGGAGAGTTTGCAGATGGTTTTATGGGCTTAGTAATAGCCCTTTTTTCTTTAATAATAGGTGCTTTTATTAGTTACCTATTATTAAACATAACTTATAAATTTCCTAAATTTTACTGGGTTACTTTTGGAGCTGTTTTTTTTACTTTATTAGTTTTATTAATCTCCCGTAATGATCTGGTTTTAGATATTCTCTTTTTTTTAACTCTGCTATTTATATTAATGCAGGGCTTCTTTGTTGGACTTGTTTGGGCATTTATTTCTGGTAGGTTAAGATTTATAAAACATAATAAGCGCTTGATAGCGCGATTACTCTTTTTTTTAATTATTCTGATTGATATTGGAGCCTATTATTTACTTGGAGGTATTTCTATTGAAGATCAACAAACATTTAAGCCTAATCTAGAAAAGTTACAACAAGCTAAAATTAAGGCAGGCTTAGCACAAGATAACGAGTTTAGAGTTAAGGCTTTTTATTACGGTTCTGGTGAAGACATTAATAGATCAACCTATAAAGAAGGTGTTGCTTTTAAAAGCGAATCATTTGATTTGAGTGCATGGTTGCCAACAGAGCAAAAATATTTTAATAGCATTTATGAGTGGTTTTGGGGATTTAATGCTAAAAATATACCTATTAATGCAAATGTTTGGATGCCCGAATCTGATACTTTACAGCATCCTTTAGTTTTTGTAGTCCATGGTCAAGAAAATATTGCCAAAGGCGCTGAAGATGGTTTTAATTACCTATCGGAAAGACTTGCCGGATTAGGTTATATTGCTGTATCTGTTGATCTTAATTTTTTTAATTTCTTTTGGCTTAAAATGCCTCAACACGAAAGAATTAAAGCAAAAAGCATAGTAATTCTTAAACACTTAGAAGCATATAAAAAGTGGAATGCAGAAAGCGGACATGATTTGTATAATAAAATAGATACAACTGCTGCAATTACTTTAATAGGGCATGGTGAAGGATCACTTGTAAGCTGGCAGCTTGCAAAATATAACAGAATAAACAGATTGCCATCAAATGCAAATAAAGAGGTTGATACCAATTTTACAATTGGAAACATAATTGCCTTCTCTCCCCAACATTTTTCTGATTTTTCTAACTCAAAACTTAAAGATATTAACTACTTATCTGTTAGTGGTGGCTATAATACTTTAGATGAAAAAAATAGAGATGTCCAATTTCAGAATGTAGAATTTATAGATACATTAAATTATCATTTTAAAGATGATATATATGTACACAAAGGAAATTATTCACATTTTAATGAGTCTTTGGATGGTAGAGATAATCGACCTCCATTTAACTGGCTTATCAATCAGGCAGCGGTAATGAGTGGTAAGAATCAGCGTGAGTTTACAAGTAAATTAGTAGAAGCATTTATGAATTTGGTATATACACAAACGAACTTTTATAAGCCGGTTTTCCAAAATACTTATAATTTACTTGGCGAAGATGCTAAAGGTGTTTATTACAATCAGTTTGAAGATAACTCATATATCTCTCTTACTAATTTTGATGAAGATGAAAATCCTTTAACAGGCACAAGTGAGAGTATTTCAATCAGTTCTAATAATTTAAAAGTTTGGGAAGAAATACCGCTTTCTGCTGAATTAGGTTCTGGAACTAATAAAGGAGTGGTTATCGCTTGGAACAGCGAAAGTTGGCAATCTTTGGGAAGTACAGTAAAAAAAGACTCAACCTCTGCATACGAATTAAATATTCAATCGGAAACAGAAAACATATTAAGTAATTTAGATAATCACTCAATTTTTACTTTTTCATTAATCCATATGAGTGAAAATGCTAGTCCTGAACACGATTTAGGAAACTCAGCTAACATTTCCAGTGACTTTGATTTTTCTATAGAGTTTGTAGACACAATTGGGGTAATTAATAAAATATCTTTTAAAAATATTGGCAAAGCGGCTGTTCCAATGCAAAAGACTGCTTACAAAATAGCATGGTTAGATAAAAATCCTGTTAATTTGCATTATCAAACATATTTTTTCCCTGTTTTTGATTTTTTAAAGTTAAATCCAGAATTTGATTTAAAATCTATAGGAAAAATTCGATTTGTATTTGATAAAACATTGAAGGGAAAAATTTTGCTTGACAATATCGGATTTAACATCAATAGAAACTTTCAAAAACTAGATAATGATGGATCGTTGGACACTGAAGGGTAAAGTTGCATTGATAACTGGCGGAACAAAGGGAATAGGTAAAGCTATTGTAGAAGAGTTGTTAGGAAAACAGGCAAATGTGGTTTTTGTAGCTAGAGATAAACAAACTGTAGACGAACAATTAGCCAATTTTAAAACTCTATTTCCAGATCAAAAAATCGAAGGTTTTCAAGCAGATGTTAATAATAAAGATGATATAAATAAAGTAATAGACTTTATTAAGGTAGATTTTGGCAAGTTAGATATCCTTGTTAACAATGTAGGAACGAACATTAGAAAACCTGCTTTAGAATATGAAGACAGTGAAATTCAGCATATTTTTCAAACAAACCTGCTTTCATCATTTAATTTAACAATGCGTTGTCATGAGTTATTAAAGAAAAGTGAAACAGGTAATGTAGTTTTTATATCTTCTGTAGCTGGGCAAACCCATTTGCGAACGGGTACAGTTTACGCTATGACAAAAGCTGCAATGGATCAACTTACTAAAAATTTGGCGGTAGAGTGGGCGAAAGATAATATAAGAGTTAACTCTGTAGCACCTTGGTATATAGATACTCCACTTGCAAGGTCAGTTCTCGAAAACAAAAGCTACTTTAATAATGTTATTGAAAGAACGCCTTTAGGCAGAATAGGGGGAACTTTTGAGGTAGCTGGCTTAGTTACGTTTTTGTGTTTGCCTATTGCTGGGTTTATTACAGGGCAATGTATAGCTGTAGATGGTGGATTTACTGTATATGGATTTTGAGAAGAAAGAAGTTTTGAGAAAATCAGCTGAGAGTATTTTTAGATTTATAAAAGAAAATTTGGTAAGTGTTTATCCTGAGCAAGAAGCCAGGCAAATAGCATATATTCTTCTAGAAGATGCTTTTGATATTACTAAGTTAGATATATTAAAAAATAAGTCTTTACCAGACTTTGATGAAGAGAAACTAGTAGAATACCTTCGCAGATTGGCTCTACAGGAGCCTATACAACACATCGTTGGCAAAACAGAATTCTTAGGTTTTGAGGTTCAAGTAAGCAAAGATGTGCTAATCCCCAGACCAGAGACTGAAGAACTTACCCAGAAAGTGATAGATGCTCTGCATGCAGAAGAAAGTAATAATGCAAATATACTTGATATTGGTACAGGGTCAGGTTGTATAGCAATTGCGATAAAAAAGTATGTAAGCGAATCAAATGTTTTTGCAATGGATGTAAGTGAAAGAGCATTAGAGGTAGCTAGGAATAATGCAAAAACACTGAAGGCTAATGTTGAATTTATACAAGCAGATATACTTAAAAATATCGAAGAAAAATTACCTTTTTTTGATATTATTGTGAGTAATCCTCCATATGTTACCCAACTGGAAAAGGAAAAAATGCGAGAAAATGTATTGAATTTTGATCCACATCTCGCACTTTTTGTGGAAAATGAAAATTATTTACTTTTTTATAAAGCGATTATTAATTTTGCTACTTCACATTTGAAGCAATATGGGAGGCTTTTTTTTGAAATTAATGAACAATTCGGCAAAGAAATGACACTCCTCTTAAAACAGAATAATTTTGTTGAGGTGGAATTGCTGAAAGATTTTAGAGGAAAAGATAGGTTTTGTGTGGGAGTGAAAAATTAGAATATGAATCTGATAACTTTTTGGTAGAATAATTATATAAAAAGGTTTTTTGAATCTTTGAATAGAATCAAAATATGCCTTTTTAAAATCATTATTATTGGTTAAAAAATGAATGTAAGACTTTGCCATGTAACATAGTACAAAATATATTTTTATTAATAATCCATGATTATGATGCGTGAAATTTTTGAAATTTTTATTTATTTAAAAATCTGTTATGGAATATTTAAAACCAATATTTTGCTATTTACTGCAAATTTGCTTTATTTACCCAATAATTGTCAAATTGAAATAAATAACTATACTACCAATTAGTAATCATTTGTCAACATTAATTGTTGATTAATGTGATTCATGTGTTTTTAGAATCAATTTTTTTAGAGCAACTATTAACATAAATTTTTAAAAAGAAAATGGCTAGAGTAAAAACAAAAGTAGTTATTGCACATGAATTCAAGCTCATTTCAGACTCATTATCTACACTTATCGAATCAAGTGATAAGTATAAGGTAATTGGTACTGTTTCTACAGGAAAAGAGCTAATTCATTTAATTAATCAAAATGTTCCTGATCTTGCATTGATAGATGCAAATCTACCGGATATTGGAGGATTAGAAGCAGTTCGATCAATCAAACAAAAGAATAAGAATGCAAAAATAGTTATGCTGACTATGGATGTAAACAACATTCTTTTGGACCAAATGGAAGAAGAAGGTATTTCAGAATACATCACTTTCGAAGAAGACGAAACTTTTATGTTCAACATGTTGGACAGAATTGTGAAGGATTCTAAGCCAAGATATGTATCTGAAAAAGCTAAAAGGCCAAGTACTTCAGTATTGCAATCTTCAGATTTAGAAGATAAGCCTAAAAAGAAAAAGAAAGGTTTACTTACTAAGAAGGAGAAGGAAGTAATGAGAGTGCTTACAATGGAAAGCGATAATGAAAAAATCGCTAAAATTTTAGGAATTAAACCTGCGACGGTTATCACTCATAAAAAGCACTTAATTAAAAAGCTTGGAGTGAAATCAACGGCTGAATTAATTATTTTCTCATTCAGAAATCAGGATGCTTTACCTTAGTAGATACTGATTTTTGAAATATATAAGGCTGTTCTTTGAACAGCCTTTTTTTTGGCTTTACTTTTTTGGCTTTTTATATACTGGAACTGTGCTACATGGTTCACCATACATAATAGATTTTACATAAGGGTAAAGCTTTCGGCATACTTCCATATAGGCCGAAGCTGGTACGTTAACTTTACTGCATCCTTTTACCACTACCATTTTATCTTTAAAGCTTTCGAAATCAATACCACCAACGGCATTGTGAAAGAGGATCATCTCTAGGTCGTCTAAGTCACCTTGAACAATCAAGTTACAGTATGCTTCAGCTTTGGTTGCAATAATCATATAGGCCCAAGTGGGAATAATGGCATCTGCTGTACAAGTTACAGCCAGGTTTTTGTCTTGATATTGGCTCCAATCATGATTTTTTGCCCATTCTCTAAAATCTTTCTCTCTCAATATCATTCCCTGAAACAAAACATCTTTTAAGTCTAAAAGTATTCTTTCTCCTGGATGATAATATGCTTCGAGCTCCAAAGTAACTAGGGGGCTTTTAGTTACTCTATTTACAATTTCTTCCATTATATATGTAGTTGTTTTTTCTAGATAATTTCAAATTTTGATAATAATACTGAGGTTGCCACAGTACACGCTGTTTCAGTTCTTAATACTCTTTCTCCTAAACTAAGCATAGAAAAGTTATGTTCCCTAAGCTTTTGTCTTTCTTTATTAGACCAGCCTCTTTCTGGCCCCAATGCTAAAACTGTATCGCACTTACTCACTTTTACTTTACCTATACTATTAGAGAATTCGTAGTTGTCAAAAGCTATTTTTTGATACTCTTCAAAGAATGGAAATGCATCAGTTAAACATTCGTGAATGTACACTTCTGGCAGGTAGGGATTAAATGCCTGTTCGGCGCCTTCTATTAAGTAATTTCTTATTCTAGATATGTCATAGGCTTTACTGTGAGCATAGGACTTTTCAGACTTTTCTGAAACAACAAAGTGTAGTGCCTTTACACCTAAAGTGCAAAGGTCTCTAATCGTGCGCTGGATGTTTACAGGCCTGATAATACCAATAATTAAGCTAACCGGGTTTAATGTTACTGGTGTGTTACTCTCTTTAGAATAACTTAACTTAACCAAACTATCTTTTGTATGAGTATAATATGCTTTGCCGATAGATTTGTTGATAATGCCAGCATCAAAAGTTTCTCCTTCTTTAATTTTGAGTACTTTTTTAATATGATGGATTCTTCTATCACTCATCTGAATTTCTGATTCCAACTCTACTTCATCGAAAAGTACAATATTCATATTTTTAGATTTTTTTAAAATATAAAGATATAAAAGTGAAACGAAAGCAGTTGTATACTGTAAGCGTTACAGTTATTACATTTTAAAATTTTACCTAACACTAAAAAACTTACTAAAATTAATCAGCATGAAAAACAAAATACTTGCGCTGGCATTTTCACTCGTTGTACTTACATTTTCATCTCAATTAGCATTTGCTCAAGAAAAAGGAGCAGTTACAGCAGGAGGAGGCTTTGTGTATGGCTCATCATTAGAGAAACTTGGATTAGGTTTAACAGGTCAATATTATTTTACAGATAATCTTGCAGGAGAAGTCGGCCTAAATTTTTTCTTCCCAAATAAAGTAAGAACCAATAACTACGAAGCTAAATATTCTGTATGGACGATTAACCTAAATGTTAATTATTATTTCAACGCTCAAAGTGATGTTGTAAAGCCTTATGTTTTGGGTGGACTTAATTTCGCAAATATTAAATCTAAAGTATCTCGCTACAGTGAAAGCTATTCAGATACTCATACAGAAGTAGGAATTAATTTAGGTGGAGGTCTTGATTTTACAATTTCAGATAAAGTGACTCCATTTTTTAATATGAAATATGTAGTGAGTGATTTAGATCAATTGGTAATTGGAGCAGGTGCAAGATTCAGGTTGAAATGATATACATAATTATTCAATGCTTCGAAAGCTGTCGAGAGACAGCTTTTTTTGTTATACAAAATGTAGAATTATTCCCCACTTTGTTTCGCCTTTCCTCAAGCATTTACCCAATCTATAATTCAAGAAAATCAATAAATAGCCATATATGGCTCATATAGCCTATTTTGCTATTTATTCTTACTATGGCATGCTTTTAACTTTTATCTATGTGTTTCATTATGCAAATAAGTTTGCATTTGGAAATGTAGAATGTAAATAAGCTCCATACAATCAACCAGCTGAAAAAGAGCCGGAAAAGTTTCCGGCTCCTTTTTATTTAAAATGAAAACACAATTGAATCCAATCATTTTTTTGCCTTCCATGCCCTACATTTTTTTCCCTTTATTTCTTTCATTTTATCGCTTTTCATTAACTTGGATGCTTGGTAATTAAATTAATATTATGCCGAAGATTCTGATAGTTGATGATGATCCGTCATTCGGATTGATGTTGAAAAAATTTTTGGAAAAAAAGGGCTTTGAAGCTAACGAAGTTCTAACTGGTAAGAGTTGTTTGGAGAAAATGGCTGAAGAGTCATTTGATTTGGCTTTGCTGGATTTCAGATTGCCCGATATGGATGGACTGGATTTACTAAAAGCCATTAGGCAAAAGAATATCCAAATTCCCATTATTTTAATGACTAGCTATGCGAATATTCGTACAGCAGTTAAAGCCATCCAAATGGGAGCGTTTGAATATCTGGTAAAGCCAATTAATCCTGACGAAACTTTATTGTTAATTAAACAAGCACTTAACCAACCAAAAGAAACAAAGAAGAGCGAAGCACCAGAAACTGATAAAGGTAGTGCTGAGAAATCTAAACCTGTAAGCAAAGGTGGTATAAAGTTTATCGAAGGTATCTCAAATGAGTCTACCGAAGTAATTAAGTATATAGACCTTGTTGCTCCAACCTCATTATCTGTAATTATTTTGGGTGAAAGTGGTACCGGTAAAGAATATGTTTCCCGTATGATTCACCAAAAAAGTAAAAGAGCAGATAAACCATTTATCGCGATTGATTGTGGTGCTTTATCTGAAGAACTTGCTGGTAGCGAATTATTTGGACACTTAAAAGGCTCTTTTACTGGTGCTGTAACAGATAAAACTGGTCAGTTTCAGGCTGCAAATGGTGGAACACTATTTCTTGATGAAATTGGGAACTTGTCTTATGAAGTACAGGTAAAACTTTTACGAGCGATACAAGAAGGTATGGTTCGGAAAATTGGTAGTAATAAAGACGAAGCTGTGGATGTGAGAATTATCGCTGCAACCAACGAAGAGTTGTCAGATGCTGCCAAGAGAGGCGATTTTAGAGAAGATTTATACCATCGTTTAAATGAATTTAAAATTGAGGTGTCGCCTTTAAGAAAGCGTAAAGAAGATATTCAGGTTTTTGCAGATCATTTTCTTGCTCAGTCTAATAATGAGTTAGATAAAAAGATTAAAGGTTTTACACCAGAAGTAAAAAAGTATTTTCAGGAGTATAGCTGGCCGGGTAATCTTAGAGAATTTAAAAACATAGTAAGAAGAGCAGTGCTCTTAAGTACTGGTGATTATATAGGCCAAGAAAGTTTACCTGAAGAAATAACCAATCCTATTGTTGAAGACAGTTTTGATGAAGGTACACCACAATCTTCTAGCTCAGTTTCTACCAATAATCTTAAAGAGATGATTGAGAAAAACGAGCGCGAAACAATTGTGAGAACGCTAGAGCAGGTGAAGTATAACAAGTCTAAAGCTGCCAGAATTCTAAATATCGACAGAAAAACGCTTTACAACAAATTAAAGCAATATGGTATAGATGCTTAATTGATGTTTTATCGCATTAGGTACATTTTACCATAACCATTTTTAAACATATGGTCGGCAGAGGTTTCGATTTTTTCGAATGGGTCTCCACTGGTTTGTAACATAACCCGATACAAATAGACTCCATTTGCAAGTTGATCGCCAAATTCATCTCTGCCGTCCCATGCATATTCTGTGATATTATTCCCAATTCGGATTGTACCCAATTCATCCTGAGTAATTTCTCTTACAACTCTACCTGTAACTGTCATAATCTGTATTTTAATGCCAGATGGAATTTCACCACCAGTAAGGGTAAATACAAATCTTACATTATCTGAAAATGGGTTAGGATATGGGTAAAAATTACTAATTCTCGATTCATTGATTACTTCAAAACTCACTTGATAAGGATCAATAGCTGATAAGTTTTCTGAATCGTCTGTACCTTGAACTAACAGAGTGTAAATTCCATCGCTTAGCTGATCAGGTTGATAAAACAATTGGAATAGGTTGTTTTCATCTGATGTCCAACTGATACTAGAACTGTTTAGAGAGATTTTTTTGAATGAACAACTATCACATTCGCTTAGAAAAACTTCAAGACCTGTTGTGTCTGTTTTTATTAAGAATGGATTTTCGTCTTTAAGATTGATGCTAATGAGTGGAGTAGGGGAAATAATATCTCCATCAAGAATTCTTATTCCATCAAAAAGCACATCTAAAACAGGGTTAATTGTATCAGGACTTACAGTAAAATTGTCTTCCTGCACATTGTTTTCATATACTTGTTCTGCTAAAATTCTTGGGTTCACAAATACATTTAATCGATTTGTACCGGCTTGATCTTTTGTTGGGATTTTCAGTGTAAAATTGATCGAATCATTTACAGCTAAAGAGCTGAGAGTATCATATCTGGTTATATTTTGATTAGTTGT
The DNA here is from genome assembly GCF_026250525.1 of Chondrinema litorale. Classification (GTDB taxonomy): domain Bacteria; phylum Bacteroidota; class Bacteroidia; order Cytophagales; family Flammeovirgaceae; genus Chondrinema; species Chondrinema litorale. The sequence goes on from NZ_CP111043.1 coordinate 3,818,135, forward strand.
TTGATTGAGTAAATCATAAGAAACAATCAGTGAATCATTAAAAGCCGTGTTGGAGACATTTCTAAAAGTATATTGATATCTCATAGTGTCACCTTCTGCAATACTAGTTTGCCTTGCACCTGAGTTGAGATTTTTAAATAAAATTCCTTCTGGAACTTCATCATACAACACCTTCCAATCTTTTAATTGTACTGGTGTTTTGCCAATTGTATCAGTAATATTTTGTTGAAGCCTTAGATAAGGAAATGTATCGGCATTGATGAAAGTTAAATCGGTATGGATATCTTCAATACCTGAGAGTAATACAGATTCTTCTCCTCTAATTTTTACGCCTATAATATCAACATTTGCTTCTTCATCTGCTTGGTCTTTTTCTGATGCAATCTGATAAAGTGAAGCCCATTTTTTAGCAGGGCCTATTCTGGTACTGGTAATAGTTCCGCTAGATGTACTTAAGTCAAATTCGAACTCTGCTGTAATAGTTTGCTGATTAGAAGGCTGCAAGGCTGTATATCTTGGAAAAACTTCTTGTGCTGAACCAACCGGATCACCTTTTCTACCAAATGCAATATATGGGTCGCCACTGGTCAAAGTGTTAAGAAGGTTAGATACATCTACACCAATTTCTGCAAAGCCAGCGTAATTAGCTGCACTAAAATTGCTAAAGTTTACAGTTCCTGCTGAAACCAACAAAACATAATCTCCTTCATTAATATAATCCATATAGATACTCATCGCATTAGATGCTCTTAAATCTGTATCTAATAATCTGAATGCCTCGCCTTTATCACCAAATCCACATTTTAAGTGTGGGAAGATAGGAATTGTATAAGGTTCTCCTGTATGTTGGTTGATGGCTAAAGTGATAATTACATTTTTGTCACAAATGCCTAAAGCAGCAACTCTAAAATCATTCATATAAATGTAATAATCGAGCGGGTCGCCAGCACTTCCACCAACTGCCTGTACTCTCAAATTGATATTTTTTTCTAAAAATGACCAAATGCCATTTTCAGGGTTCACCTCTAAGTTTTCGGAATTATCGCTAGTAAATTGCTGTGCATGGCTTTGCGACCAACCATTTGGACTATCTTTAATGTAAACAAAAGAGCTGTTTGTCCAGTCAGACTCTTCGGTATTTTTGGTTGGTCTTACACGCCAATAATAAACCAGACTATCGGTCGCATTATCGCTAATTAGGTTAGTTTCCCAATGCGGTGTGAGACCGGCTGTAACAGTTGTATCTCTTAATTGCGGGCTATTAAAATAAGAAGTTGTATCCAGTTGAAAGATATAAGTCTGTTCACTCGTATCATCTTCGGTGTTTTGGGCGAATAATTTAACTGGCTGTTGGTTTACAATGCTAAACTCAGTTGGTGAAATGATCACCATTCTTCTAGGTTTGAGATAGAGGTCCAAAATTGCTGTGTTATTTAACTCATCCATCTCATCGAATTGTAAACCGGCATCAACCATTACTTCGAACTGATTATTTCCACCACTTTTTAGTTTTTCATCCTCAGTGACTGGAATGGTGAAATATAATGTGTCTTGATAAATGGTTGTAGGGTATTCTTTATTGGTGTATTCTCGGGTGCTTCCGTCAGGGAAAGTTCTAGTTACTGAAATCTCGAAAGTGTCTTTATTTACAATGCCAAAGTTTGAAACGACCATTGCTATTTTAAAAGAATCAGTTTCACTATCGATACTTTCAGTAATGTCAAAAGATTCAGTATACAGACTTTCTGTACCTATATAATAATCAGGCTTATCAAAATTGAATATTTTAACTGCTGGGTCTGCTGAAAGGATAAACTGCTCAGCATTAGACCAATCTCTTTGATTTTGCGAATTATTTTCGATATACGTTTTTACAGCTTCTTGTACTACCTTGCCAATAGGTTTGCCTATGTTTTCAGGATCACTAAAAAACGTTTCATAAAACTCATTAGAATAGCGTTTTTGCGTATCGACAAAAGCAAGATAACTGTGGCCTAAAAAGCCAATAGCACCTTTGTTTGCTGTTAAAATCCAGTCTTCGCCAATCGATCTGGTACTGGTAAAAATATCTCCTACACTACAACCCATCATCAGAATAAATGGATATTTACCCTGATTTTCAAAGCCTCTCATAGAGTTACTTACATAACCAAACTCTAAATCTACAAGTGTTAGCGATGAGTGCCCGAAGAATGTCATCATGCCCAAGCCATCATTTACTTCATCAGAAATATCTATAAACTCTGTAGTATTTGTGGTTTCTTTGGCTTTAAAAAGCACTTCAGCTCCCATGTACTCATCTGTGATATAATCGGCTAAACTGATTACATGAGATGATAAATTTTGGTGCTCAGAAACTGTTCTACCTCCACTTAAATGTAAAAAGTTCTTTTTCCAAAGCGCATCATTTTCAAATGCTTCGTGCTCTTTTATTTTATTCAAATAATTTAATACATGTTGAGGAGTAGAAGCGGGAAGGCGACCAGTTGCGACTGAAGGTTCCAGAAATGTTCCTTCCATTCCGGCAGAGTATAAATTATCTGAACATGGTTCTCCATAGCAAGGTATCAAGCTTTTGTAAGTCCAGCTCTCACTGCTAGGTTTGTTTTTTTCGTAGTTGTAGTTGAATGATAGTCCTTTTCCTATAATAAATAAAAATTCAGGATTAGTATTTTGGTGTAATGCATCGATAAATCTTTGTATTGCTACTGGATGTACTTCGCCATAAGTAAACTGGTTATAGATATTATTAATCTCAGCAGTTAACACAGTATAATTTCCACCTTCTGCTGAAGCTCTGTAATCTGCATATGCTGTTATTACATTATCTTCATCACCAGCAGCTTGCATTAAATCTCTATGTGTGAGTATTACGTAATTGGCATTTGTATAGGTTAATGGCTGAATAGTTGCTTCACTTACATCATCGATACTTTTAGTTTCTGGGCTGATGTATAGAATAACCTCACTGTTGTTTCCCTGAATATTGGCTGTGAAATTAGTGCCAGAAAGAGTCCCATTTACTTCTTTAATATTATCTGGATCAGAGATATTAAAGACGCGCATATCACTACTAACATTAGCAATAGTTACCTTTCTGAGGACATCATTAGATTGCGGGATATTGAAAATTTTACTCGTTTTGCTGCCCATATCCAATGCTTGTGGATAAGTGAGTGTAATTCCCGATAGAGAAACTATTTCATTTATTGATTGAGAGAAAGGCTGAATTTGATAAGCTACGATAAATGAATCGATGCTTGCAGAAATATCAGTAAAAGCTAAAGTCGTATTTAGCTCTGCATTTTCGTAATAAGTAAAACTCAAGTCACTCAGTGAATTTAATGCTCCTGATGTTTGCCCTGCTAAAATGCTTACTTTGTGTTGTGTATTAGAACGACCACTCATTTTTACTGAAAGTGTTGGCTGAAAACCAGAAGCCGTATAATTCTCTATGTCTAGTGAAAATTCTTTATAAGTTGTTCCACCAGCATAAACATCTGTATAACCTTTGCCATCATCTGTAAAACCTGAAAGTAAACCTCCTTGATTAGATATTGATTGAAAATAGGTCGGGTAAAGTGGGCCACTGCTAAAGTATCTTTCTAGATTATTTGTTTCTGTATGGTCGAAAGAAAAATATTTTAAGGCTTTTTCTAAATGATATTGTACAGTTGTTCCACTACCTGTTGTACCATCATAATCACTTACTCTTTTTCCTTTGGTATTATCTAAAGTATAGGTAAGAAAATAGAATGTCTGATTTGTGTATAAACTAGCGTGTGGATTATTGTGGTTTAATGGATCATCGTACATGGTAGCATCTAGTGACCCATCGTTTAGTGTTCCGTAAAATTCAATATAATCTGAATTATTAAATACACCATCATCTTCACCAGAAACATAAATCGCTCTTTCGTTGCCCTTATGAAAAAGCTGAAGGTTTTGGGGATTGATTGTACTTACAGGAAAACCTGCCTGTTGGAGGTCTGCATAAGTTATATGATAGATACCATTTTCACTTACTGCTACTTTATAATATTCCTGATTAAAATTTATCCAGGAGTTGTATTGCTGTGCAGAAAGTTGATTTATGATAAAAAAGTAGAGTAATATAAAAAAATACTTTTTACTAATCATCTTGTTGAAGTCTAGGGGTAGCATATTTAGATTTACCCATCACCACTCTCACTGAAAAAATATTAGAGTATAAAGATTCTGAATTGTCGCCAATGTCGGTTATAGCATAGTCTATGCCCACACTTTTAATTTTGATACCAACACCAAAGTTTGGCTGAAATGAATAAGAGTAATTATTGCTAAAGTCTTTGGTTTGCTGAAAGTTGCCAATTCCACCACGCACGAATACAGCATTTTTATAGTCTATTTCAACTCCAGCGTGTGGGTCAGCTGAGAAAAGCTCTGTTTTAATTACAGTATTTCGCTTACCATCAAAAGTGATATCTAAACCTACAGTGCCAAGTGCATGGAATGCATTGCCAATTCCTGTTTTAAAAGCAACATCCGTGAGTAACCTGGGCATTGTAATTTCTATGGAATTATCTGGAATTGTATTACCAGTGGATGTAAAAACATCATAGAATGTTTCCGGATTAAAATACCAAGTGTTGTAAGTACCAGTAATATCTCTAGCAGTGATGCCAAAATGCCATTTATTTCTGGTGAGTTGTGCTCCTAAGTCAATTCCAAAGCCCCAAGCATTAGCAAAGATTCCTACATTTCTGTATATCACTTTAAAGTTTGCTCCAAGTCTTAAGCCTTTAATTAGAAGTGATCTTCGTGCATAGGAGAATAAAAAGGCATAATCAGCTGCTGAAAAAGATTTTATATTATCGTAATTCAGCGTGCCGTCTGCATCAAATAAATATCTTGTGTCTGGAATGTCGTCTACAGCAAATCGGATTAAAGAAACTCCTATATGACTTTTACTATCTACAGGAGTAGCAAAGCCTGCATAATCGTAATTGGCAATACCAGCAAAGTAGGATGCGTGCATGAGCGAAAAGGCATATTTCTTTTTGATGTTTAGTAACCCAGCAGGATTCCAATAGCCAGCTGTTGCGTCATCTACAATAGCAGACTGAGTGTTGGACATGGCCAAGCCTCTTCCACCTACGCCTATTGCCAGAAACTCATTACTGTATTTTGGAGTATTTTGGGCGTGTAGTGTAAAAAATGAAAGTAATAGATAAAAAAGTATAAAAAATTTCATTCTGGTGAACAGCTGAAGTTTACTAAAATGCTAACGGCAAAAAATTGCATTCAGTCTTATGCTGCTCACTTAAAAAATGAAATTATTTCAGCCAGTGTGATCAACAATAATCACCCATTTTCCATCGATTTTTTTCCAAGTAAGTGTAAAATATCCTTCTGCATCTCCAACTTCTCTAGTTAGATGAAATTTTCCTACAACAAGAATTACTTTAGGAGCCAGTTTTTCTGTTGAAATAATATCAAAATCTAGTTTACCCATTATTTTCTGGTTTGGGTAATTGGTTTTGTATCTTTCTAATGTTGCTTCATAGCCGTAGGTTACACCGTTGCTACCAACAAACTTTAGCTTTTCAGACTCCCAGTAACCCACCATGAACTTTTCTACATCGCCACTGTTCCAATCTTTAATTTGTCTTTGTAAAATGTTTTTTACGGCATCTATATCTTTATCCTGAGCAGAAACATAAAAAAATGAAAGACTTAGTAGAAGGGTACAAAATATTCTGTAAAAATATAGTTTCATGAAAAATATTTTTGATGATGTTCGATTTATTAATTTTAGATTAAGAATAATATTTGTAGTTATCAGATATTAAAAATACCATAGAACTAGATTTTTTAATTCGGAATCCTAAATTTCTGAATACTGTTCTAATTAAAAAATCTTAAGATAAATAATTAGTCAAGAATTTACCAACGCTATGAAATTAAGAACCTATGTTTTATTCAGCCTCTGCTTTTTTTTCATTACCAGTGTGGGTACTTCCTGCAAATCGTCTCTTGATAGGCAAAGACCAGTAGGGCAGACTTGGACACCTAAATACAAAAAGTCTAAGAAAAAGATGAAGCGATATAATTCTAAAAGAAAGAAGAATTAATTCTGGGCTTGTACCGTGGAATTATTTTTTTGAGGGAGGAGTGTGTATGTACTTATAGAGCCTTCTTTTTTGAACTCATAACTTTCAAACAACAAAGGAATTCTGTCGAAGATTTTTTCGGATAAGTTATCTTCAGTATAGTCAACAATCATATCTGGTTTATCTTCCAGAATACTATTTTTTAAGTTTACAATCACCGGATATTCATTAAGCTCACCCAAATAGTTTTGAGATATCTTCCAGTTTAAAAAAGGTGTAGCAATAGAGTTGTGATTATAAGCCGATATATTATTCCCTAGTACCATTATTCTCTTATTTTCTGCTAACTTATCATTTACAGGAAGGATTTTTTCGTAGAAAGCATCATTCTTTTCATCATCAATATTAAAATACATTGAATATCCGATACCGACTAAGATGGCTGAGATGGCAATAAATTGGATTTCCGCAATAAGATTTTTTCTAATCAAAAGCAGATAATGGCTTACAAAAAATGAAAATACAGGAGCAAAAATGATGAATTGGATACCACTAAACTTCGGGCTTATTATCAATACCACCAATGTGAAGATTGTCCATAAAACTACAAACCATTGTCCGTTTTGTTGGTAATTTATAAAGCCCCTTGAGGTTTTTAATTTAAATATTGAAACCAGTAATAAGACTGCCGGAAATGAGAATAAAACTAGTGTGTTTTTTAAGCTGTACATCCATGTTTTACTAAGGAAAAACGATTGTACATAACATCGGTAAAAACCAATTAGATTATTCTGATACATAAAATACAGTAGCATTATTATCCACACAAACACATAGCCTGCTACTACATTTAATAATAACCTTACCGAAGAAGTTCTAAAGAGTGCAAAACCTAAAACTGCTGCAAGTAAATACAGAAAAGAGGGCATGTAAAAAAATGTGGCAATACCAGTATACAAACCTGTTTTAAATATTTCTTGCTCACCAGATTGGCTATCTAGTTTTATAACATTTCTGAGTACCAAAATTAAGAAGCTAAGCGACATTAATGCTGGTGATAGGGTTAGCATTTCGAATGTTGTACAGGCAAATAGTACATACATTAGAGCTGGCACATATGTTTTTTCATTAAACATCTTAATGTCTATAAGTGCCAGATTAAAATAAAATGCCTGATATGTAATGAGTACTATGGCTATTATGTGATAGGCGAGGAGTGATTTGCCGAAAGTGATATCTATAAGCCAATATACAAATGCAGCTAAAGGGCCAGTATTGTCAAATAACTGATCATAAATAACATGACCTTCAGCTAAACGCTCACCAACTAGCATCCAGTTTAACTCCAATAATGTTAATGGGCTACCAGATGTTAGCATAGGTAATTTCAGAAGTACCAGAATAAATAAGATAGCAATTATTCTGAAAGGATCATTTAACCTGAAAAAGCTGAGCATTTATTGATGTACTATTAAAAAACTTTGTGTTTTTAAAAAATAATAGAATTTGTCAATAGATAAGACGATCTAGCTACATATTTATTTTTTAATAATAGTAATGCCGTTAGATGTCTCCTTTATAATCTTTTAAGTTATCGTCTTCTTTGTCTTCTGGTGGAATATCCAGATTTTCGAATAAAGAATCTACTTTAGAAGCAACCTCTTCTGTATCATCAATATAAAAATGTAATTCTGGGATTATCCTCGCCTGATTCCTGATTCTATTTGCAAGTTTTTGTCTTATGAGTTTATTGCTTCTTTCTATTTCAAGGAGTAATGCTTCCTTATCTTTTACCATTAAGAAGCTAAGGTATACTTTTGAAATAGCAAGATCTGGACTTACTTTAACCTGAGTAACTGTAATAAAAGCGCCACCAAAGTGATCTCGGCTAACTTGTTGAAATATTTCTCCTAAATCTTTCTGAATAAGTCTTGAATATTTTTTTTGTCTAGTGCTATCCATAGTATGTTGATTTACTGAAGTTAATATCAGTATAAAAGAATAATAAATTCCTTGGCAATGAAAGAGCTTAAAATCTAGTGTCTTTCATTACAATTAACAAGTTTTTAAGCTCAATAAGTTTTGGAATTTACTATTCTTTCTAAGAGAGGATTAAAGAGTACCAGGAGCGGGACTTGAACCCGCACGGCCTAACGGCCACAAGATTTTAAGTCTTGCGTGTCTACCAATTCCACCATCCCGGCAAAAAAAGCTCGAAGTAAAAAACCCAATTTTACTTGGGCTTTTTGACTTTGAGCGGGAGACGAGATTCGAACTCGCGACCCCCACCTTGGCAAGGTGATGCTCTACCAGCTGAGCTACTCCCGCTTGTGATTTTTAAAGGTGTGCAAATATAAAGATATTATTTTTACATACACAAGAAAAACCAAAAAAAACTTAAAAAATTTCTAAAAAATACTCCAACTAGCCAGTTGAGTGAAGAAATTAGCTATCACATTAGGCTGTATGCCCACACTTACTATTACACCGAATAGCGCGCCAAAGAAGTGCGCATCGTGTCCGATGCCGTCCATTTGGTCATTTTTTGTCATATAGTAGGAGTAAGCCATATATAAGGCGGCAAAAATAAAACCTGGTATTGGTATAGGTAAAAGTATGGGTCTTAGTGAAACTAATGGATCGAACATGATATAAGATAGTACAACTGCTGAAGTTCCGCCAGATGCACCCAAAGCGTTGTATCCTGGATTGTTTTTTTGTTTGATAAAGGTAGGTATATCTGCAACTACGATGGCAGCAAGATAAAACAACACATAATAATAGCTACCATTGCTTCCAAGTTGGTAATTAAAAATCCCTTCCAGCATATTACCGAATAGATAAAGTGTAAACATGTTGAAAAATAAGTGCATCCACCCACCATGTATAAATCCTGAAGTGATAAAGCGGAAATATTCTTTATCCTTTACAATTCTATAAGGATTTAACATAAACCTGTATTTGAGCTCTGGTTTATTATCTACATAGAAGCTTACTATTACAGTAATGATTATGATGATAGTATTAAAGCTATATTCTTGTATGGCCATTTTTAGTTTTTAATGAAAAATGCAGGCTGATAATAGCCTGCGATTAGTTATAGAATTAATTAAGCTCCACAAACTTAATGTGATTATTTTACAATCACTACGGGAAAATCTTGACCAGAAATGTAAGCAGTAGGGTATTGTGCTACTCCTTTGTACATCTCACTCATCTTTGGGATTTTCTCATCCAGATAAGATCTTAATTCACCTACCGTGATTTTTTTATCAAATGCACCAGTATCAGCGTCTCCTTCAAGTGCTTTTAGTATGCAATAGGTAAATACGCCATGACCTAAAGATTCTACTTCTGTAGCATATTGTTTAGAGCCACTTGCAGCAATTAATGCGATTCCTGTACTTCTTGCTAATTGTATCATAGCTTTTTCTTCTACAGGTCCTCTTAAAGTGAAAATTTCAGTAGCTCCACCAGACTGGCAAGCATCTAGCAGAATCAATTGTTTTTGCGCTCTTACTCGTTGGCAAAATTCATTTAGCTGGCTGGCTGATATGCCGTTTTCTGTAAGAATTCTTTTATTCCCATACATTTTGGTAACTCCAGTAGGGCATAGGAAATATTCTTCTGAAAAATCATCTTGATACATAACACCATGACCCGCATAAAAGAAGACAAAAACATCTTCTTCTGAGGCTGAATGGATAATTTCATCAAATGCAGCTTTTATATTTTCAGCAGTTGCCTTCTTATCATAAAACTCATAAGTAACAACCTCTTTAAATATATTTTGCGATCCTGCTTTAATCGTTTTTGCAAAAGCTTGAGCATCATCACGAGCATAATTCAGGTTATAAGAATTATTCTTGTATTCGTTAATGCCAATTACCAGCATATGCATTTTTGATTTTGGAACTACAAACGATTTGTAGGCAACTTCAATAAGATCTGGAAATGATTCGATTCTATCATCATTTAAAGCGATTACTGTTAACCTGTTCATCCCTTCAGATAATTTCACATCAAGTTCTAATCGTTTATACTTCTCAGGCTCAGATTTAGGTTTAAACTTCCTGCCTGAAGAATGAATCAACTTTCCGTTTTGATAAAGCCTAATTTCATCTATACCACCACCTTGGTCGTATGCTTCAATAGTTACATGGATTACTGAAGAATCACTAATTACACCGCTGTTTGTTTTTGTGTATCCTTCTGATTCTGCAAAAAATTGCGGTGATATAAAATAGACCTCTGGAGAAAGTGATAAACTTCGATTCATATTTACTCCAGCATCTGGTATTGATTCTCCTGTAATGGTTAATTTCCATAAACTCGGAGTAAATGATTTTTCGTACAGGGACTGTAAGGGAATAATTTCATTGCCTTGAACAAAACACAATGCTTTGCTAATACCGGCTTCTGTTCCATCAAACTTCCCGTCTGGCGTAGTTACTGTAAAATCCCTTTCATTATACAAGAAAACGATATTGAGAATTTCCTCGCCTGCATTTAAATCCCAGAGTTTTACTTGTTGATCGGTGCTTCCACTAAGTACATACTTGTTATCTGGACTAAAAGCAACAGAATTAACTTTTGCATGGTGACCAAAAAATGTTCTAGATATTTTTTTCTGGTTCATATTCCAAGTTCTAACAATGTTGTTGTTATCACCTGTTACAAGGTAGTTGCCTTCTGTATCAAAATCTATATCTATAATGGATGCAGAAGAGCCTTTAAGTTCAAATAGTTTTTCACCACTTACTGTATTCCAACCAATTATTTTTTCATCAGTACTACCACTTACTAAAAAGTCGCCTTTAGGGTGGTAGGCCAGTGCATTTACACTTGCCGTATGATTGGTGAGTGTTCTTAGTTCTGTTCCAAGATTGGCATCCCAAATCTTAATAGAATTATCTTCACTGGCACTGGCGATGTTTAAGCCATCAGGGCTATAAGTTACATCTTTAATCCCATTGGAGTGGCCATACAAAATCTTATATGTTTTCCAATTATTTGTTTTCCAAATTCGTACAGTCTCATCTTTACTGCCGCTACAAATCCAGTTATCGTCAGGGCTATAACTAACCGATGTTACAGGTGCAGAGTGACCTATTAAAGCGAAAATGGCTTTTCCTGTTTTTATATCCCATATCCTAAGAGATTTGTCATCACTTGCACTTACTATCAATTTATTATCGTGGCTAAAAGCAATGTCATTAATTGCATCAGTATGGCCTCTAAGTGTAATAATACAATTACCAGATGAAGCATCTATAATTTTTATATTTCCACCAGCATTACCCAATGCAATTACCTGCATGTTATGGCTGTATTTTACCACATTCACAAAAGATGCAAAGCCAGCTAAAGACTTTACTTGTCTGTCGGAGTTTAAGTCCCAGAAAAAGATGGTTTTATCGTCTGAAGCTGAAGCTATTTGATTTTGTCTGAGGTTGAATGCCAATGCATTCACTGCTTTTCTATGTCCGTCTAGGTGATTAATTTCACGATAAGTAGTTGCATCCCAAATTCTCACTGTTTTATCATCAGAAGCACTTACTATATATCTTCCATCAGAAGTATATAATACATCGTTTACTGCAGCTTCGTGGCCATAGAGTGATCTTTTTTGTGATCCTGTTGTGGTATCCCAAATTTTAATGGTTTTATCTTTACCAGCACTAGCAAGAAATCTATCATCTTTACTAAAACTGAGAGAATTAACTGAGCCATCGTGACCAGTAAGAGTTTTTACAATTTGCCAGTTTTGTGTATTCCAAATTAAGATAACTCCATCTTCATCAGCAGAAGCCATTCTGTTACCATCGTTAGAAAAAGTTACTGTATTTACACTTTTCTTATGTTCTTTTAGCTGATATAATATTTTTCCAATGTCACTCCTCCAGATAATTATTTTTTTATCTTTTCCTCCACTTGCTAGTACTTTACCTTCTGGATGGTATGCAATACTGTTTACTGCATCATCGTGTCCATAAGTAACTCCTTCTTTAGTGCCATTTCGTGTATTCCAGAATCTAATGGTGTGATCATCGCCTCCTGTAGCTATCAGTTGACCACTAGGTGAAAAGCTGAGCGTGTTTATCTTTCCTTTGTGTCCTTCGAGAATCATCAACTCCCTGCCTGTTTGGGTATGCCATATTCTTACCACGCCATCTTCACCAACGCTGGCAGTTAACTTGTAATCGTTACTAAATGCAACATCTTTTACAGGGGCTGTGTGTCCGCTTTGAACTCTGAGTTCTGGGTTTTGTGCCTGTGAACAAAAGTTAAAGAAACAGTACTGAAAGATAAAAGAAATAAAAAAAAATAGACTTTTGTGTGACATTGAGCTTAAAGCTTAATTGTTTTTTATTTATAATAGCTGAAATTATATCTAGTCAAATTAGTTCAAACCTAGTGAAATAAACTTACTAATATGTTAACATACATATTAGTGATTTACTATTTTCGGCTGAAATTTTTTAAAATACTATTCAAAGAATTGACCATTATAGAATTATGAGCAAAAAAGTTGTTGATTATAAAATTATTAGTAGTTCTAATCCGAAATATGTTGAAAAAGAAGTGAAAAGACTATTAGCAGAAGGTTGGGAACTGCAAGGAGGTATATCTATTGGTGAAGTAAATAGAGGTGGCACCATGGATAGTTTTTGCCAGGCTGTGGTAAAATACGAAGAATAAAAACATAAGGTATTTTTAATTAAAAATAAAATAGCATGCCCGAAAAAGATGTATATGGTGAGGCCCTTTGGGATTATTATGAAGGGAAAGATGCAGAAGGTCTTGTTATACATACTTCTTATGGTGATATAGAAGATATGCCGGTAGAAGTTTTCTATCGGGATTTTGATGATTTCCCTATGATGGAGGCTTTTGCCATAGAAAGATGTAGAGGAAAGATTTTAGATGTAGGAGCCGGGGTAGGTTGTCATTCTTTAATTATGCAAGATCAGGGAAAGGATGTGCATCCTATAGATATTTCTGATTATTGTGTGAAAATTATGAATGCTAGAGCCATAGATAATGTGCGCAAGCAAGACTTTTTTAAAATTAAAGGAGAGCAGTATGATACCATCCTTTTTTTAATGAATGGCATAGGCATAGCTGGAGATGTTAAAGGTCTTAAAGAATTACTTAATCAATGTAAATCACTATTAAAAGAAGGCGGAGAAATCGTTTTTGATTCAAGTGATGTACAATATTTAAAAGACTATGATGGCGTATCTAGCGATGATAAATACATTGGTGAGATTGCCTATCAATACGAATATAACAATAAGAAAGGAGATTGGTTTAATTGGCTTTATATTGATCCAGAACTAATGAAAAAAGTGGCTGGAGAGGTAGGATGGAAGTTTGAACTTTTACATCAAGATGAAAACGATCAGTATTTAGCTTCACTAACTAGATAAGTTTTAACAATAAACATTTGAGTAAGAGGTTTTTAAAGTCATATACAAATATGATTTTTTTAACTAGACTCTCTCAGATTACAGTTTATTCGAAACAATGGTTTTCTAATCTCATTCAAGTTGATGCTAAGGGGCTTGCTTTTATATTATCTGCTATTTAACAGCTTACTGTTTTGCAAAGGACAGGAGTTGGTAATTTATTCAGATAGCGACTCTACAATAGCAATTGAAAAGCACTTAAGTTTTTTTGTAGAAGGTGAGGAGGAGTTAAGTATTTACCAAGTTAAAGATTTAAACGGAGGTTACTGGCAAAAACTCGTAGACACCGATGAACATCGATTTTCACAATCAGAGAATTTATGGGTAAAATTGAATGTTGTTTCGGATGTTGTTTTAAGAGATTATGTTTTTAAACTCCACGATGTTAAAATAGCCGAAGCATGGTTGATAGAAGACGAAGGAATATCTTCTTACCAAAAGGGTGGCGAGTTTGTAGAAGCTAGCTCTAAAGAAATTCTAGCTCGAAGAAAAGATTTTATAATATCACTCAGAGATCTTCACTCAGAGAGTTTCACGCTATTTGTAAAGCTTGAAAATATTGAGAAGTCGCAAGTTAATCTAAATTGGCTGCTCACACCATATGAGAGCTGGATGACTTTCTATTTTTATTGCTCTTTAAAAGAAATTATATTTCAATCGGTTTTGGGAGTATTGATGTTAATATCTCTACTGCTTTTTATACTTATACTTGATCAAAATTATTTATACTATTCAATTTACCTAGGCTCAGTTTCTTTATATTTTTTATGGGACTTTGGCATTACCGGCAATTACATTTTAGGTAATTTCCCGAACATTAATTTCTTTTTAAAAGTTTTCCAAAACTTTGTTCCAATTGCATATTTCTTATTTGTTAAACACTATATCAGGTATTCGTCACTAGACTCTTGGTTCTTTAAGAGTGTATTGCTAATAATAGGGTTAAATACAGGCTTTGTGCTTGTCGAAACAGTTAGCCTACAATGGACGATGGATAGGGGTCTGGTGTTTTCCAATTTGGCAAATGGTTTAGCTTCATTTTCGATGATTTACTTTTCAATTTCATTTTTGAGAATAAAATATGGAAATGTTAAGCAGAAGCAAGTGCTAAATGCAGGTATTATTTCAATTCTGGTTTCATATATTCTTGCATTTTTTGCTAATTATTTTGAGGTTGATAATTCTGAGTTGATTATTCAATTCGGTATTCTGTTAGAAATATTATTTTTTGCTGTGAGTTTGATTTTGAGAATCAGACACAATGAAAAAGAAAAAGTAATTTTTCAGAAGGAGTTAATTATGGAGCTTAATAAGAATAAGCTCATGCAAGAAAACTACAACAAAGAATTGGAGAATAAAGTAGTTGAAAGAACAAAAGAAATTAAAACTAAAAATGAAGAAATAATAAAACATAGAAATGATCTAATACAAAATGCACAACATTTTCAAGAGTTAAATGCAGAAATCTTGGCTCAGGCAGAACTCATACATAGTGCTAATGAAAGACTGCATAAGAATGAACAAATTTTAAGAAAGTCTTTTGAAAACTTAAAGAAAAGCCAACGTGAAGTTGAAGTGAAAAATGGAGAAATTCAGAAAATAAATAAAAACCTTGAAAAGCTAGTTGAATCGCGAAGTAAGGATGTGATTGTTGCAAAAAAGGAGTTAGATGAGTTTTTATACAGAAGTTCTCACAACTTAAAAGGGCCAGTTGCTAGAATAAAAGGCTTGCTTCAATTGTTTGAGATGGATTTGGAAAATACGACCAATCTTCAAAATTATCTTATAAAGTTACAGGTTGTTGTGTTGAGAATGGAGCGGATTTTAGAGAAGTTAAATGCAGTAAGTATTATAAATATAGATTACGATAATAAAAACATCCATACTGATGTGCCTAAGGTGATTTCAGGAGTGGTTGATTCCTTTATAAATATAATTAATGAGAAGAAAATTGAGATTATTGAAGATACAATTCCGGTAGTTCTGGAAATAGACCCAAATATTCTAACTATTATAATAAAAAATCTTGTTGAGAATGCCCTCCAGTTTAGTGATAATACTAGAAAACATAAGGTTGTTATTAAGCTTTTTGAACACCAGAATGGATTTGTAGAGTTAAGTGTAAGCGATAATGGTATTGGTATAGAGAGTGAGTGTTTAGAGCATATTTTTGATATGTTTTATGTAGGATCTGTAAGTTCTAAAGGTGATGGAATGGGCTTATATATTGTACAGAAGGCTATAACTTCAATTGGTGGATTTATTAGAGTAGAGAGCAAAGCAGATACAGGCTCTAAATTTATAATTACATTTCCTTTAAAAAATAAACATTCGGTGTGTACTCAAAATAACATCAAAGAAAAAGTCATTTTAACAAACTGAGCTATTTCTTTGGGTACAAATATTTGAATGTAATTCTGCCTTATTATTTAATTCCTAATATTATATCTTTACATAGTTACTCATTTTAAATTTAATGAAACTATGTACTCAAAGCATATTTTTAAAATAGCATATATCTTATTAATTAGCTCATTTTTTTATTCTTGTGATAAGCAAAATGCCGATTCAGAAACAACATCAAACGTATCAAACTTACCAGTTGCAGATAATGATAATGGAGGTATAGAATTGCCTTCAGGATTTGGGGCTGTTACTGTTGCCAAAGCTGTTGGTAAGGCTAGACACCTTACTGTAGATGAAAAAGGAAGTATTTACATCAAACTCAGAAAACTAGAAAATGAGAATGGTGTGATTGTATTATCTGACACAACCGGAGATGGGAAATACGATGTAAAATCTGCATTTGGCGATTATGTTGGAACAGGTGTTCATTTGTACAATGGTTATTTGTATGTTTCTTCAGATACTTCTGTTTATCGTTATAAGCTCGAAAATGGCTTAGTTCCATCAGGTGCAGTTCCAGAAACGGTCGTTTCTGGCTTTCCTACACAACGATCTCATGAAGCAAAGTCTCTTGCCTTTGATAATGCAGGGCATATGTATGTGAATGTGGGCGCACCTTCTAATGCATGTATGGAGACTGGCAGAACACCCGGTTCGCCCGGATTAGATCCTTGTCCTCAATTAGAGTTTCAGGCTGGTATTTGGCAATTTGATGCAAATAAGCTTAATCAGGTTCATCAAGTAGATGGACATAGATATGCCACAGGTATTAGAAACTCCGTAGCTTTAGAATGGAATATTTCTGCCAACTCTTTATATGCAGTTCAACATGGTAGGGACCAATTAAGTAATCTGTTTTCAGAATTTTACGATGATGAACAAAGTGCAGAATTACCTTCAGAAGAGTTTTTGAAAATTAGTGATGGAGATGATTTTGGCTGGCCTTATTGCTATTACGATCATTTTCAAGATAAAAAAATACTTGCACCAGAATATGGTGGTGATGGAAAAAAAACAGGTAGATGCGAAAATGTAGTGCCTCCAATTTTAACTTTTCCAGCTCACTGGGCACCAAATGACTTGTTATTTTATACTGGTGATTTGTTTCCAGAAAAATATAAAAATGGTGCTTTTATCGCTTTTCATGGTTCATGGAATAGAGGCCCTTACGCTCAGCAAGGTTATTCAGTTGTATTTGTTCCTTTTAAAGATGGTATGCCTTCTGGTGAGTGGGAGAGATTTGCAACAGGTTTTGCTGGGGTAGATAGCGTAATGTCAACTTCAGATGCTAAACATAGACCAATGGGACTTACTCAAGGACCAGACGGCTCGCTTTATATCTCAGACTCTGTAGAAGGGAAGATTTGGAGGGTGCTCTATTATGATGAGAAATTAGCTTCTCTAGACTAAATATTTATAGTTTGAGTAAATTCCTTAAGAATAAATTCATCTAATTAGTTATAATTGATAGTATTAAACTGAGATTATATAAATTTCTCTGGCAAAACAGATTAAAAATTAAAACTATTCTAATTTTATTTATCTATGAACAAATTTTATTTTGTATTTGCATTTTGTGTATGGGGCTTAATTTCATGTGGTGGTAGTTCAGAAAAATCTACAACTGAAACTGTTGCAGAAGCAAAACCAACACAAGAAGAAGCAAAAGAGGAAAAACCACAAGTACATCCTGGAATGGGTATTTACAAAACATATTGCCAAGTATGCCATCAGGCAAATGGAGAAGGGGTTCCAGGAATGAATCCTCCTTTAACGCAAACAGAATATGTTTTAGGAGAAAAAGAAAGGATTATCGGTATTGTATTGAATGGTTTAACTGGAGAGATTGAGATTAAAGGCGAAACTTACAATAATGTAATGGCATCTCACAGTTTTCTTACCGATCAGCAAATTGCTAATGTACTATCATTTGTAAGATCAAGCTTCGGAAATGATGCTGATGCAGTAACTCCTGAAGAGGTGGCTGCTGTAAGAGCAAGTAGCGGAAATTAATATTAATTTTTAATAAACAGTATAAATCATTACTGATGGTTTATACTGTATTTTTTTATTATGGATATTTCTTTATTAAATAAGCAGGCTTTTGTTTGTGGAAGTACTCAGGGAATTGGCAAGGCAGTCGCTTTTGAATTAGCGTCTTTGGGAGCTAATGTTACCCTTTGTGCCAGAAACGAAGAAAAGCTAAAAGAGTTAAGTGTTTTGCTAGATACCTCGCAAGGTCAAAAACATGATTGTCTTGTGGCTGATTTTTTTAATCCTGATTTATTGAAAGCAAAAATTCAGGATTATGTATCAGATGGCAGAAAAGTAAATATACTAGTTAATAATACAGGAGGCCCACCAGCAGGAGACGCCATTGATGCTAAACCAGAGGAGTTTTTAAAAGCTTTTTCTGCACACCTCATTTGTAACCAGCACTTGGTTCAAACATTTGTAGATGGGATGAAAGAAGATGCATACGGTAGAGTAATCAACATTATCTCAACTTCAGTAAAAGTACCTATTCCTGGCTTAGGTGTATCTAATACAACCAGAGGTGCTGTGGCTAGTTGGGCCAAAACACTGGCGAGGGAGCTAGCCCCATTTGGAATTACAGTAAATAATGTTTTGCCCGGTTTTACAAAAACTGCTAGGTTAGATGGGCTTATTAGTGTACGTGCAGAAAAGAACAATAAGACTTTTGACGAATACGAAAAAATTATGATGGAAACTGTACCTGCTAAAAGATTTGCAACATCAGAAGAAGTAGCAGGAGCAGTGGCATATTTGGCTTCACCGGTTGCAGCTTATGTAAACGGGATTAACTTGCCAGTAGATGGAGGTAATACACCAAGTTTATAAAATTGAAATAGTTTGAAATTTTGTAGTAACTGTGGCAGCGATCTAATTGAATGGGTGATACCTGAAGGAGATAATCACTTTAGGTATTATTGTAAAAATTGTGAAACCATTCATTATCAAAATCCAAAAATTGTTGTAGGTTGTATCCCTCAGTGGGAGGGTAAAATATTGTTATGTAGAAGAGCAATAGAGCCTAGAAAAGGTTTTTGGAATTTGCCCGGTGGCTATATGGAAAATGGGGAAACTTTACCAGAAGGAGCTGCCAGAGAAGCTTTCGAAGAAACAAATGCAAAAGTTAAAATTGGAAAACTAATCTCCATATATACTATTCCTCAGATTAATCAGGTGATGCTTCATTTCTTAGCAGAACTAGAAAGTGATAAGTTTTCGGTAACTACTGAGAGTGAAGAATTACAGCTATTTAACTTGGATGAAATCCCTTGGGAAGATTTGGCATTTCACTCTAATGACTTTGCCCTTAAGGCATACTTAGAATCAATTCAACAATTGAATTACGAAGTAAGAATGGGCACATTGGTAAAATAGTGTGAAATGCCAAACTTCATGATTAATGGTCAATTAAAATAACCTAAAAACCAGCAGTCTGGATCTTTTACAATTGTTACAGGTTTGTCTTTTAATGGAATATCAATACTTTGATTTCTTTGAGTAACTTCAATCGTTTTCCTTTCCTTTGTCCCATCTTTATAGCTCAATTCTATCTCTAAAGGAAAACTAAAAGCCTCTTCGGTTTGAGTTTGATCGATAGTAAATGAAAGCATTTGACTCTTTTTACTGTATTTCCAAGATGTTTCTAACTGTGGTAACCCCGGTCTGTATAACCATTGTTCAAAGAACCATTCGAGCTCCAGGCCAGAGAACTTTTCCATATAATACTGGAAGTCTTTTGTAAGTGCATTTTTATCCTTATAAGCTTTATAATATGCCCTTATCGCTTTCCAAAAAGTATCTGTACCTACTTGTTTTCTAAGCATGTGTAATGTCCATGCTCCTTTTTGATAAGAGTTGGTATTTAGTAATTTGTTAAGATCAGTAATGTTGAAATCAATTATAGAAGACGCTGGATTTTCTTGATAAAAATTTAGAATGGCTGCTTTTTGAGAATTTAACAAACTATTCATAGAATTTCTACCATAGGTGTTTTCTATATAGAGGTCTGTAAAATATGTAGCAAACCCTTCACTAAGCCATACGTGGTGCCAGTCGGCTTCAGTTATTGCATCTCCAAACCACTGGTGAGCTACTTCATGGGCTATTAACTGTTCTACTTTGTTTTCTCCAGTTACCGAATTTTCGTAATAGAAAATATTTCCGGCATTTTCCATCCCTCCATATTTTGTTTTAGACTGAACATTTGCCAGTTTGCTGTATGAGAAAGGACCTATTTTATCATTAAAATAGCTAAAGACTCTGCGAGCTGGTTCGTAGTCATCAAAGCCTTCTTTTTTATTTTGAGGAAAAACCCAACTTTCAATAGAGGTTCCATCAACAGGCTCAAGATATTGAATCGCAAATTTGGCTACACCAATTACCATAACTTTTGTAGCTAAATCTGTTTCACTTTGCCATTTGGTTATTTTTGTTTTCTCATCTATAAAACTTTCTTCTGTTTTTGTGCCACTACCAATTACTTCATAATGTAGGGGAGCTTTTACTATAAATGAGCATTGAGCTTTATCATAAGGATGATCTATACAAGCTAACCAATGGTGAGCGCGGTTTGGCCAGTTGTCTCCAAAAAATGTTCTATCTCCAAATTTGTTCTCAGAGATAATTAATCCATCATAGGGGATGCCTTTGTATTGTATGTTTAAAGTAAACCTTTCTCCAGGTTGTAAGCTGTTTGTAAAAAAGACTTCTAATTTATCATTTTCATGATTATAGCTTCTAATCCCATGTTCGGAATGTATCTGAACATTGTCTACAATCATTCCTTTACCTTCTCTTTCTTCGGTAACATTAGAGAGATCAAAAGTGATGGTATTTACTTTTTGTTGTTTAATAATTCCTTCTACAGTTGTTACTCCATATATAGAGTCATTTACATCATTAAGTGTAAGCTCAAAGGTGTATTGAGTGATGTCTACTGAGTTGTTTTTTGGGTAATTATCGGTTGTGCTTTCTGCAAGTGTTACTTTTTGAGATATAAACATTAAATATAACGTAACCAAAAGATGGCTGAAAATCTTGAAACAAAAGCTTGTAAAGTTCTGTAGATAAATATGATGGTGCATATAGTTCCGTTAATTGAATAGCATTAAAACGCTAAATATAATATCCGTAATAACCATAAATACACACATATCTAATTTTTTAACCTAATTAAACACACATTTTTATTATCATGCAAAGAAATAAGTTAATCCACTATTCAGTTTCGACGCTTAAATTGCAGCCGCTTTTTCACAAAGAAACATTTTGTAAGAAAATTGTAAAAAACTTAAAGCATCTGGTTGATAGTAGAAAAATTAACCTGTATGGTTTTGTAATTTTACCAACTAAAGTGGAATGTTTGTGGGAGCTTAAAGGCGAGGAGTCTAGCGAAAGTCCTCATGTGCAGTTTTTAAGAGAGACCTCTGTAGATATGTTGACAGAGCTACGTAAAAAAGACAAGAAAACACTCGATTTGTTCTGTATTGATATGTTATTTCATAAAATACAGTTTTGGCAAAAAGGTCCAAGGCCAATCGAAATTCATAGTGATGATGAGGCAGAAGAAATTCTTCATAAAATGCACTATGATGCAGGTAGATTAAAACTGTCAGACGAAAGCAGAATATATCCATATTCTTCTAACAAGTTTTATAATTATAATCAGGATAATTTCAACATCCTTTCACATTATAATGAGTATTTTGGGAAAAGAATGAGAAAAGCCAGTTAAATAAATTTTGCTTTTAATTCTGGTGTCGGCATTCTGCAACTATCAGATTTCCCAAACCACTTATAGCGATTTTTTGCGATATAATTATAGATATGGTCTCTTAAAAACCGAGGAATAATTATAGCAATGTAAAGCATAGGAACTGGAAAGTTTAACTTTTTGCTAATCTGCAATGCTGCATCAGATTTTTGGTAAGTTTTCTCATTCTCAATAAGAATAATACTTTCAAGCTCAAGGTTCAAGTTGTGTGTCTCCAATAATTTCTGACCAGTTTCAGATTGGAGAGATGTAAACTTGAACCTGTTTTTTTTATCGTGATCTATTATAAAATTAACACTTCCATTACATAGATTACAAACACCATCAAACAGAATGATAGAATAACTAGAATTATCCACTATATATTTAAGACTGTTTATCTATATAAAAGAAAAGTGTCTGATAATGTTCACAGAAGTGTTTAAAAAACTTAAGCTACCTTTTTACTGCTTTTTGATATATCCATAATTTCAATAGCAGTTTTTATATCAGGAACGACTTTATAAGGTACTACAGGTTTCTGAATTAGAAAAATAGCATTAAATATAGATCGCTGTATAGCATCAGGAATAACATGAACCGTCATTATAATGACTTTCTTTATCAATTCCTTATTGTCAGTTATCCAATCTGCTTGAAGCTTTCTTAATTCAGAAGGAAGGTATGAAGCATAAGTAGTGTCTACGAGTAAATAAAGATCTTCACTATTTTTTACTAAAGAAGTAAGTTTCTCAAGGTAATTATTAAATTCTTCAGTAGTTGGTAAAATAGGACTAATCTTTACGTGAAGCGTATTTTTATCTAAGTAATTAAGCAGTGCAAAGTCCATGGTTTTGTTAATCTAAAAATTTACGTTAGTGTGTTAATTTTTGATTAGGAATTTTTTAAACGCATAGATTATGAGGCAATATTTTATTATATGTTAGTAACGGAAATACGATATTAATTCAAGATCATTGTTTAAAGATAATGAAATAATTTTTTGAAGAGTTGTTTATTAAGGATTCTATTTTTAAAGTTGGCCAAGATTTAGTATAAAATTTTAAAAATATATAATAAATCAAATAATTAATTTTATTTTTTTACTACAAATAAATTCTGCGAAAAGTGTTGTTTAGATAAATATAACTGTGTTTGAGGAATGGCTAAAAAAAGTAAGACTGCATATTTCTGCCAAAATTGTGGCTATCAATCGCCAAAATATATGGGTAAATGTCCTTCTTGTCAAGAGTGGAATACCTTACAAGAAGAGTTAATTGTACCCGAGACCAATACAGGTAAGTGGAACCCGATGAAATCTGGCGATACTAAAATGAACAAGCCCAAAATTATCTCTGAGATAGAATCTGTTAACGAAAAAAGAATTAATACACAAGATACAGAACTAAATAGGGTACTAGGTGGTGGAATTATGCCAGGAGCTGTTGTATTAATTGGTGGCGAGCCTGGTATAGGTAAGTCGACACTTATGTTAGAGTTGGCTCTTAGATTAAAGCATTTTAAGATATTATATGTTTCTGGTGAAGAAAGTGCAGAGCAGATTAAATCAAGAGCTGATAGGCTGCCATTTAGTTCTGAGAAGTGCTTTGTTTTAACCGAAACAAATACCCAAAGTATCTTTCAGCAAGTTTCTGAAGTTGATCCGGAAATAATGGTTATCGATTCAATTCAAACTTTAGCGAGTAATAGAATGGAATCGGCTGCAGGAAGTGTTTCCCAAGTAAGAGAGTGTACTGCAGAATTAATTCAATTTGCCAAAGAAACTTCCACACCTGTTTTTCTTATTGGTCATATTACTAAAGACGGTGGCTTAGCTGGGCCTAAGGTACTAGAGCATATGGTAGACACTGTATTGCAATTTGAGGGAGACAGGCATATGAGTTATCGTGTGCTGAGAACCATAAAAAATAGATTTGGCTCAACATCTGAGATTGGTATTTATGAGATGAGAGCACAAGGATTAAGGCAGGTTACTAATCCATCTGAGATTCTTATTTCCCAAAGAGATTCTGATTTGAGTGGGATTTCAATTGGAGCTACTTTAGAGGGAAATCGGCCTCTTCTTGTTGAAATTCAATCATTGGTAAGTACTGCCGCCTATGGTACACCTCAGAGAAGTTGTACAGGTTTTGATGCTAGAAGACTAAATATGTTATTGGCAGTTCTAGAAAAGAGGGGCGGCTTTCGATTGAGTTTATCTGATGTATTTTTAAATGTAACAGGGGGATTAAAAATAGAAGATCCGGCTATAGATTTAGCCGTTTGTGCTTCTGTAATTTCATCTGTTAATGATGTGAATATAGATAATAAAATTGCTTTTACTGCCGAGGTTGGATTAGGTGGGGAGATTAGATCGGTTAACAGAATTGAAAACCGCGTGGCAGAAGCAGAAAAATTAGGATTTAATGAAATTTACATTTCTAAATTTGGGGTAAAGTCGCTTCCAGAAAATAAGTTTAAAATTAAAGTTACACCAATTGGTAAGTTGGATGAACTTATTGAAAAACTATTTATATAAAAAAAAGCCACTCAATTCGAGTGGCTTTTTCACTATTTATGTTACGTGGAATTATTTTTTGTCTTTGTCGTTCACTTCTTCGAACTCAACATCAGTAACATCTTCTTCTGGTTTGCTTTCTCCACCTGCATCAGCACCAGCATCTGCTTGAGGCCCTTCTTGAGCACCAGCATCAGCACCTGGTTGTTGATACATTTCTTGTGAAGCAGCTTGCCATGCAGAGTTTAATGCTTCTAGAGAAGAGTCGATTCCATTGATATCTTTAGCTTCATGTGCTTTTTTCAAGTCAGCAAGAGCTGTTTCGATAGCAGTTTTGTTTCCTTCAGAAAGCTTGTCACCATATTCTTTAAGCTGCTTTTCTGTTTGGAAAATCATAGAATCAGCAGAGTTGATTTTTTCTATTTTCTCTTTTTCAGCTTTATCAGAATCCTCATTAGCTTTAGCTTCGTCTCTCATTTTTTGGATTTCATCCTCAGTTAATCCAGAAGAAGCTTCAATACGGATTTTTTGCTCTCTGTTAGTTCCTTTATCCAAGGCAGAAACATGAAGAATACCGTTAGCATCAATGTCGAATGCAACCTCAATTTGAGGAACACCTCTTGGAGCTGGTGGAATTCCGTCTAGGTGGAAACGACCGATAGTTTTGTTGTCTTTTGCCATTGGACGCTCACCTTGAAGTACGTGAATTTCTACAGAGGGCTGGTTATCAGCAGCAGTAGAGAATACTTGCGACTTCTTAGTTGGAATAGTTGTATTTGACTCTATTAGTTTAGTAAATACACCACCCATAGTTTCGATACCTAATGAAAGTGGAGTTACGTCAAGTAATAATACGTCTTTTACTTCACCAGTAAGTACACCACCTTGAATTGCAGCACCAATTGCAACAACTTCGTCAGGGTTAACACCTCTTGATGGTTTTTTACCAAAGAATTTTTCAACCTCTTCTTGAATTCTTGGGATTCTAGTAGAACCACCAACAAGAATTACTTCGTCGATATCTGAAGCAGACATACCAGCATCTTTCAATGCTAATTTACAAGGCTCCATAGTTCTTCTGAAAAGATCATCACAAAGTTGCTCGAATTTAGCTCTTGATAAAGACCTTACAAGGTGTTTTGGAACTCCGTCAACAGGCATAATATATGGCAAGTTGATTTCAGTGCTGCTAGAGCTTGAAAGTTCTATTTTAGCTTTCTCAGCAGCTTCTTTTAATCTTTGAAGCGCCATTGGATCTTTTCTAAGATCAATTCCTTCGTCACTTAAGAACTCTTCTGCTAACCAGTTAATAATTTTTTGGTCAAAGTCATCACCACCTAAGTGAATATCACCATTGGTAGATTTTACTTCAAATACACCATCACCTAGTTCAAGAACTGAAATATCGAAAGTACCACCACCAAGGTCAAATACTGCGATTTTTTGATCTTGATCTTTTTTGTCGAGACCATATGCCAAAGATGCAGCAGTAGGTTCGTTTATAATTCTTTTTACAGTAAGACCTGCAATTTCACCAGCTTCTTTAGTTGCTTGTCTTTCAGCATCGTTAAAGTAAGCAGGTACAGTTACTACAGCTTCTGTTACAGTAGTACCTAAGTAATCTTCTGCAGTTTGCTTCATTTTTTGAAGAACCATTGCAGAAATTTCTTGAGGTGTATATAATCTGTCACCAATTTTAACTCTTGGTGTGTTATTGTTACCTTGTTCTACTTTATAAGATAGGGTTTGCATCTCATTTGAAACTTCTGAGAATTTCTTACCCATAAATCTTTTAATAGACATAATAGTATTAGTAGGGTTGGTAATTGCCTGTCTTTTTGCAGGGTCACCTACTTTTCTCTCTCCCTTACCGTTGTCTAGAAATGCAACTATTGATGGAGTAGTTCTCCTTCCTTCACTGTTTGGAATTACTACTGGTTCATTACCTTCCATCACAGCAACGCATGAGTTAGTCGTACCTAAATCAATACCTATAATTTTTCCCATGATAATTTATATATTAATAATGTTCTGATTTTCTGTCTTAAGTCATTACTCAATGGTTATGCCAACAGATCTTTAATGACATTATGTCACAAAATCACTGACACTTTATAGAAGAAAATATTTTGATTGAAAAAATAAATTGGTGATTGGTAAAAGTTGTCATAAAAAGAAAGTAACAACCTGTCAGTTTGTGTATGCAAAATAAACAGATTGTTACTTTTTTGATGAAAAATGAAGGAAATAAGACGCTAATAATTGAATAATCAGCTTTTAATTAAGTCACCTTCAGGAATTTTATTAGGGAAATTGATTGTGAAAGAACTGCCCTTGCCATAGACTGATTGCAAAGCAATTGAGCCATTTATCTTTTTTAATGATTCTTTTAATATGTATAAACCGAGTCCCGATCCATTTTTTTCGGTATTAGCTCGGTAAAACATATCAAATATTTTTTCCTGATATTCTTCTTTAATTCCCTGACCATTGTCTTCTATTATAATCTCTGCACATGAAGAGTTTATATTGGCAGATATTTTAAAGAATGGATCACTTTTGTGTAGGTCAGCATATCTTATAGCATTAGAAATCAAGTTGCTGAAAATGATTTTCAATCTGCTTTTGTCTCCATAAAGAGGCTCAACTTGATTAATTGATACATGTTTTTTGATTAGTTCAGCTTGTGACATAAATTGAAAATCGCTAATAATATCATTAAAGAAACTATTGCAATCAATCTCCTCATATTTTACTTCTGTTCTTGAATTTCTTGATAGATGAATGATATCCTGAATAAAATTGTCTAGTTTTTTCACACTTTTTTCCTGTAAGTGCACATATTGTTTTATTGCAGCAGGATCTTGCTCTAGTTTCGAAATTTCAATTAATCCCATTAAAGAGGTTAGGGGAGCTCTTAAATCATGTGAAACACTGTAAACAAACTGGTCTAGTTCAGAATTAACTTTTTGTAATTCTTTATTATGGTTTTGTAATTGTCTTTCGAAGTTCTTTTGGGTGGTAATATCAAATGCTCTTACAGACACGCCTGTTATCTTGCCATCTTCGAATACTGGGAATAACCTAAATTCATAAATTAATTCTAAGCCGTTAATTGATAGGTTTTCTACAAAAAATGGACTTCTGCCAGTTAATGCTACTTTAAACCATTTATTCCATTTATTTAATATATTAGGAAAAATAGAAAGCTTTTCGTTTAGGTTTTCTCCAATATCAAAGTGTATGTTATATACATCTTTAATAAAATCATGAAAATTAGTATTTGCTTCGATTAGGTTTTGCCTTCTATCAACTAAGAATATGAGCTTGTCAGAATTATTAATTATATTTCTTAAATTATTTTCTGTGTGAGTTAGTGCTTCGTTTTGTTCATTTACTTTATTGCTTAATAATGTGTTTAGGTGCTTTTGCTCAGACATTATTTCATTTATATCGTTTTGCAAAATCCATGATGTTTCGAATAGATCATAGAACTCATCATCAGGGTCAATACTAGGTTTAATTGGAGTAAAGTGTTTATTCCAGGTAATACTGCCAAAAACTTTAGTAAGCTCTGCAATTCTTCCTGTTTGCTTTTCTTTAACAGAATCTAACGATTTCTTAGTTTCTAGGTATTTTTCTTTCAGTTCTTGGTAACTGAGGTTATCAATATTTTCTTCCTGGTTTCCAACCGGAGTTTCTTCATTTAATCCCTCTGAATGTGCAATTGCCTCTTCAAAGCTGCTTACAACTTGAATTTGGGTCATAATTTCAGGATTAAAAAAGCTATAAAGTCTGAAAAGTGTTTTTGCGTAAGAAGGTAAAATACAATAGCACATTTTCCATTTCTTAGAAATTTTTAATGCTTCATATTCAAACGTTTTCCTCGCCTTTCTGCTAACATATTTAACCTCAGACATGTCAATAATTCCACACTCTGTACTGCCACCATTAAATTCTATAACCTTATGTAGAATTTTATATGTCTCTACAATAGTGGTGTGATCTAAAACACCTTTAGATTTTGAATACACTATTTTATTGCTTAGTAAAGCAACACGGATAGCATATTTATCTTTTTTGCTTGAATAAGACCACTCTGGAAATGTGATAGAGTTTTGTAATGAAGACCTGTTATTATTTAATTGATTATCAATCGATTTCTTCTTTATTATAGAGCAGTAACTGTTAATGGTTTGGTCTGCAGAAGAATTGTCTTGATGCAAAGAGTAGCTCATACCTGTGATAAATGTGATAAACAACCGTGAAAGGATTAATACAGATTTTCGATGTTCGATGTAGGCTACGTGTTCAATATGACCGGCAGCAAATAGCTTTTGTATTTTATTTAAAAACTCTTTCCTTATTTTGAAAGAGGGAAGCAATAGTTGTCTGGAATCATATTTAACTATGAATGAAACATCTGGATTATATTTTAAAGCAATGCTCACAATATAATCCATAATACCGAACTCGCGCTTGAGATCAGTTATTTCCATTTTTCCAGAACAATCTACTTTTAAGATGTTATTACCTGCATTTGAATAAATGCTGTAACAACTCTGATAGTTAGATGTAGTACTTTTATATAGTAAAGAATTAGCATTAAGTTCTTTATAAAATTCAGCAGGAAGTTCCTTATGCATGAAGTTTTATTTTATGTTTCTTACTTATATTAATGCAAGTGCAGTACCTGTTTATTAGCGTATTAGCAAAAGTTTAGAAACATTTAAATATTTAACTTTTAATTACATGTCTAAATTTGGTTAACTTTTCGGGTTGTAAAGAGAATTGAAGTAGCTCTGAGACCGATGCAAGGCATTTTATGTCAGTATCGGCTAATTTTTGGATATTATCTAAATTTATGCCACCTACCGCAACTAGTGTATGTATAGATTTTTGAACAGCTTCTCTTATTCTTTCAGTACCCCATTCGGAGTGCGAATATTGTTTTGTAGATGTATGAAATACCGGGCCAGTGGCAATGTAATCTAATGGGAGTTGGTTTGTCTCTTTTATTAATTCAGGAAAATGTACAGAGCAGCCAATGACATAATTATCACCTAAAACTGCTCTCACTTTTAAAACTTCACTATGGTTAGCTTCTAGATGTATACCAT
The DNA here is from genome assembly GCF_026250525.1 of Chondrinema litorale. Classification (GTDB taxonomy): domain Bacteria; phylum Bacteroidota; class Bacteroidia; order Cytophagales; family Flammeovirgaceae; genus Chondrinema; species Chondrinema litorale. The sequence continues at coordinate 3,847,528 of NZ_CP111043.1, forward strand.
CTGCATCAGATGGTATAACTGCATTTATGCGATTAGAAATGATAAGCGGAACCTGATAGGGAGTTAATATTTCTTTAATTCTTTTAGCATTCTCAATAAATAGAGGCTCTTTAATAAGATCATCTCTGTATTGTATAACATCTATCCCGTTTTTAACGGCTGTCTCTATTATTGAAAAAAGGTCTTTATCTCCATATAAGACCGGATCGGTTAACAGATAAAGACCTTTAATTTTAGCTTTATTTTTCAAAATAATAATTACTTTTTATTCAATACCTTCGTCTTTCAGATCTTCCAAATCATCTAGGTCGATATCATCCAAGGCATCTTTTAAATCATCCATGCTTACATTTCTGCCTTCTATTTGTACTAAAAATCTTTCGGCAACCATTACAGAAAGCTCACCACGTTTGTTATCAAACTGATATTTTTCAAAGCCTTTGTAACCGTTAATGGTAGTAGTTTTTTCATACTCGGTATCGCTTTCTCTATCCACTTCGGCCATTAACCAACCAGCAGACATAAAACCACCTAAACCACCAGCAGACATAAAGCCCATATCTGTAATTGTAATGTCGATTTTCTTATCTCCATCCTCGTACTTAGCTTCTGCTTTAGACATCTTAATGCCCATAGCTCCGCTTTTTTCACCTTCAGATTTGGTTTTGTCTATACCTGCCACATCATCAGGTAATAAGTCTTTAAGCACTCTAAAATCCACCGGTTCTACTTTACTCATGCCACTTTCTTCAACCGCTTTGGTCATTTCTTTCATGGCTTCTTGCATAGCAGCAGCAGGATTTTCCTTTATTTTTTCTTCCATACTTTGTTCATCCTCAGGAGCTTCTTCTTCTGTGTATTCTTCAGAATCATTTTCAGACGAACTGCCGCCACAACTCCAGCAAAGTGCCGAAATAGTTGTAATTAGAAATAAAAATTTAAGTGTTTTAATCATCTCTTTGTGTTTGTTTTAACTTCAACAAGTTAGTTACTTAATAAACTAATTAGTAAACATCTTTGAGGGTTTATTACTTAAATTTATTGATAATTTGGATGATTTAGTAAAATTTATTCTTTGCTGTCTATTGATGGCAATGAGAAATTGCTAAAGATGCTTTCTTGCTTCATCATCTTTTCAATTTCATCAGATTTTCTTGGCGCAAGTCCAGAAAGTAGTTCGTAACCATCTTGGGTAATAAGAATATCATCTTCTATTCTTACTCCAATTCCCCACCATTTTTCATCACAAGGGCTTCCTTCTGGAATATAAATACCCGGTTCTACAGTAAGCACCATGTTTGGCTCAAATGATTCGTAATTTCCTTTGTCATGCACATCAAGACCAATATGGTGTGAAACACCATGTGGGAAATAAGTATGCTCTGTTTCAATACTTTCTATAATTCCAAGCTTTACCAGACCTTCGTTAATTACTTCTCTTGAAACTTCAGTTGTAATACGGATAGATTCTCCCGGCTTGCAATGTTTAAATGATTCTTCTTGTGCTTTGTATACCAAATCGTAAATGGCTTTTTGCTCTTTGGTAAATTTGCCATTTGCTGGAATAGTTCTAGTAATATCAGCCGTGTAACCTCTGTATTCTGCACCTAAATCCATTAAAACTAGTTCGTTGCCAACTCGCATTTTATTGTTAGTAATATAGTGCAATACACAACCATTTGCCCCAGCTCCTACAATTGAAGGATAGCCTTCGTACTCTGCTCCATATTTCTTAAATACAAATTCGTGGATGCCCTGCACTTCAGTTTCTGACATGGTTGGTGTCATTGCTTTCATTACTTCTACTTGGCCAACACAAGAAATATTAACTGCTTTTTTCAATAAATCAACCTCTGCATCAGTCTTTACTTCTCTTAGAGTTGCCAACATGGTATTTAGGCTGTAAGTATCTAAGTTATTAGTACGTGGAGGAATAGAAGCTTTTACCATTTTTTTAGACTCAGGTGTTTCTGCAGCTAAAAATGCTTTAATGCTTTTGTCTTCTAAAAGGCTTGGTCGCATTCTAGCTTGCCACGAAATATATTGTGCAATATATTCTGCATTATCTAAGTCTTCGTTGCGCATCATATCATAGATGTACTCTTTTGTAGCATCGTAATCTTCTGGATATTCAGCTTTTGTTTTAAAACCCTCTATAAGGCTATACAAATCTGCTTCATCATTTGTATCTCTCACATCATTTTCAAAATCATAGAAAAATACTCTATCAAATTTGGTAAGATTAGGTTTATACGATTCAAAATCTTCTCCATTAAAAACCATCTCAATACCTAGTTTTTCTTTAATGCCTTCTGCTCCAAGTCTTTTTCCGGTCCACATTTCAGCTCTGGCATTTCTTTTCTGGCAAAAAAGTATTTCGTTGTATTTGTTGCCATCTTCATCTGTTTGCATTTCAGAGAAAACTAAAAGTACAGAATGCGGCTCAAGATAACCCGTGAGATAATAGAAATCTGGACTTTGGTGGTAAACATATTCTACATCGTTGGCTCTGTTTCTCACTGCATTAGCAAAAAATACAGCAACAGAATTTTCAGGAAGCATTTCTCTTAATGCATCTCTTCTTTGTTTATGAAATTCTTTGTCAAGAAAATCCTGAGGGTAGTCTTCATCCTGTGCTATACCGATCAGAGCTGATAGTGACAGGATAGTAAATAAAATGATTCTTCTCATTCGTAGATTTGTTATAGTTATTATATAAAGTGGTTTTTAAGTTTAACTCTTTATTAAGAAGTTGGGCTCACTGGAATTTTCACAATGGCATTGTCCCATGCTAATACCATGTTTACATGATTCCCCTGAGGTTCAAAAGTAATAGTAAATTGTTCAACTGGTGATTCGGGTTTATCTGCTAATACTTTGCTTCGGTGTATTTCTTTACTGTAATCTGGTTCAGAATAACCCCATTTTGCAATAGCTGAGTTTAATGCCACTGTCCATTCTTTTTGCCCCGGAACTGTGTAAAAACTATATGTGCCAGCATCAATCTTTTCTCCATTAAAAATCACACTTTCTCCAAAAGTAATTTTTGTAGGTTCGTTAGCTCCTGTGCGCCAGTAAGCGCCATAGGGTTGTAGTGCACCGTCTTCTTCAGTTCCAAAAATTACCCTTTCTTTTTTATATGGGCGGCAATAGCTAACATTTATGTTTAACCCATCTTCATTATGTTCAGCAGTTTCGGCCGGGCTATGGCTTCTTGTATTAAGTAATAGATAAGCTATGTATCCAGCAAAACCAATTACTAACACAGCTATGGCTAAAAGAATTTTTTTTCTCATTGTATAGTTTTTTTGTGATTGAACTCTTTTACTAAAGCTATTTACTTTTTAGCTCTTTTCAAGATGCTCACAGCAATATTAAAATTAAAACCTCAGATTTTTTAATTCAAACTAAATTACAGCAGTGGTTTGGAGTAGTCGGGGATGTGGCGTAAAATTGCCAATAATTTACAAAACCCTTGTTGGGGATAAATTAAAACCTAAAAAATCCCATGTTTACTGGACTCTTACATACGCATAAATTAGTAGTTGTACTTTTTCTTCTGATATACATAATCAAAACAGTTTTACTTTTAATCGGCAAAACTGAAAACCTTGAAATGTTTACCAAAAAGGTAAAAGTACCAGAAATGATCATCAGCTTTTTGTTTCTTGTAACAGGTGCTGTGATGCTTTTTCAACTACCCGAGATTAAAACATTACTTATCATTAAAATTATTGGTGTTTTTGCCAGTATTCCATTAGCAGTGATAGGTTTTAAAAAGAAAAATAAATTACTGGCCGTACTTTCATTAATTTTGTTATTCGGTGCATACGGATTAGCAGAAGTGAATAAAAGAAGGGTGGCAATTGCTCCTGTAAGTGCTGATGTAGTAACCGACGAGGCTGATGCCTCTTATGATCCATTAGTGCATGGTAAGGCTATTTTTGAAACAAACTGTGTGGCTTGTCATGGGCCAGCGGGAGATTTGAATGCTGTTGGTGCTAAAAACTTACAAACTTCTGAGTTGTCTGATGAGGAGGTTAGTACAGTTATAAGAAATGGAAAAAATGCGATGCCTCCTTATGGCAAAGTATTAAACGAAACAGAGGTTGACGCTTTAGTAGAATATGTAAAATCGATGAGAAAGTAAATTACACACATAAATAAATAATAACTCAATCTTTTAAGATTATGATTCCCAATAAAGAAACACTAGATCAACTTACCGACTCTTTTTCTGCATTACAAGAAGCATTTGACAAATACAAAGGAATGGATTTGAAGCTGGATATGACGAGAGGAAAACCAGCACCTGAGCAGTTGGACTTATGTAACGAAATGCTAGATTTACCAGGAGCAAGTGATTATAAAGCTGCTGACGGAACAGATTGCAGAAATTATGGTGGTTTAGATGGAATAGCAGAAGCAAAAGCTTTTTTTGCTGAATATATGGGTACAACTCCGGCAGAACTTGTAATTGGAGGTAACTCAAGTTTGGCCTTAATGCACGATACATTAATAAATGCAATGCTTAAAGGTGTGCCAGGTAGCACAGAACCTTGGGTTAAATTACCAGAAGTTAAATTCTTATGCCCAGTGCCGGGTTACGACAGACACTTTGCAGTTTGTGAGAAGTTAGGTATTAAAATGATTCCTGTAGATATGGATGAAAACGGACCTGACATGGCGAAGGTAAAAGAATTAGTAGCAAGTGATGCATCAATAAAAGGTATCTGGTGTGTGCCTCAATATAGCAATCCAACTGGTGTAGTTTATAGCGACGAAGTAGTGAAGGAGTTGGCAACAATGGAAACTGCTGCCACAGATTTTAGAGTAATGTGGGACAATGCCTATGCAGTTCATTATTTGAATGATGCAACTATTGTAGTAGCTAACTTATTAGATGCTTGTAAAGCAGCAGGGAATCCAGATAGAGTATTTATGTATGGCTCTACTTCTAAAATTAGTTTAGCTGGAGCAGGTATCGCAGTAATTGCTGCTAGCGAAGCAAACATTGCTTGGTTTAAAAAACAGATTTCTTTCCAAACAATTGGGCCAGATAAAATAAACCAATTAAGACACCTTAGATTTTTTACAGATGTTGATGGTTTAAAATCTCACATGGAAAAACATGCTGATATCTTGAAACCTAAATTTGACAAAGTACTTGAAATCTCTGATGCAGAATTAGGTGGAGCAGGTATCGCAACATGGAGCAAGCCTGATGGTGGATATTTTATTAGCTTAGATACACCAGAAGGTTGTGCATCTAGAGTAGTAGCTTTAGCTGCTGAGGCAGGAGTGAAAATGACTGCTGCTGGTGCGACTTTCCCTTATGGAAAAGACCCTGAAGATAAAAACATTAGAATTGCACCAAGTTTACCTTCTCTAGGTGATATAGATACTGCAATGAAAATTTTCTGTATTTGTATTAAACTTGCTGTACTTGAGAAATTTGCCAGCAAATCTGTAGCAAGTGCATAAGCAAAATAGAATTAGATAAATACCTAAAGGATTGTATTGATGAAAAAAATCATACAATCCTTTTTTTATGTTTTGTTTTACTGCATTAAAATTTCAAATTTGCAGCAGCCAATAGTTAGATAAACATGAACCGGATAGACGAACTTTTCAAGAATAAGAAAAATATATTAAATATCTATTTTACAGCGGGTTTCCCAGAGTTGAAAGACACAGTTAAAATTCTGGAAGCACTGGAAAAAGCAGGAGCCGATTTAGTAGAAATAGGTATGCCTTATTCCGATCCGGTGGCAGATGGTCCCACCATTCAAGAAAGCAACCAAAAGGCTTTAGAAAATGGGATGACGATTGCTGAACTATTTAAGCAACTAGAAGGCATTCGTGAAAAAGTATCTCTTCCAATAGTTTTAATGGGTTACGTCAATCCAGTTTTACAATACGGTGCTGAGAAGTTTGTAAAGAAATGTGCCGAGATTGGAATTGATGGCACCATCTTACCAGATTTACCCGCTCCAGAGTTCCAAGAAGAACTCAAAGATGTTTATGAGCAAAATGGCCTTCGCAATATATTCTTAATTACTCCTCAAACCTCAGAAGAAAGAATTAGACAGATTGACGAGCTTTCTAAAGGCTTTGTTTATATGGTTTCTTCTAATAGCATTACCGGTGCAAAAAGCGGCTTAGCAGAAAAACAAGTAGCTTACTTTGAGAAAATCGAGAAGTTAAAGTTGAAAAACCCTAAGTTGATAGGTTTCGGAATCTCTAACAACGAAACTTTTTCAATTGCTTGTAAATATGCAGAAGGTGCTATTATTGGCAGTGCATTTATCAAATTGCTCAACCAGTCTAAAGATATCGAAAAAGATATTATCACTTTTGTAAAAGAAGTGAAAGGCTTATAATTTACTCTAATATATTAATTTCTCTTAAGCTATTTTTGCTTACTTTAATGCAAGAATAGACTTAGCCTTGTATGCAATTTTTCTTTTATTGCTATGATTATTCTTTGTGATTTGTGAAATTAAGTGCTTTAACAATTTTTTGATCTGGATTTCTGCATCTAGAATTTTTTTATGGCTAATCTTTACTAATCACAATGAGTTCGTTTCAGAAAGTTTTTGCTTGGCAGGGTACAATCAACAGAAAGCAATATTTGCTGTGGGGGATCATCCTCTTTGCGGTTAAATATAACCTCGACAGGTTGGTTGCTATTTCCTTTGGCAGACAATGGTTTTTTACAGATTACTTTATCAAACCTGATTATTATGCCATTACCGGAGTAGAAGATGATGACATGAAATTCTTTGGAATATTGCTCGTATTGTCACTTCCATTTATCTGGTTAGGTACTGTTTTCTGTGTGAAACGATTAAGAGATGTTGGTTTGCCAACTTGGTTGGTGATATTTTTCTTTATACCCATGCTTAACTTTCTGCTATTTCTTGTGTTAGCAGCTTTACCCACAGGAAATATCGCTATGGAAAATCCTGATAAGCAACCAAGCTTTCTAAACGCATTTATTCCTAATAATAAAATAGGCAGTGCATTAGTCTCAGTGGGTTTGGTTGCTTTTGCCAGTTTGTTGTTTACTATTTTTTCTGTGCAGCTTTTAGGGCAATATGGTTGGGGACTATTTGTAGGCGTGCCATTTTTTACAGGCTTTGCTTCCGTTTTGCTTTACAGCTATCACCAACCAAGAACATATAAAGACAGTATGATTGTTACAATTCTTTCTGTGGTGTTTTTTGGAGCTGCTATTCTACTAATTGCGTTAGAAGGTTTTTTATGTGTGATGATGGGAGCTCCGTTGTGCCTCATTTTAGCATGGTTAGGTGGTACAATCGCCTATTTTATTCAAGAAAGATCGAGGAATGTTTCTGTAAGTGCCATTTCTCCTATGTTTATCATTTTAATTTTTGTGGTGTTTGCTGAAAAATATGCTGCACATCAATCTCCTTTAATTGCCATAAAAACCAGTGTTTTGGTAAAAGCCAAACCACAAGCAGTGTGGGACAAATTGGTCGCTTTTAGTGAGATTGCACCACCAAAAGAATTACTCTTCCATACCGGCATTGCTTACCCAACACATGCCGCTATTGAAGGAATAGGAGAGGGAGCCATTAGGGAATGCCACTTTACAACCGGTGCATTTATAGAACCCATTACCGAATGGAAAGAACCAGAGTTATTGCGCTTTTCAGTATTACAACAACCGCCTCCATTGGTAGAGTGGTCTTTTTATAATGAAATGAATTTGCCGCATCTCGAAGGGTATTTCGGTTCAGAAAAAGGTCAGTTTCTGCTTACCAAAACAGAGGAAGGAACTATTCTGGAAGGAACAACTTGGTATAGACACAAAATCTGGCCAGCAAATTATTGGAAGTTATGGTCAGATTACATTTTGCATCAAATTCATTTTAGAGTACTCAATCACATAAAAAAAGAAGCTGAGGCTGATATTTAATCAGTATTATCAAATTTTAAATAACCATTAAACAAAGAAATTAACCGTAATGATGAAGTACGTTTTTATGTTCTTGCCAATTTTGGTAGGAATGGGTGTGGTATTACAAACAGGTGCTAATACGCAGTTAAAACAATATGTTGGCAGTCCTTTTTTGGCCGCTTTAGTCTCTTTTACTACAGGGACTTTATGTGTGTTAGTTGTCAATTTGTTTGTAGGTTCAGACTTTAAGCAATTGGGAGGAGCGCAAATACAGCAAACCAGTTGGTGGATGTGGATTGGAGGAGCTTTAGGTGCCATGTTTGTAACCTCTGCCATAGTAATTGCTCCTAAATTAGGGCCGACTCAATTCTTTGGTTTGGTAATAGCTTCTCAGTTGATTTTTTCGGTTGTGGTAGATCATTTCGGATGGATGGGCTTTAATGAGCAACCAGTTAATATGCAAAAAATAATAGGGATAGGATTGCTAGTTGTGGGTGGCTATCTCATTCAATCTGCCAGAAGTTAAAATAGATGGAACAATTAAGAAACTCAATAAACCGGTTTTATTCATTACCAGATAAAGACTGGGATATTTTCACTTCCATATGGAAGCCAGATACTATTGCAAAAAATGAAATTTTAACAAGAGTAGGCGAGGTAGAAAAGCATATGTATTTTGTAAACAAAGGTGTGTTAAGAGGCTTTTTTGTGCATCAAGATAGTGAGTTTACATTGGGTTTTTCTTATGATGGAGATTTTTCTGGTATTCCCGATTCTTTTATGAATCAAGTGCCATCTATGTATTTTCTCGAAACATTATCACCTTGTGAGGTTTTAAAAACAACATACGATAAACTACAACAGGCTTTTGATGCTTCACGCGAAGTGGAGCGATTAAGCAGGATTATGGCCGAAAAAATGCTTTATGGTTTTAGTTTGCGGCAAGTAGAATTACAATGTATGTCTGCCGAAGAAAGGTTTAAAGCTTTTTTACGGAGAAGTCCTCACCTGCTACAAATGATACCCCAGAAATATCTGGCCTCTTACCTCAATATGGCTCCAGAAACTTTTAGCCGACTTATTAGAAATGTGAGAATTTGATCATATTTGCAAATAAATCACTACTAATTGGTATTTGAATTTAAACCTTAATGGAACTCTGCGTGTCATCAAAGATGTTCGATTGTTTGTTTAAAGAAACATGATGGAAACAAATTTTCTGATTTACTTATCGCTAGGCATGTTGGCCAGTTTTGTTGGAACGATACCAGTAGGTCCGGTAAACATTTCGGTGGTAGTTACAACGCTAAACCGCAATGTACGATCAGGTATTATTTTTTCTGGCTCAGCAGCTATTGTTGAAATTCTTCAATCTTTTATAGCCTTGCAATTTGGTGTTTTGTTGAGTGAACTCATTTTCACAAACGATTCATTCAAAATATTTGTAAGCTTGGTGTTTTTGGCAATAGGACTTGTTTTTTTATTGAAAAAGCAAAAGGCTTTTATTGAGAACTCAGCAAAGAAAAGGCTGTCTCCTTGGCTAAGTGGTTTGGTGGTTGCGATACTCAATCCTCAGGCTTTACCTTTCTGGATTTTTGTATTGGGTTATTATCAATCAGAACATTTAATAGATATGCATCTGCTACAAGGTGCTCAACTCACTTGTGTATTTAGTTTTTTATTTGGTGTGTCTTTAGGCAAGTTTTCGGCACTCAGTTTATACAGTTATTTAAGTGCATATCTTTCTGAAAAACTAAAGAACCTGAGTTATTGGATGAATAAGATTTTAGGCATCGTTTTTATTCTACTTTCGCTTTCTCAAATCATCAAATTATTTTAAATTTGCCCACAATTCCTGCCTCAAAAAATGATTTGTTGTTTTTTATAAACAACAACATTTAATGTATTTATTTCCTACAAAAATTTGTAAAAAAAAAGAATAATTGCTAACATTGTAAACAATAGCTTGTTGTTTTAAACATGCTTTTGTTTAAATAATTAACTTTTGAGATATGTTTTTTGGAAAAAATCTCAGGTATTTACGCGAAACTAATGGGAAACCCAGCCAAGAAAAGCTGGGTAAGCAGTTAGGGCTTACTAGAAGTGCTATCAGTTCTTACGAGGACGGAAGAGCAGAACCAAAATTTGACACCCTTAATACAATTGCGAATCATTTCAACGTAACTGTAGACCAATTGTTAAATGTAGACCTGTCTAAACTGAGTGATGAAGTACTCAAGCAGAAAAAGAATCTGGATAAATACATCCAAGGTGAAAATCTGCGAGTATTAGCAATTACGACTGATAACAAACAAAATGAAAATATTGAATTCGTTCCTGTAAAAGCTTCTGCTGGTTATACTACTGGTTATGCAGATTCTGAATACATTAGCGAACTGCCTAAATACCATTTACCATTTTTGCCAAAAGGTAAAACTTATCGTGCTTTCGAAGTTAAGGGAGATTCTATGCTTCCACTTAAGCCTAGAAGTATTGTAATAGGTGAGTATGTAGAAGATTTTACTTCTATTAAAGATGGCATGGTTGGTATTGTAGTAGCCAGAAACTTATCTGAAGGTATTGTATTAAAGAAGATTTATAACCGTGTACCACAACATGGAGTATTTGTATTAAAATCTTCTAACCTAGCTTATCCATCTTACGAAATTGCTGCCGAGCACGTGATCGAAATATGGAAGTTTGCTGCTTATATAAGTAAAGAGTTTCCTGAGGAGACAAATTCTCTGGGTGATCTTAAAGAAGCTTTTTGGAGACTTGAAGATGAGTTAAGAGATATGAAAGATCATCAGCAAAATTCTCTCTTTTAAAATATAATTCCCCTTAAAAAAATAGTGCCTTCCCACTTTAACCGGGAAGGCATTATCTTGATCAATTATTTAAATTACGATTCAAAGTTCAGTGATTTTCCCCAAATCGCAAATCCCCCCACTTGTGGGTTTTTTCATGAATTTCCCCCTAGAGTACTCCCTAAAATATTAGAATAAAATAAATGCAAAAATACATAATAGCAATATAATATTTTGTTGCAATTGCAATTATCGGCATCAAAAATTGATATCTAAAATGAGTAGCTTTATCTCAGAGATAGGCGGTAAAAAGCTTATTTGCAATATCCCCTCAATTGGGGGATGTAAAAAAGAGGCTGCCTATTTTAAAAGCAGCCTCTTTGGTAAATTAGCTTCAGAAAATTAATGTCTTACCTTTACTAGGCCTTGTACATTTAGTATAATAATTTTCTTTCCTTTAATCTCAATTAGTTTTTCGTCTTTAAAATCAGAAAGTGTTCTGATAACAGACTCAATAGCAGTACCAACAATACCAGCTAGGTTTTCTCTAGTAATGCTAATACTTTCGTTAGGAGTGCCACTTTTTTCTTGCTTAGAATGCAGCATAAGTAACGCTTCTGCAACTCTTTGTCTAACCGAGCTGTAAGCCAGTGTTAATAACTGGTCTTCTTTTTCGAGTAAGTTGTTAGAAAGCATTTTAATAAATTTAGTAGAAACGTCTCTATTGTTATAGAGTAGTCTCATAAAATCGTCTTTAGGAATAATGCATATTTCGGCATCTTCTAGCACCATTGCAGAATCTTTATGGATAGAGCCTTCTAACAATGCCATATAACCGATAAAATCTCCTGTTTCGTGCAAGCCAGTAATATAGTCTTTACCGTCGCTGTTTGTTTTATATGTTTTTACTTTTCCTTGACTGATAAAGAATAAGGCATTTGCCATGTCTCCTTCAAGAAAAATATTGTTTTTAACTTTATAATGTCTAATCCTTCTGTCTTTCGATAAGCTTTTAAGTTCATCTAGTCCACTTGCTGCATCCATAAAGGCAGAGAGGCCGTCTGCATTTTTATCAAAATCTTGTTGAAAAAGCTCTCCTTTTTTTAGTCGCGTTTCAACGGCATCTAGCAGCTCGATATCATCAAAAGGTTTTGTAAGGTAATCGTCTGCACCCAAATTCATCCCTTTCCTAAAATCTTCTTTTTCAGATTTAGCTGTAAGAAACACAAAAGGAATTCTTGCAGTAGCTGCATTTTTACTTAAAATATGCAATACCCCATAGCCATCTAACTCGGGCATCATTATGTCACAAATAATTAGATCTGGTTTATGATGTTGTGCTAGAGTTACACCAACTTTTCCATTTTCTGCTGCTAGCACTTCGAAGTTAGCTAGTTCTAAAATTTCTTCTATGTTTTCTCTAACATCGTTGTTGTCTTCAATTATGAGGATTTTTTTCATGCTTTATTGTTAGTTTTTATAGTTATCCAAATAGTTGTGCCTACGTTTAGTTTACTTTTTATATCAATGGTACCACCTACAAGTTCAACATATTTTCTCACAATATTGAGCCCTAGACCAGTTCCCTGAATGTTTGTTGTGTTTTTAGCTCTAAAAAATCTTTCAAAAAGATGTACTTGTTCGTTCTCTGGAATCCCAATTCCATTGTCAATTACCTCTAAAGTGAAAGAATCTTCTTTAAAGATAAAATTTAGATAAACATCTTTGCCATTTGGTGAGTATTTTATTGCATTTGAAAGTAGATTATTAAGTACATTTTTTATGAGAGACTCATCAAGATATACCTCTCGAGGTTCTCCATCTACATTAAATTGTACGGTTTGTTCTTCTTTTGCCTGAAGCTGCATCTCTTCTGTTACAGCCCTTCCCAGTTTAACAACATCGAACATCACAGGCACATTTATAGTTTTGCCTTCTTCTAGCTTGCCAATTGTGAGAAAATCGTTGAGCAGCCTGTTAAGCTGGTTTACATTCGTTTTTATGCGTTCTACGTGTTTTTCTCTTTTTGGCTGCCCAGATTCGTCTTGGTATTTCGCAATAAGCGAAGATGAAGAAAGTATGGTACTTAGAGGAGTTTTAAACTCATGAGAAGCCATGGTTACAAAGCGCGATTTCAGCTCATTTAATTCTTTCTCTTTTTCGAGCGCTTTACGTACTTCTTCTTCAGCCTTTTTTCTATCAGTAATATTTTCTGCTACAACCAGTATTTGAGAAATATCTTCGTTGGCATCGGGGAGAGGGGCACAATGCAAAAAATAATGATTTTCTCTTACCTTCATTTCGAACGTAAGCATCTCTCCATTAAAAGTTCTGAGAAACTGCTCTTTTATGTATTCAGTAGTTTGAGTAGAGTCTTCACCAAAAAAAACAGTAAAAGGTTTACCGATTAGCTCTTCGCTCACCAAGTTGAGTTTTGTAAGCTCTTTTCCATCTATAAAAACATAATCGAGGCTTCGATTAAACACATTAATTGCACCATTAGGAAAGTTATGCGAAATTGTGCTGTAGAGGTATTGACTTTCTCTTAATGCTTCTTCTGCTAGTTTTCTAACTCTTATCTGGTCTTTAAGTTTTTTATTGGTTTTTTCTAAAGCTCCAACTGTTTCTTCTAAGGCAGAGGTTCTTTCTTCTACACGTTCTTCTAACTCAACATTTAGTTTTTGTATTTCTTTAATGTAATTGATGTGTTCAATACTGTAGCGGATTGAACGCTCAAGCTCGAATGCATTAAAAGACCCTTTTACAAGGTAGTCAAAAGCTCCAGCTTTCATGGCTCTTTCATCTGTTTCAATATCACCTTGGCCAGTTAATAAAATAAAAGGCCCATTTACACCCTCAACTACCGATTCTTCGATTATTTGTAAGCCATCTTTTGCTCCTAGTCGATAATCTACCAAATAAACATCGTGTGCATTTTTTAAAATCTCAGATTTTGCTTCCTGATAGTTATCAATCCAGTCTATAATATATTCTCTGATTTTTATTTCTTCAATAATTTCCCTAGTGATGATGTAATCGTCTTCATCATCATCTATCAGCAGGATTCGGGTTGCCATTAAAAAAGTTTGTTCAAATTTTTAAAAAAGCACCTTAGTAATAGATAAAGGTGCTATTAATTATATTTTTGGAAGCTCAACAATTTCGAACCAGTACTTGCCGAGTGTTTTCATAATATCTACAAGTCCTTCGAATGTTACTGGTTTAGTTATAAAAGAGTTGATTCCTAAGTTGTAAGTTTTGAGAATATCTTCCTCTGCTCTTGAGGTTGTAAGAACAACAATTGGGATAGGCTTTAGCTTGGGTACATCTTTAATTTCTTTAATAGCTTCTCTGCCGTCTTTGCGGGGCATGTTTAGGTCAAGTAATATTAATCCAGGGTTTGGATATTGTTTTTCATCTTCATACTTGCCTCTGTTTAATAGATAATCCATTAGTTCTTCACCATCTTCGACAAAATGTAAGTCGTTTGCAAGCCGACTCTCTTCAAATGCATCTTGTGCGAGCATTCTGTCTTCAGGGTCGTCATCGGCATATAAAATCACGATTGGTTTTGCGTTATCCTTCTCCATCTTAAAATTTACATTTATAACGTTAATTTTTTGCTAATTTCACAATGAAAGTAGAGCCTGTGCCTAATTGGCTCTTAGCAGTAATATCACCATTATGTCTTTGGGCAATTTTTTTGCAAATAGATAGCCCAATACCAGAACCGGGATATTTTTTACCTTCCAGTCTTTGGAAGATATTAAATATCTTGTCTAGATATTTTTCGTCAAAACCGATTCCGTTGTCTTTAAAAGATATGATATAATGATTCGTCTGTTCTTCAGTATAAATTTTTATAATAGGGTTTTCATCTTCTTTTCTAAATTTAATTGCATTAGAAATAAGATTTTGAAACAACTGTCTTAACTGTGTTTCATCTCCCATAATAGTTGGTAATGAGTCAGACTCGATAGTAGCATTGTTTTTTTCAATAGTAATTTCAAGATCGCCTAGAACATCTTCTAGTAATATATTTAGATCGATTTCCTTAAAAGGAAGTCCTTTGGTAGTTACTCGAGAATAGGTTAACAAGTCTTGAATGAGCGTTTGCATTCTTTCTGCCGATTTTAGCATTCTGCTCATATAATCTTGCCCTTTTTCAGAAATTGTTTCGGCTTCTAGTTTTGCTAGTCTATCGCCAAAAGTTCTTATTTTTCTAAGAGGTTCTTGTAAATCGTGAGAAGCTACATAGGCAAAGTCTTCTAACTCTCTGTTGCTTCTTTCTAAGTCAGATGCATATCTTTTTAGCTTAGCTCTGCTGCTTTTTAGAGCCAATTCAGCAATTTTTCTTTTGGTAATATCTTCGGCAAAGATGATTAAACCACCAATCTCACCTGAGTCGTTTTTCCAAGGATGAACCTCCCAGCGGAGCCATTCCTGTGAGCCATCGTGATTGATAATCAAGTCATTCTCATTTCTTATAATTTCACCCTTTAATCCCTTTTCGTACATGGCTATCCACTTCTCCTGATGGTTTGGAAAAACCTCATTGTGTTTTTTTCCTACCATATCTTCATGCTTCTCGCATTCAAATTCACGTAACCAGTTTTCGCTTAATAAAAGGTATTTGAGGTTAATGTCTGTCATGGCGACAGAAACAGGAGTGTTTTTTACGAAATAGCGCATGCGCTCTTCGCTTTTGATAAGTTTCTGCTCGGTGAGTTTTCTTTCTGTAATATTGATGATAAACGCTATTGCTAACAGTTTGCCTTCGTATTTGTGGTAGCTTAAACTCACTTCGACAGGAAACTCCGAGCCATCCTTTCGTAAGGCGTATAAGTCCAAGTCTTTGCCCATTGCTCTTTGCTTAGGGGCATGGAAATAGTGATCGCGATACTCTATGTGTTTCGTTTCGTATCTGGATGGAATGAGTGCTTCTAATTTAAGACCAACTAATTCACCCTCTCCATAACCGAATGTTTTTGCTGCAGATGGGTTTGCTGCTACAATTTGTGCTTTATCATTAACTAGTATGATAGATTCGGCTGAAGAATTAAAAATGCCTAAAAATACTTCAGGATTATTAAACATAGAGGTCTTTAACTTTTTTTGTAAATTAACATAAATTTTCCCTTAAAAGATAATGTCTTCATATTAATTTACCTGTAGTAACATTCAAAAAATAAAAATTCGTAAATACCTTCAAAAATAGATTTTTTAGCTTAGCCTTATTTTAAGTTTAAAAAATAGAAATTTAAAATTTGAGACGGCTAAAAGATTTTTAGAGCAAGTACATGGGTGAGATTTACTTCTAACTTATTTTATTTAAAGTTAAAATTCTATGAATAAAATAAATTATGCTAAGTCTTTTATAAAGTCTGCTATAACTTTGTGCTTCAAAACTGTGTTTAGCATCTGTTAATATTGTGTGTTTTACATTATAGCTTGAAATGCTAACTTTGTTTACTTCTACTAGATAATTTTTATCTTCTTGTAAAAGTGATTTTAAATGAAGAATAAGAAGTTAAAACTGCTAAATAATAATACCAAAGGTGTTTAGGCAGGTGCCAATTAAACTTTAAAAACTAATACAGTAGCATGAACTCTCAAACTCTGAATGATATATATAAATATTGCGAAAGCCTTAGTGCTTACAAAAGAAGAGAAACTGTTGAAGTAAAAATAGGAGATATACCTATGGGCAGTATGCATCCGATTAGGGTGCAATCTATGACTACTGTAGATACAATGGATACCATTGGTTCTGTTGAGCAAACCATAAGAATGGTAGAGGCGGGTTGCGAATATGTGAGAATAACAGCGCCAAGTATAAAGGAGGCTAAAAATCTAGAGAATATAAAGCAAGAGCTTAGAAAGAGAGGTTATACTGTTCCTTTAATTGCAGATATACATTTTACCCCCAATGCTGCTGAAATGGCTGCGAGAATTATAGAAAAAGTAAGGGTAAACCCGGGTAACTATGCAGATAAAAAACGCTTTGAGCATATAGAATATACAGACTCTACATATAATGAAGAGCTAGACAGAATAAGAGAAAGGTTTACTCCTTTGGTTGAGCTCTGTAAAGAATATGGTACTGCTATGCGTATTGGCACAAATCATGGTTCCCTTTCAGATAGAATTATGAGTCGCTATGGAGATACACCTCTTGGTATGGTAGAGTCGGCTTTAGAGTTTTTAAGAATCTGTGAAGACCTAAATTACTATAATATTGCCATTTCGATGAAGTCTAGCAATCCACAGGTGATGGTGCAAGCTTATCGCTTGTTGGTGAATAAACTAGATGAGGAAGGTTTAAAGCCTTACCCTTTGCATTTAGGTGTAACAGAAGCTGGTGATGGTGAAGATGGCAGAATAAAATCAGCAGTAGGTATCGGAACCTTGCTTGAAGATGGATTAGGTGATACAGTACGAGTTTCGTTAACAGAAGAGCCAGAAGCGGAAGCCCCAGTAGCTGCTTCGCTTATCAATCGCTATACACACAGAGCAGAAAAAGCAAAAACAATTTTACCTCTTACAAAAGCTCCTAAAAATCCATTTGATTATGAAAAAAGAGAGAGTACAGAGGTGCAAAATATAGGAGGTACTAATGTGCCAAGAGTTGTAGCAGATTTAAGCCATTTAGCAGAAATTGATGTAAAAGACCTAAAAAGTGTAGGGCAGTTTTATTTGCCAGAACTTGATAAATGGTCGATGAATGACCAAGGTTGCGATTTTATCTATACTGGTAAAAACAAGTTAGGCTTTATGTTGCCTAATGGAGTAAAAGAAATAGTAGATGCAGACATTTGGCAGTCAGTAGACGACCAAGCGAATATTTTACCTTTGTTTACAGCAGCTGAATTAGCCGATGTGAACCATGGTATTTGTTTGGCGCATCCAAATCTTAACTTCGTTTTGATTAAAGCCAGTGAATTAAATGGTGAAATATTAGCACAAGTAAAAGAATTGCAAAATGCTGTTATCGTATTAGAGACTGATAATGAGCATGCAATGCCAGAAATGCGCAGAGCCTTTTATGAATTATACCATAATAATATAAGTATTCCTGTAATCATAAGAAGAGCATTTGATAATGTATCTGATGATGAATTTCAACTATATGCGGCGACAGATGCAGGAGCACTATTTGTAGATGGTTTTGGTGATGGTGTAATGTTGAGGTATGCTTCAGATGCTGATAAAGAAACACTTTTAAATCAGGTGAAAATAAGTAACAGTACTGCTTTTGGTATTTTGCAAGCTACAAGAACACGCATGACCAAAACAGAATATATTTCTTGTCCTTCTTGTGGTAGAACCCTCTTCGACTTACAAGAAACTACAGCCATGATAAGAAAGCGTACCGACCACTTAAAAGGAGTAAAAATTGGTATTATGGGCTGTATTGTAAATGGACCGGGAGAAATGGCAGATGCAGATTACGGCTATGTAGGTTCTGGTAAAGGTAAGATTACATTATACAGAAGCAAAGAAGTGGTAAAGCGCAATGTGCCATCTGTTAATGCAGTAGACGAACTTATAGAGCTAATTAAAGAAGACGGTAACTGGATTGATGTTTAATCCAATTGATATTTAATTGAACATATGCTACTTCTCTCAAAAAAAGACATTCAAGCTTGTATCGATATGAAACAGGCAATTGCATTAATGAAAGATGCTTTTGCCGAGCTTTCAACAGGAGAGGGGAAAGTACCAGTAAGGCATGTGTTAAACAACAAATCTACCGAAACTACAGCTTTATTTATGCCTGCTTCTATGCCAGAAAATAAGAGTCTGGGCTTAAAAGTGGTAGGCATGAATCCACAGAATATCGATAAAAACCTTCCTTTTATTAATGCAGTAATTCTGCTATTAGATACAGAAACTGGTGAAACACTGGCTTTAATGGAAGCCAGTTGGATTACTGCTTTGCGAACTGGAGCGGGCTCTGGTTTGGCTACAGATTATCTGGCTAGAAAAGATGCAGAAACAGTAGCAATTTTTGGAGCAGGTGTACAAGCCAGAACTCAGTTAGAAGCAGTTTGTGCAGTAAGAAATATTGCTAAAGCAAAGGTGATTAATAGAACCCCTCAAAAGGCAAAGGCTTTTGCAGATGAAATGGCAGAAAAGCTAAAAATTAAAGTTGAGCCGGGAAATGTTGATGATTTAAAAGATGCTGATATCATTTGTACGGCTACTACAGCTTACGAACCTTTGTTTCAACATCATCAATTAAAAGCAGGTGTACATATTAATGCAGTAGGTGCATATTCTCCTAAAATGTCTGAAATACCGGTAGAAACTATTACAGCTTCTAAATTAGTAATCGATCGAAAAGATGCTTGCTTACACGAAGCTGGAGATATTGTAAAAACTATTCAAGCAGGTTTAATAACAGAAGATGACTTAAACTGTGAGTTAGGAGAAATTGCAGCAGGAAAAAAAGCTGGCAGAGTAAACGATCAAGAAATTACAGTTTTTAAGTCGGTTGGCAGTGCTGCTCAAGATTTGGTAGTTGCCAGATACATTTATAAAAAAGCATTAATGCTCAATCTAGGAACAGCCTTCATGTTCTAAAAATTCATCTTTTTGCTTTCCTTTTCATGACAATTGTCATATAAAATCCCACTTTTAGATTAGCTCATAAATCATCTTATTTAGAATTTTTCTTAATAAGAAATGCCCTTCGTTAACCTTTGTTTAGTAAGCACTTGGGAGCTAAATTTGGTCGCATTTAAAGCGATTAGATGCGTCAGATCGAGAATCTGATATAAAATTTTCAGTAATTGTTTTACAGTTATTCATTCAAGTTACAGAAATATACTTAATACATGAGTTGGTTTACTAAATCTTTATCAAGTTCGCTGGGGCGAAAATTGATTATGTCCTTAACCGGTTTGTTTCTTATCACATTCTTAGTTGTACATATGATAGGAAACATGCAGCTATTAAAACTAGATGGCGGAGAAGCTTTCAACGTATACGCTAAATTTATGACTACAAATCCGTTGATTAAAACCACTTCTTACCTTCTGTATGCCGGTATTATCATTCACATTATTTATTCTATTATTCTAACACGTCTTAACCGTAGTGCACGACCAGTAAATTATGCTTACGAAAAAGCTTCAACCAACAGTAGTTGGGCTTCTAGAAACATGGGTTTATTAGGTTCAGTTATTTTAGTGTTTTTGGTTATCCACATGCGTTCTTTCTGGTTCGAAATGAAGTTTGGTGGTAGTATGCCGATGGTTGATTACGATGGTGTTGAATACAAAAATCTTTATGCTTTGGTGGTAGCAGCATTTTCACAATGGTGGTATACACTCATATATGTTGTAAGTATGGTGTTTTTAGGTTATCACCTGTCTCATGGTTTTGCTAGCGCATTCCAGACATTAGGCTTGAATCACGTTAAATACAATTCTTTTATTAAAAAATTCGGGATTGCCTTTGCAGTAATAATTCCTTTATTATTTGCGATTCAGCCAATTGTAATTTTTATCTGGAGTCAATCAGGTAAAATCGATGTCAGTGTTTACGAACAGATGATACAAATGGCTCAGCTTGGTCAATAATTTTATAAATTGATCAAACCAAAATAATAGACATCAGGTAATCATTAAGAATTCATTTTAAGACATATATCTTTCACATTATGAAATTAGAAGGAAATATCCCTGAAGGCCCATTGGCTGAAAAGTGGACCAAACATAAATTTAATATGAAGCTGGTTAACCCAGCTAATAAAAGAAAATATGAAGTGATAGTTGTAGGTACTGGTTTGGCTGGAGCAGCAGCAGCGGCTTCTATGGCAGAACTCGGCTACAACGTAAAAGCATTTTGTTTTCAAGATAGTCCAAGAAGGGCACACAGTATTGCTGCACAGGGTGGTATCAATGCTGCAAAAAACTATCAAAACGATGGTGATAGTATTTTTAGATTATTCTACGATACAATTAAAGGTGGTGACTACCGCTCAAGAGAGGCGAATGTTTACAGACTTTCTGAGGTGAGTGTAGACATTATCGACCAAGCGGTTGCTCAAGGTGTACCTTTTGCAAGAGACTACGGAGGGTTATTATCTAACCGTTCATTTGGTGGTGCTCAGGTATCGCGTACCTTCTACGCTAGAGGCCAAACAGGACAGCAGTTATTGTTAGGTGCATACAGTGCACTTTCAAGACAAATTGCTTCTGGTAAAGTTAAAATGTACCCAAGAACAGAGATGTTGGATGTTGTGCTTATAGATGGCAAAGCTCAGGGTATTGTAACAAGAAACTTAATTACTGGTGAAATAGAATCTCATTCTGCAAATGCTGTATTGCTTTGTACTGGTGGATACGGAAACGTATTCTATCTATCAACAAACGCAATGGGTAGTAATGGTTCTGCAGCTTGGAGAGCACATAGAAAAGGCGCCCTTTTCGCTAACCCATGTTTCACTCAGATTCACCCAACTTGTATTCCGGTACACGGTGAGTATCAGTCTAAGTTGACATTGATGTCTGAGTCTTTGAGAAACGATGGTAGAGTTTGGGTTCCAAAAACAATTGAAGATGCAAAAGCACTGCAAAGTGGTAAGAAAAAGGCATCTGATATTGCAGAAGATGATAGAGACTACTATTTGGAAAGAAAATATCCTTCTTTTGGTAACCTTGTACCAAGAGACGTTGCTTCAAGAAATGCTAAATATGTATGTGACGAAGGTCGTGGTGTTGGTTCTACTGGTTTGGCTGTATATCTTGATTTCCGCGATGCAATCAAAAGAGATGGTGAGTCTACCATTAGTGCTAAGTATGGTAACCTGTTCGATATGTATCAGCAGATTACAGATGAGAATCCATACAAAGAGCCTATGATGATTTATCCGGCAGTTCACTATACAATGGGTGGTTTATGGGTAGATTATCACTTAATGACGAATGTTGAAGGTCTATTTGCGCTTGGCGAGGCTAACTTCTCAGACCACGGAGCAAACAGATTAGGTGCTAGTGCACTTATGCAAGGCTTAGCTGATGGATACTTTGTAATTCCTTACACTATCGGTAACTATCTAGCAAGAGTACCTTATGCTGTACCTTCTACAGATCATCCAGAATTTAAAAAGGCCGAGACAGAAGCTAAAGAGCGTATCAATAAATTGTTGAGCATCAATGGAGATAAAACTGTTGATGAGTTCCACAGAGAGTTAGGTAAAATTATGTGGGAATACTGTGGAATGTCTAGAACTGCAGATGGTTTAAAGAGTGCGAAGAAAATGGTTCAAGAATTAAGAGCTGAATTCTGGAAAAACCTTAAAACGATTGGTACCAATGATGAACTCAATCTTACACTAGAGAAAGCAATTAGAGTTGCCGACTTTATGGAATTGGGTGAGTTGATGATTGATGATGCATTGACTAGAGAAGAATCTTGTGGTGGTCACTTTAGAGAAGAATTTCAGACTCCAGAAGGTGAAGCACTCAGAAATGATGAAGACTTCTCCTATGTTGCAGCTTGGGAATACACAGGTGAAAACATGCCGTGGAATTTGCACAAAGAAGAATTGATCTTCGAAAATGTGAAGCTTACACAAAGGAGCTACAAATAATACATCAATCACTTTTGATAAAAGAATAAATTTATTACAGCATGAATCTTACTTTAAAAATATGGAGGCAACAAGATGATAAGACCTCTGGTAAAATCACAGAATATAAAGTGAATGACATCAGCCCTGAAATGTCTTTTCTGGAAATGCTGGATGTACTTAACGAAGATTTGTTGAAGAAAGGAGAAGACCCTGTTGCTTTTGATCACGATTGTAGAGAGGGTATTTGCGGAATGTGTAGCTTGTTTATTAATGGAAAGCCTCACGGACCAAGCCAAACAACTACTTGCCAGTTACACATGCGTTCTTTTAAAGATGGTGATACTATCTTTATTGAGCCATGGAGATCTCAGGCATTCCCTGTAATTAAAGATTTGTGTGTAGATAGAGGTGCTTTCGACAGAATTATTCAAGCAGGTGGATATATCTCAGTAAACACAGGTAATGCACCTGATGCTAACGAGATGCCAATTCCTAAAGACATCGCTGATGTAGCATTTGATGCCGCAACTTGTATTGGTTGTGGTGCTTGTGTTGCTGCTTGTAAAAATGCTTCAGCAATGTTATTTGTTTCTGCAAAAGTTTCTCAATTGGCTATGTTACCACAAGGTGCTCTTGAGAGACAAAAAAGGGTAGAGGCAATGGTTGCTCAAATGGACGAAGAAGGTTTTGGTGCTTGTACTAACACGGGTGCTTGTGCTGCTGAATGCCCTAAGGGAATTTCTTTAACTAACATTGCAAAAATGAACAGAGAGTACTTTAGTGCTAAAGTAAGCTCTGACAATGTAGATATTTAATTTAATAAGCTACTTAATATGTTGAAGAGGTTGCTGATTAGCAACCTCTTTTTTTATGCATAAAATATAAAAACTAAAAAAGCCTGTCTGAAACAGACAGGCTCGGTTGTGTTAGAATTTATAGACTTAATAAAGTCGTTGATCTTCTAATTAAATAGAAGCTAATATACTATTAAATGTAGCACTTGGTCTCATTGCTTTAGAAGCTAAATCGTCGCTTGGGTGGTAGTAACCGCCAATATCCATGGAAGCTCCTTGTGCACCGTTTAACTCAGAAACGATTTTTTCTTCGTTAGCTGCAAGCTCTTCAGCAAGTTTAGCAAATTTTGCTTTTAAATCACTGTTTTTATCTTGTGTAGCTAAAGCCTCAGCCCAGTACATTGCCAAATAGAAGTGGCTTCCTCTGTTATCAAGCTCATTTACTTTTCTTGAAGGAGACTTATCGTTATCTAAGAATTTACCAGTTGCTTGGTCTAAAGTTTCGCCAAGAACTTGAGCAGCTGGGTTATCAAATGTTTGAGATAAATGCTCCAATGATACTGCTAATGCCAAGAACTCACCTAAAGAATCCCATCTTAAGTGGTTTTCTTCGTTGAATTGCTGAACGTGTTTTGGAGCAGATCCTCCAGCACCAGTTTCGAATAATCCACCGCCATTCATCAATGGAACAATAGAAAGCATTTTTGCACTGGTTCCAAGCTCAAGAATAGGGAATAAGTCAGTTAAGTAATCTCTCAATACATTACCAGTAACTGAGATAGTATCTTTTCCTTCTTTAATTCTTTCTAAAGAGAAACGAGTTGCTTCAACTGGAGATTTAATAAGAATTTCTAAACCAGTAGTGTCGTATTCTGGAAGATATTTGTTTACTTTCTCGATTAATTGAGCATCATGCGCTCTGTTTTCGTCTAACCAGAAAACTGCAGGACAACCAGTAGCTTTTGCTCTATTTACTGCTAGTTTTACCCAGTCTTGTATAGGAGCATCTTTTACTTGGCACATTCTAAAAATATCGCCTTCTCCAACTGTTTGTTCCATTAAAACAGTTCCACTTTCATCAACCACTTTAACAACACCTTCAGCATCTAGTTGGAAAGTTTTATCGTGTGAGCCATATTCTTCTGCTTTTTGAGCCATTAGACCTACATTTGGAACACTACCCATAGTAGTAGGATCAAAAGCACCATTCTTTTTACAGAAATCTATTGTTTCTTGATAAATACCTGCATACGAGCGATCTGGAATAGTAAATTTAGTGTCTTTTTGTTTGCCGTCAGGTCCCCACATCTGTCCAGAAGTACGGATAGCTGCTGGCATAGAAGCATCGATAATTACATCACTTGGTACGTGAAGGTTAGTAATTCCTTTATCAGAATTAACCATTGCCAATGCAGGTCTGTTTTTGTAAACTTCCTGAATGTCTGCTTCGATTGCTTCTTGTTCTGCTTTTGGAAGTTCTTGTATCTTGTTGTAAACGTCACCAAAACCATTGGTAGAGTCTACGCCTAATTTAGCGAAAGTATCAGCGTATTTTTCAAATACATCTTTAAAGTATTCTTCAACTGCAGCTCCAAAAATGATAGGGTCAGAAACCTTCATCATGGTAGCTTTCATGTGTAAAGAGAATAAAACATCTTGAGCTTTAGCATCATCAATTTCTTTTGCGATAAAGCTTTTTAATGATTTCATGCTCATTACAGTGCTATCGATAATTTCGCCAGCAAGTAAAGCAGTTTTTTCTTTTAATACTTTAGTTGAACCGTCAGCAGCAGTAAACTCTATTTTAACAGTGCAATCTTTATCTACAGTAACCGATTTTTCATTACCAAAGAAATCGTCACTTTCCATACTTGAAACGTGAGATTTAGAATCTGCACTCCAAGCTCCCATAGAGTGTGGATTTTTTTGAGCGTAAGCTTTTACAGCTTTAGGTGCTCTTCTATCTGAGTTACCTTCTCTTAATACTGGGTTAACAGCGCTACCTTTGATCTTATCGTACGTAGCTTTAATTGCTTTTTCTTCGTCAGTTTTAGGTTCTGCTGGGTATTCTGGTAACTTATAGCCATGTGACTGTAATTCTTTAATTGCAGCCTTTAACTGAGGGATTGAAGCACTAATGTTAGGAAGTTTTATAATATTAGCTTCTGGCGTTTTAGCCATTTCTCCTAATTCTGCCAAAGCATCAGATTGTGTTTGCTCTTCAGTTAGGTAATCAGTAAAGTTTGCAATAATTCTACCGGCTAAAGAAATGTCTCTTGTTTCAACTTCTACATTTGCTGCTTCAGTAAAGGTTTTAATGATAGGTAGTAATGAATAGGTCGCAAGTGCTGGAGCTTCGTCCGTTTTGGTATAAATAATCTTTGTTTTTTGCGCTGTCATTTTTTTTATTTTTTTTGTTCTTTTTCTGTATTTTTCAAGTTAGTAATCTCAAAAATACATTAGATTCTGTTTTAATGTTACCTGTTTTTTTTATACATACAAAGATACATTTAAGACATTAAAGTAAAAATTAATAGTAATTGCTATTTTTAGTCAAATTAGCAGATTTTTTGATGAAAAATGACCAAATGTGAATTTCATCTATATTTGCGATTGTTATTGGCTCCCTAACTTACAAATACCTTAGAAAATTAATTTTTTTAGTGAAATAATACTACCCGATTATTATTTATAAGTGAAGTAAAATTCTTCTCATAGTTTTGAGAACTACGCTATTATTATTTAATGAGTAAATTATTTTTTCTTCTTTTCTTAACTAGTGTTTGTTTAAGCTTTTCTAAAGATTCAAAATCTTATTTGTTACAAACAGAAACTGATTTATACTATCCTATAAATTATGGGCAGTTAGATGATGGCAAAGTACAGATTTTTGTTGGTTTACTAGATGAAAAGCTGCATAGAATTTCTACAGATAGAAGTAGCAATTTCGATTTTTTTAAAGAAGCAAAACCGTTGGATTATTATAATTATTGGGAGCAAAAAGGAGAGGAGGATTATTATATTTTGCTTACAAAAGTTGTTTACGTATTAGATAAAGAAGTTGATTTTTTTAATGAAAGCTTGCTAACTAATTTAGAATTTCTGCAAAAGAAAATGCCCGATTATGACCTTGAAAAAATTAGCACAAACAAGTTTCATATAGACTGTGGTTTTTTATCTCCTTCTTTCGATTATGATTTAAATTTTTATCGCCCACCATTTACAGATAATCGAGTAAGCAGAATCGAAGAATTTGTTAAACAAATAAATCCGGAATTGGGTAGTCCAACATTAAGTGTATTACAACATAATCATTCTTTTAGTAGAGTAATGATGCATAAAACCTCAAAAATGTCTGTTTGTGTGTCCAATTATTATCCGTATGGAGATGAAAAGACAATAGAAGTAAATTATACTTTAAATTATATTCACGAATTGCCCCCCAATTTTTTAGGTGGGTACAAACTACTCTTAAAAGAAATAAAATCTGGTATTGTAGATTTAATTGTAAATACCAGAGCAGTTTGTGCTACTCTATAATGTTATTCAGCATCTTTTATAAGACTATTATAGTAATCGAAAACTTTAACCAAGTCTTCTGGTTTTTTCCATTTGATTTTATTGCTTTTGGCAAATTTTAAAACATCGTCAGCATATTCACCAAAGAGTTCAGTGTTTTCTTTTGCTTTTTTTGAAATTGGAAACAGATGATTACCTTGAGCCATATAAAACTCTACTCTTGAAGATGCTCTCTCTACACTTCTTGCAGAATAATATCCACTTAAATAATTATCTCTGCTAATATCAACATCCTTTTTCATAAAAAGTTGAACTTTGCCAGTAGTAAGTACTTCGCAAATGCCAACCAAGCCAACGCCATCCACTGTATAATCTAAACCGTTTACAAAGAAGCTTACATTTTTGTCTGGCTCATGTACCCACTCAAAATATTTAATCTGTTTTAATGGAAGTGTTTTAATATCATTATTTACCATTACTAGCATCTGGTTGTTTCCCAGATCATACATTAATTTATAACCTTCAACAACTTTGTCGCTTTTTAAAACTACTCTACCAACTTTCCACTCTTTATCCCAGAATAGGTTGCCTTTTTTCTCATATGTTACCAGTGGCATGTTCATGAGCCCGCTGGGATTATATCCGTATCTATTGTAGTATCCTCCTGGATAAAACCCTGGGCTAAAATATTGAGCCTGAACCTCAAACAATGAAGCTATTGAGATAAGAACAAACAGAGATAGGTATTTGCATGTATAGTTCATAATTTATCCTGATGTGTTAAAACCTGTACAAAATCTATAAGCTAAAAGTTTCCGCATTTTCAGGTAGCTTAATCTTCGTCTTCACCCATAGTAGCAGGAGCTTCCATAAACTCGTCGGCATTTAGCTCATCTATTATAGTAAGCATGTAGTAAAGATCATTGTAAAAACTCTTAATGTGTTCTGCCCGACTTAAAGATCTATTGAGGTTTACTTTAAATATTTCCTTTTTCATATTTACTGCCATGTATAATTTATTATCTATTACAGATATAAATACTCTTGACTTACTTTTGCTTTTTAGGCGAAGTATTTTTTGCATAAATTCTTTAGACAATAGTTTTTCTCCTTCTAGCTTATCGTCGGCATAAACTGCAAACTTGTCTCTAAAATCGTGGTTGGTAGGTAATATATATTGTCCGTAATAGAAATGGTGTTTTTGGATGAGAGTTCCCAGATAACCTAGTGTTTTGTATGTGTTATTATCAAGAATAAATACTCTGCCATTAAACTCTAGAGGAGAGTCTGCTACCAGAAAAAGCCCATCAAAAATACTTTTCCAAATAAGCTTCTTTTTTTTAAAAACCGTACTTTGCACTTTTTCATTAGATTCGAAAGAAGCATGTAGTTCTGAAAACTGAAGAGAAACGCCATCCATTTCACCTTTAATAAGGTCGTCGCCAATGTAGTGGTCTGGGCGAAGCATAAAAAGCTTACTTGCTTCAAAATCGTCAAATGAGACATGTTGCTCTGGATAATAGTTTAAAGAAGGGTCTACAAAGGTGACCAAATTTTTTACAATGAGGTCTTTAAAATTTTCGGGAATGGTTTCGTCTAGAAAGTACTTTTTGTAAACAAAAAACACGACTGGAGCAGTAATTACAACAGCCACTATTATAATGTATATAGAAACACTAGAATATAAATAGGCTAATGCCCAACTTAATGTGGTAACTCCAAGTAAAATACCACCAAGTCTGCCACGCCAGTGCCGCATGTTTTTCCTTCTCGTCTCTAAACTATCAAGATCATCTTTTAAAGACTCTTCTAGAAATGCCTTAAATTCATCAAAAGTTTTCATTCACCTGCAAAAAATCTGTCTGGCAGTTTAATCTAAATTGTGCTAATTGCTCTTGAATGCAAGATTGCAATTTATTCTTAATATGAAAATTGGAAGTTAAATAATCGTGGTGATTTTTTAAAAAGTATCGATTTTTATCACTCATTTATGAAAATCTCGGCAGGATACTTTACTTCTGCCAGATATAAGCCTTGTGGCGGAACTGCAAATCTTCTTGTGTCTCTTTTTTTAGATTCGAGCATTTGCTTAAAGTCTTCTAGCGACATTTTTTCCATACCAACTTGTAATAATGCCCCAGTAATTAATCTTACCATGCCTCTAAGAAACCTGTTTGCTGTAATCTGGAAATACAACATGCTTCCATCTACTTTCCAAAAGGCTTCGGTTATATCACACAAATGGTGTTCGTTGCCTGCATTTGTTTTACTAAAAGCAGTATAGTCTTGCCATTGTAGTAGCAGATCTGCTGCTGTTTGCATCTTCTTTAAATGTAGAGGTGCATGTAATTGGTAAGCAAAGTCAGTTAAGAAAGGATTTTTTTCTTTACTGATTTTGTAAATGTATTTTCTTGATAGGGCAGAAAAGCGTGCATGGGCATCTTCTGAAACAGCTTTAATGCTTTTAATGGCAATATCTTTAGGTAGAAAAGAATTGCTGCGATGGGCTAAATCTTTGGCATTTATTTGATTTTCTGATACAAAATGTGCAAATTGCTGCAAACAATGGACTCCTGTGTCAGTTCTACCGCTGCCGTAAACTTCTATTTTTTGTTGAAGTATCTTGCTGAAACAATCATTAATGACCTCTTGAACTGATCTTGCATTTTTCTGTATTTGCCAGCCATGATAAGCTGAGCCTTTATAGGAAACTTCAATGAAATATTTCAAGGGGAGAAAAAAAGTTATTAAAAAGTTTATTAATATATAATGTTCTTTGTAATTTAAGAGCATAAGTCCTACCTTTGCATGTTATTTTAGGACTCATTTTCAATGAGCAAAAATAAAGAAATTATAATTTTTTTTAAGTATCTCTTACAAAATAAATTTAAATAGCCTTGGCAACAATTAGAGACGGAAGAAAAAATTTCTCATCAATTAAGAATGTTCTCGACTACCCCGACTTTCTTGATGTCCAATTTAGGTCATTTAGGGACTTTTTCCAGTTGGATACTCCGCCGGAAAAACGTACTCAAGAAGGATTATACAGGGTTTTTGCAGAGAATTTTCCTATATCTGATTCCAGAGAAAATTTTGTATTAGAATTTATTGATTACACTGTTGATCCACCTAAATACACTGTCGATGAGTGTGTAGACAGAGGTCTTACTTACTCTGTGCCACTTAAGGCAAAGTTAAGACTTTCTTGTAACGACGAAGATAATGAGGAGTTTGAAACTATCGAGCAGGAAGTATTCTTAGGTAATATTCCTTATATGACTATAAGGGGATCGTTTGTAATAAATGGAGCAGAGAGAGTAATTGTATCACAATTGCACAGGTCTCCTGGTGTATTCTTCGCTCAAAGTAAACACACAAATGGTACAAAACTTTATTCTGCAAGGGTAATTCCTTTTAAAGGTTCTTGGATTGAGTTTGCTACTGACGTAAACAATGTGATGTATGCTTACATTGACAGAAAGAAAAAATTCCCAGTTACTACGCTTTTAAGAGCAATAGGATGGGGAACAGATAAAGATATTCTTGATCTGTTCGGTCTTTCTGAAGAAGTTAATGCTACAGCTGCTGCACTAAAAGGAGTTGTAGGCAGAAAACTAGCTGCAAGGGTATTAAAAACCTGGACTGAGGATTTTGTGGATGAGGATACAGGTGAGGTGGTTTCTATTGATAGAAACGAAGTAGTAATGGAGAGGGATTCAGTTATTGAGCAGGAAGATATTGATACCATTGTAGATGCTGGTGTTAAAAGTATCATCCTTCACAGAGCTGATATCAACATTGCTGATTACACTATTATATATAATACACTTCAGAAAGATAACTCTAACTCTGAAAAAGAGGCAGTTGAGCAGATATACAGACAGTTAAGAAATACTGAAGCTCCTGATGAGCAAACTGCAAGAGATATCATCCAAAACTTATTCTTTAGTGATAAGAGATATGATTTAGGAGAAGTTGGTAGATACAGAATCAACAAAAAACTTTCTTCTGATACAGATATCGATACCAAGGTATTAACCAAAGTTGATATTATCAGCATTGTAAAATATCTGATCACTCTTATCAACTCAAAAGCAGTAGTTGATGATATTGACCACTTAAGTAACAGAAGGGTAAGAACAGTAGGTGAGCAGCTTTATGCTCAATTTGGTGTTGGTTTAGCTCGTATGGCTCGTACAATCAAAGAAAGAATGAACGTACGTGACAACGAAGACTTTAAACCAGTTGATTTGATCAACGCTCGTACACTATCATCTGTAATTAATTCTTTCTTTGGTACTAACCAGTTGTCTCAGTTTATGGATCAAACTAACCCACTTGCTGAGATTACTCACAAGAGAAGGGTTTCAGCTTTAGGTCCAGGGGGTCTTTCAAGAGAAAGAGCTGGTTTTGAGGTACGTGACGTTCACTATACACACTATGGCCGTCTATGTACTATTGAAACTCCTGAAGGTCCAAACATTGGTCTAATTTCTTCACTTTGTGTTTATGCAAAAGTGAATTCAATGGGCTTTATCGAGACTCCATATAGAAAGGTAAGTGAAGGTGTTGTTGATTTAGGTAAAGAAACTGTTGAATACCTAAGTGCAGAGGAAGAAGATACACATACTATTGCACAGGCTAACGCTCCTTTAACAGACGAAGGTAACTTTGTTAATGATAGAGTTAAAGCGAGATTCGAGGGTGACTTCCCAGTTGAAGAGCCAGGCAAAATCTCTTATATGGATGTTGCGCCAAACCAGATTGTATCTGTGGCAGCTTCGTTAATTCCTTTCCTTGAGCACGATGATGCTAACCGTGCATTGATGGGATCTAACATGCAGCGCCAAGCAGTTCCATTGTTAAGACCTGATGCTCCAATTGTGGGTACTGGACTTGAAAAACGCGTAGCAGAAGACTCTAAAGCTTTACTAACTGCAGAAGCAGATGGTGTAGTTGATTTTGTTGATGCTACTGTTATTAAAATGAATTATGACCTTAACGAAAACGAACGTCTAGTAAGTTTTGACGACGATATCGTTGAGCATACGCTTGGTAAATTCAGAAGAACTAACCAAGATACCTGTATTAACCTTCGTCCTTTAGTTAAAAGAGGAGATGTAGTTAAGAAAGGTGATGTTCTTTGTGATGGATATGCAACACACAACGGAGAACTTGCACTAGGTAGAAACCTACTTGTAGCGTTCATGCCTTGGCAAGGATATAACTTTGAGGATGCGATCGTAATTTCTGAGAAGATTGTAAGAGATGATATATTCACTTCAATCCACATCGACGAATACGAACTTGAAGTAAGAGATACCAAAAGAGGTGAGGAGGAATTAACTCCAGAGATTCCAAACGTAAGTGAGGAAGCAGTAAAAAACCTTGATGAGAACGGTATTGTTAGAATTGGTGCTGAGATTAAAGAAGGTGACATCCTAATTGGTAAAATCACACCTAAAGGTGAAAGCGATCCAACACCAGAAGAAAAACTCCTTAGAGCTATCTTCGGTGATAAAGCTGGTGATGTAAAAGATGCTTCTTTAAGAGCTCCTGCATCATTAAGAGGTGTTGTAATTGATACTAAATTATTCTCAAGACCTAAGAAAGATAAAGACCAAAGAGCTAAGTCTAAGAAAGAAGTAGAAATGCTTAAAAATAGATTTAGCCGTGATTTGATCGTAATCAGAGACAGACTAATCAGAAAACTAATCCAATTATTGGAAGGTGAAATCTGTACTGGAATCAAACACAAATTTGGTCACGAGATCATGAGTAAAGGAGTTAAATTCTCTGATATGAACATAAAAGAGAACTTGTTCCCAGATGAGAACCCTTACAAAGATGAAAGTACTTATGCGGTACAAGAAGAAGTAAACCTTGTTTCTGACCTTATCTTAGATAACTGGACAGATGATGAAGCTACTAACCAGTTAGTAGTTACAATGGTTAAAAACTTCAACAACCGTAGAAACGAAATCATTGGTAAATTTAAGCGTGATCGCTTTACATTAGAAGTTGGAGATGAGTTACCAGCTGGTATCGTAAGACTTGCTAAAGTTTACATTGCTAAAAAACGTAAACTGAAAGTAGGTGATAAGATGGCAGGTCGTCACGGTAACAAAGGGGTTGTTGCTAAGATCGTTCCTCAGGAAGATATGCCATTCTTAGAAGATGGAACTCCAATGGATATCGTATTGAACCCACTTGGTGTA